>CAXTCV010000419.1:0-2835 GCA_964242725.1 uncultured Methylobacterium sp.
GCCGGCAACGACAGCTTCCGCACCGGCTACGCCGTCGGCGGCGGCATGGAGTACGCCCTCCCGACCGACTCGTTCCTGAACTTCTTCCGCTCCTCGGCCGTGACGCTCAAGGTCGAAGGCCTGTACGTCAACCTCGACCGCAACACCCGCAACCAGGGCGCGTTCGTCATCAACGCCGCCACCAACTTCCCGGTGGCCTACAACACCCTCGGCCGCCGCTCCGACGAGTTCGCCGTCATCCGCGCCGGCCTGAACTACAAGTTCGGCTCGTACTGAGATCGTCCAGCGAGCGCAGTGACTGACGGCCCGACCTTGCCGCTTGTTCGGCAGGGTCGGTTCGGAATACTGCAGATCGGCCCTCCGAAACCCGAACCACGCGGCGCGCCGAATGCGCGCCGCGTGGTTTCTTTTTGGCCGAGGCTCGGGCCACCGACCGCCCGGGGTTTCGGGGACGAGGCCCGGACGGCGATGTCCTGCGGCCGATCGTCGGTGAGGTTGGCAAGCCTCGCGGCGAGCATGGGGCCGGTCCAGCATCTGCGCGTCGCCGAGGATCTGGACGCGGGCCGGCGCGTGCGGGTTCCGCCGGATGACGAGGGGCGGGCGGCGGAGGCCGATCGGGTCCGCCCCTCCGGCGCCACAGGCGCCCGGCGGTGCGCGCCGTCATCGCGTTCGCCGGGCCGCGGATCCGCGCCCGTGCGGGAATCAGCACGGCTGCGCCGCGTCGGGCCCCGACCGCTGCGGCCTCATGGACCGGCCCCGGGGGAGAAGATCGACGGTTACAACCGGAACATGTAGCGGCCTCACCGGTAGGCTCCATGCGCGTCTCGCGCAAACGGAGCTTTCCGCATGTTCATGAAGATCGACCGCCTGCTGACGGAGCTGCCGGAACCGAAAAAGCCGGAGCCCAACGCAGCCGCCGCCCTGCAGGAACTGCTCGGTGGCAAGTATGGCGAGATGTCGACCCTCGGGAACTACATGTTCCAGAGCTTCAATTTCCGCAACAAGACCAAGCTGCGGCCGTTCTACAGCCTCGTGTCGAGCATTTTTGCCGAGGAAATCGGTCATGTCGAGCTGGTCTCGACCGGCATCGCCATGCTGAACAACGGCCCGGGCAACCCGGCCAAGGACGTCGACATCTCCAAGGCGCCCTTCGCCGAGATGCAGGACGTGCGCCTCGCCGGCAGCTTCCTGGCGAATGGCGGCGGCGCGATGCCGATGAACTCCAACGCCGCGTCCTGGAACATGGACATGGTGACGACGACCGGTAACCTGATCATCGATCTGCTGCACAACTTCCACCTGGAATGCGGCGCGCGCATCCATAAGCTGCGGGTCTACGAGACCATGATCGAGCCGACCGGCCGGGAAGTCTGCGCCTACCTTCTGGTGCGCGGATCCCTGCACGCCCACGCCTACGCGCTGGCGTTGAAGAAGCTGACCGGCGTCGAGATCGAGAAGATGCTGCCGACCCCGAACATCGATCTGTCGCGGGTGCCCGAGTGTCAGAAGTATCTCGACGAGGGCAAGCACCGGCGCCTCTACACCTTCAGCGAGGCGGATTACCAGGAGGCCGCCGGCGTCTGGTCGAACGACGAGGTGGCGCTTCCGGGGGACCCGCCGGGCAACCTCGAAGTGGTCGACGGCTATCCCGAGGGCGGCAAGATCCCGGAACTCGACGGCAATTACGGCGCCTTCGCGCCGGACTACGCGCCGGAGGAGATCTTCGAGATCGCCAGCAAGCTCTACAAGAAGGGCCGCTGATCACCCCGGGTCCGGCGTCGCCGGACCCGGGCACGACCCCTAGGGCGGCGGCACCGCGAGGCAGCCGCCGAGCGCCGTCTTCAGCGCCGCCGCGTCCCGGTCCGCGACCGAAAAACCCGCCGTCAGGGGCTGATCCCCGGCGCGCGGGCTCGCCTGTGTCCAGGTCAGCCGCGTGCCGGCCTGGGTCAAGGCGAGGGCAATGCCGCGCAGGGGATCCTCGCCCCGGCGGGCACCGGCCACCGTCAGGCTGACGCTCTTGTCGGCATCGCGCGATTCCGCGCCCTGCACCGGCATCCGCACGGACCGGACGCCGCCGGCATTCGAGACCAGGAGGCCGGTGAGCGGTGCCGCAAGTCCGGCCCCCTCCAGACCGGCGACATCGAAGCCCGCCGCCATCTCCGCGAAGCGCGGCACCGTCAGCACCGCCGACAGCCCGGATCCGGCCGGATCGCAGGCGAGCCGCAGGGTCGCCGGATGCTGGCCGGCGCCGAGGGTGGCATGGCCGGAGAGGTCCGTGGATCCCGCCACCGGCCGCGACCCATCGGGCAGGACGGGGGTGCCTCCGGTCAGGACGTCCGGCAGCCGGACGCCGTGCGGCCACGGACCCGCCACGAGCACAGCGACCGCAACCACCAGAATCGCCAGAGCCACGCCGATCCTGAGCCGCATCCTGTCCTCCGCCTGTGGGAAACCCGGGCCGGCGGCATAGCGCATCATCCTGGGCATCGGAACCAGGGCGATGCGCTCCAGCATCGTCCCGACAAGCGGACCCGGCACGATGCTGTAGGCCCTTGATTCCGCAGCATCTTCTTCCGAAAGCCGGAAACCGCCTTTCGGGATGATGCGCGAGGTCTTTGGTTTGGCATCATCTTGTTCCGGAAGCGGGAAACCACCGTTCGGGGCGACGCTCGGGACGATCGCGGCGCGGCCGCAACCCTTCGTTCACCACGCCCGCGGGAACGGCCCACAACCACGGTCTGTGAGCCCGGCGGAAACTCCGTACAAACCGATCGATCCTATGCACGCCCGCTCAACCCTGAGCGTCGCGATGCGCATCAAGATCCTCCTTGCCCT
>CAXTCV010000420.1:0-2831 GCA_964242725.1 uncultured Methylobacterium sp.
GCCCGTGATGGGCGACCTCGCCGATCTCCTCCAGGTCCTTGGTCACCCGGGCGACGAGGTGGCCGGTCTTCTGGGCGTCGTAGAAGCGGAAGGAGAGTTTTTGCAGGTGGTCGAAGGCCCGCGCCCGCATCGTGGTCTCGATGTTGATGCCGAGCACGTGGCCCCAGTAGGTGACCACCACCATCAGCCCGGCATTGGCCACGTAGATCAGCGCGAGTCCGGCGGCCGCGAGCACGATCAGCCCCCAATCCTGCCGGGGCAGCAGGGAATCGATGAAGCCCTTCACGGCGATGGGGAAGCCGAGCTCCAGCAGCCCGGACAGCACGGCGCAGCCGAAATCGACCAGGAACAGGGTCCGATGCGGCCGGTAATAGGCGAGGAAGGCCTTCAGCATCGCGGCTCGGATCGGCGTTTCGCGGCGCAGTCGACGGGGCAGAGCGCGCCGCAGGACGGCACCCCCGGCAGGCGGTGGCGCAGGCAGCAGACGCGCCGGCGCCGGCAGCCCGGATCCCCCGGGCAGAGCGCCTGGGCCAGGGGGCTCATAGAGCAGCCCGGCCCGCCGCGCCATCCGAGGCAGGACGCGACGTCGTCACAGGACGAGGCCTCCGGGGCGCCGAGTTCCCGGGCGACGTGGTCGAGGATCACCGCGGCATTGCCCCAGAGGATCCGCGGGGCGATCCCGCACCGGGCGTGGCACAGGTCCACGAAGGGGCGCAGGTGCGCCTCCACCAGCCCGGCGAGGCCGGGGACCGGGCGGGCTCCGCGGCCGGGCGCGTCCGCGGGCAGGCGGAAGCGACAGGGCCGCCCGGCCCCGTCGCATTCGAGGCTCACCGCGTCGAAGGCGAGCGGCAGCGGCCGGCCGAGGCGCACCAGGGCGGTCAGCGCCGGGGTCGCGAGGGCCGCGAGATAGAACTGGCTCCAGTACGAGACCAGGACGCGCCGGTCGCAGCCCGCATCCGGGCCGAGCCCCGCCGCGAAGGCCGCGAGGGTCGCGTCGAACACGCCGGGATCGCGCAGGGCGCGGAGCGGCGTCGCCGCCGGTCCGCCGGGCCCGGCCGCGACGCCGTCCCGGTAGGCCGCGAGGGCGTCGGGGACCCGGGCGGTCAGGTCGGCGATCATTCGGGCGGTCATCGCAGCCCCGCCCGGTCGGCCCGCAGGGTCCGGTCCACCGCGCGGGCGAGCCAGGCCACCGCGGCGGCGTAGGGCGCCAGGGCGGCGGCGAAGTAGCCCGGCCAGCCGATCCAGCCGGCCAGCGCCGGGGCGGCGACCCGCAGGGGCATCGCGGCCAAGAAGGCCGCCCCGAACAGCAGCGCGTAGTCGGTGGCGGGCTTCGGCCCCTGGGCCCAGCGGTAGATCATGTTGAACACCGGGACGCCGAGGAACCCGCCGGCGACGAAGTTCAGGACCGTGGCGGCGACCGCGAGTTCCGCCATCCCGCCCGCGCAGGCGGCGGCCATCAGGCCCCCGGAGGCGAGGATTCCGGCGGCCCCCAGGGCGATCAGCCGGACCGTGCCGAACCGGGCCGCGAGGCCGCCCGCCGCCAGCGCCATGACCAGATTGACCGCCGGCAGGACGGTGCCGGTCAGGAAGCCCACCGGCCCGAGCGGGACGCCGAGATCGAGCAGCGCCAGGGTGTTGGGCCCGGAGAGCAGGTAGGCGGCGGCGAAGTAGGCCCCGAGCACCAGCACCCGCCCCCCGAGGACGCGCAGGCGGGACAGGGAGCCCGACCATCGCTCCGGTTGGTTCCCGATCCCGCGGAGGCGCGCCTCCGGATAGCCCAGGATCGGCAGGAGGCAGAGGGCGTCGAGGGCCGCGCAGGCCAGGACCGCCCCGTGCCAGCCGAGCCGGTCGTAGGAGCCGACCAGCACGCCGACCCCCAGGATGCCGCCGAGGGAGGCCCCGGCCAGCTTGGCCGAGGCCACGACGGCGCGCCGGTCCGCCGGCACGGTCTCGACCACCAGGGCTTCGAGGGCGATGTCCATGGTGGCCACGCCGGTGCAGGCCGCCACCGCCAGGGTGAGGAGCAGCGGGAGCGGCCAGCGCTCGCCGAGGCTGAGGCCGGCGAGCAGGAGGATCGTCGCCCCCTGCGCGGCCGCGATCCAGCCGAGGCGGTGCGTCAGGACCGGCAGGCGCAGGCGATCGAGGAGGGGAGCCCACAGGAATGTGAGCCCGACCGGAAGGTTGATCAGCTGGAGCAGGCCGATCTCGGCCAGTTCCACCCCCCGCGCCCGCAGGATCAGGGGCGCCCCGCCCGACAGGAAGCCGAGCGTGGCCCCGAAGGTCACGTACAGGCAGAAAAACGGCGCGAGCGGCCGCAGGCCGGCCAGGGAGCCGGCGACCCGGGTGCCGAGCGCGAGTCCGGCGGGTCCGGTCACCGCGGCGGGGATCCGGCGGCGGCCCGGAGGGTGTAGTTTATAATCACACCAATCTATTGATTTACCACGGTTTTTACTGCCTAGAGGGATCCCGTCCGGGGATCAAGCCGACGGCGTCGAACCGCGTTCCCGACGGCGCGGCGACGGGCGGCGCGCCGCATCGGATCGGGGCCCGAACGGGGGGAACCGGGTCCGCCGTTAACCATCCATCAACCATGTTCCGGGCAGATTTTCCCATCGCAGGCCCAGCTTGGAGGGAGGATCCATGACCCGACGCCGGGATTTCGACGCGCTGAGCGAGGCGCAGATCGCCACGGGACGCACGCGGAAGCGCTGGGTCGCGCCGAAGGCCGAGTTCCGGCCGGTCGCGCCGCAGGCGGTGGCCGATCTGCTCGACACGATCCAGCACGTCGCCGAGGCGGCCACGGGCGAGCGCAGCTTCCTGCACCTGCGCCC
>CAXTCV010000421.1:0-2829 GCA_964242725.1 uncultured Methylobacterium sp.
GGCCTGCTCTGCTTCGTGGTGTTCCTCACCGAGGGCTCGGCCCTCGACTGGAGC
The DNA here is from genome assembly GCA_964242725.1 of uncultured Methylobacterium sp. Classification (GTDB taxonomy): domain Bacteria; phylum Pseudomonadota; class Alphaproteobacteria; order Rhizobiales; family Beijerinckiaceae; genus Methylobacterium. The sequence continues at coordinate 55 of CAXTCV010000421.1, forward strand.
GCCCTGTTCCTGATCCAGCAGCGCGGGCTCGATCCCGCCTGGGCGGCGCTCGGCTACGCGGCCTTCTCGGTGACCATGACGGCCGGGCGGCTCGCGGGCGACCGGGTCGTGGCCCGGCTCGGCCGACGGCGGGTGGTCGTGCTCGGCGGGCTCCTGGCGGCGGCCGGCCTCGCGCTCTCGGTCCTGGTGCCGGGCTGGGAGGCGGCGCTCGCGGGCTACGCCCTGGTCGGGGCGGGCTGCGCCAACATCGTCCCGGTCCTGTTCACGGCGGCCGGCCGCCAGAGCGCGATGCCCGCGCGCGTGGCGGTGCCGGCGGTGACGACGCTCGGCTATGCTGGGGTGCTGGCGGGCCCCGCCCTGATCGGCTTCGTGGCGCAGGCGCTCGGCCTGCCCGCGGCGTTCCTGATCGTGGCGGCCCTGCTCCTGGGCGTGGCGGCGGCCGGGCGGTCCCTGCGGGTGTGAGGCTCAAGCCCCGGCGTTGCGCGCCATGAAGGTCGCGGGGCTGCCGTCCTGCGGATTCACGAAGACGATGTCGGTGGGCGCCCGCCGGGGGGTGTCGATCGACAGGAACACCACCGGTTCCCCGGGGTCGATCTCCGGCATCGCGTGGACCGTGCCCTTCTCGAAGAACAGCAGCTGGCCGGGCCCGAACGCCGTCACGGCGGCCGGGTCGCCCAGCCAGACCCGGCCCCGGCCCGAGAGGCAGTAGAGGTATTCGTCGCAGGTGGCATGGTAGTGCGGCGGGGTCGGCCGGTAGATCCGGAACACCCGGGCGCTCGCCGCCGCCCGGTCGGTCAGGTAGGTGTCGACCAGGAGCGTCGCCGCGCTGTCCGGCAAAGCCGCCGCCAGCGCCGCCACGTCGAAGATGCCGGTTCCCGGATCCGCCTCGGCCATCGCGTCCCCCTCACGCCACAAAGCCCGCCCCCGATCGGCGCGCGGGCGCGCCGGAGGTTCGCGGCGTCGATCCGCCCGTGATGCTCACCCAGGATGGTGCGCAGACGGCCCGCGTCAACGCGGCGTGCGCGCCCGGTCGCGCCGGATCGCCCCGGGCCGGTCGAACAGGATCACGAATCCGCTGCGCGAGAGGGCGGCGGATGGTGTGGCCGCGCGAAAAGACTATGCCAAATCACAACCAGGGGTTTGATACACCGCCACCAAGCTTTTCTTATCTTCAAAGCAGCTATATTCAACGAAAATATCTTTATCTATCCGTCTGTCGAAGCCGGTGATACTGATCAGAACACCGCTCGAGTGTAGACCTACAGAGATCCCTGATCACCTTGGTAAACCGGACCTTTACCAAATGCGGCGACATCGGGCGTTCTGAAGCCGCCAAGACCCGAGACCGCCGCGATGCCCGTCCTCTCCTCCCTCCGCGCCCGCATCCTGGTGGTGGCGCTCGCTCCGACCCTGGCCTTCGCGGGGGCGGCGGGCCTGGCGGTGTCGGACCAGTGGGCGCGGCGCGCCGAGATGGACCGGGTGGAGACCCTCGTCGGCCTCGCCTCCCGGATCAGCGCCTTCGTGCACGAGGCCCAGCGCGAGCGCGGCGCCTCCAGCCTGTTCCTGGGCGCGAAGGGGACGCAGTTCGGGCCCGAACTCGCGGCCCAGCGCGGGCGCACCGATGCGGCACTCGCCGGCCTGCCCGAGGCCATGGCGGCGGCGACGGGCTTCGGCCCGGTCTTCGCGGCGCGCGGATCGGATTTCACGCGGGTGCTCGCCGGGCTTCCGGCCGAGCGCCGGGCGGTGGACGCCCTGACGCCGGGCGTGCCCCAGGCGGCGGCGTTCTATACCGGCCTGATCGGCGAGGGGCTGGGGCTCGTGCGCGCGATGGGCGGGGTGATCGACGAGGCCGGCCTCGCCGCCCGGGCGAACGCCTACGCGGCCTTCCTGGCGCTGAAGGAAGCCGCCGGCCAGGAGCGGGCGGCCGCCGCGGCGGCCTTCGCGTCCGGCAGCCTCGACCTCGCGGCCGCCCGCCGGCTCGTCACCCTCTCGGCCGAGCAGGCGACCTATGCGGGCCTGTTCCGGGCCGGGGCCGGGGCCGGGCAGGCGGCCCTGCTCGACGCCGCCGAGGCGACGGAGCCGGCCCGGGAGGTCGCGCGCCTGCGCCAGGCCGTCCAGGAGACGATGCCGGGCGCAGCCCTCGCCTTCCGCGACGCCCCCGCCTGGTTCCGCCTCGCCACGCAGCGCATCGATGCCCTGAAGGGCGTGGAGGACCGGCTGAGCGCCGATCTGGTGGCCGCCGCCGGCGCCGTGCGCGCCCGGGCCGACCGGATGCTGACCCTCTGGGCCGCCGGGGGCCTCGCCCTGTTCGCCCTCTCGGCCGGCCTCGCGGTCTGGCTCGGCACGGCCATCGCCCGGCCGCTCGCCCGGATGGCCCGGGTGCTGGCGGCGATCGGCCGGGAGGAGGGGATGGACGCCGATCTGGACATCCCCACGGGCGGCCCGCAGGAGGTCCGGGCGATCGCCGGAGCCGCTCTGGCGTTCCGTGACAGCGTCGCCGAGCGCCGCGCGGCCCGGGCCGCGCAGGAGCGGCGCGCATCCGAGACCGACGCCGCCCGGCGCCAGGCCGCGCTCGGCCTCGCCGACAGCTTCGAGCGCCAGGTCGGCGGCATCGTCGAGGGGGTCTCGGCCGCCGCCGCCCAGCTGGAGGCCTCCGCGCACGGCATGGCCCGGGCCGCCCAGGACACCACCGACCTCAGCCGGGCGGTGGCGGGGACGGCGGATTCGGCCGCGCACTCCGCCGATACGGTCGCGGCGGCCACCGAGGAACTCACC
>CAXTCV010000422.1:0-2828 GCA_964242725.1 uncultured Methylobacterium sp.
GCCCGCGCACCGGACGCATCCTGGGGACGGAACAGGGAGACGCCGATGCGCGCGGTGTTCGTGGATGCCAACGAGACCCTGGCGGCGGTGGCCCGGCGCCTGCTGCGGCCGGACGACCCGCCCTTCGCGATCCACGCGGAGCCCGCCATCGCCCCCGAGGACCTGCCGGGGATCCTGGCCGGGGCCGGGGTCGCGGTGATCGACCACACCGCCCTCCCCCTCGCCGTGGCCCGCGCCTGCACAGGGCTGAAGCACGTGGTCTTCCTCGGCACCGGCGCGCGCAGCTACATGGACCCGGAGGCGCTCCGGGCCGAGCTCGGCGTGACGGTCCACACCATCAAGGGCTACGGCGACACGGCGGTCGCCGAATGCGCCTTCGCGCTGATGTGGGCCGCCGCCCGGGGGATCGCCGCCATGGACCGGGGCATGCGCGCCGGATCCTGGCTCCGCACCGCGGGGATGCAGCTCACCGGCAAGACGGTGGGTCTCGTCGGCTTCGGCGGGATCGGGGCCGAGATGGCGCGGCTGTGCCAGGGCGTCGGCCTGCGCGTGCTCGCCTGGAACCGGACCCCGAAAACCCATCCGGGGGTCGCCTTCGTGTCGCTGGACCGCCTGCTCGCCGAAAGCGACGTGGTCTCGCTCCACCTGCTGTTGACCGACGAGACCCGCGGCTTCCTCTCGGCCGCGCGCCTCGCCGCGATGAAGCCCGGCGCCATCCTGATCAACACCGCCCGGGGCGCGGTGGTCGACGAGGTCGCCCTGGTCGAAGCCCTACGCACGGGGCCCATCGCGCAGGCCGGGCTCGACGTGTTCACGGTCGAGCCGCTGCCGGCGGATCACCCGCTGGCCGGCTTGCCCAACGTCACCCTCTCGGCGCATTCGGCCTTCCGGACGCCGGAGGCCAGCGACAACCTGATCGGTGCCGCCCTCGACCATTGCCGGCGGATCGCCGCCGGCTAACGGCCGGTGATCCACTCTCGGAGCGCGGGATTCCAGAAGGCGCATGCCCACCCTGTCAAGGTGTTTCCGGAGGTGCCGGGAGACCGACCAGACGCGCTCTCCTCCCCACAAGGGCCACGATGGTCACACAGCGGGCCGGGAAGGCGCGACAGGCCCCCTTCCCGGGCGGGAAAGGGGGCCTGCACCTCGTCCTGCACCTGAGTGGCCCGGCTCGCGCTTGAATCCGCAAGCCCGCAAGGGGGAGGGGAAACACGCGGCTCTGTCACGATGTGACAGCCTTGGATCGTGATCCCTGCACCCAGCCCAAAGAGCTCGAAAGGGCTGGATCCCGGACCTTTCGAACCCGAGACCTTCGATTATCGGCACGGCCCTGTCGCGACCAGGGTCGACAACGCGCTCAGTGCTCGGTGCCCGGCATGTTGGGTCGCGGCGCGCCGCCGTGATGCTGAATCACGTTGGAGCGCTCCGGGCTGCCTTTGGCGTCGGCGACCTGCTTCCGGGCCGCGGCGGCCAGCAACCAGATGCCACCGAGCGTCCCGAAGGCGAGAATCATAAGCGGAAATCCCTGACTCATCGCGGTTTCCTCCTCGATGGCACCCCGCAGGCGCGCAGGGTCGCATCATCCTGCCGGTCGATCCGGCTTGAAGAAGCATAACGCACGAGGCCGCCCTGCGTTCAGGCCGCCCGCGGAGCGGCCGGCACGGCGCGCCGCTCCGCGTCCCGGCGCAGGGCGGAGAGCACCACGAACATCAGGCCGGCCCCCACGGCGAGGCAGGCCGACAGGAACAGCATCGGCACGAGGTCGCTGCGGGTCTGGTCGCGGATGAAGGGCACCGCGTTCTGCGCCACGAAGCCGCCGAGATTGCCCACGGAGTTGATCGCCGCGATCCCCGCCGCCGCCGAGGCGCCGCGCAGGAAGGTTCCCGGCATCGACCAGAAGACCGGCTGCGCCGAGAAGGTCCCGGCCGCCGCCACGCACAGGCAGGCGAACTTCACCGCGTTTCCCGGCAGGACGACGCTGAGCGCCAGCCCGGCCGCCCCGACCAGCGCGGGCCCGACCACGTGCCAGGTCAGGGCGTTGCCCTGCGCGCCGGTGCGGGCGGCGTGGCGCGGGACCCACCACAGGGCCAAGGCCGTGGCCATCCAGGGGATGATGTTGAGGAAGCCGTTGGTCAGGTTCGAGACGCCGAAGCCCTTGACCACGGTCGGCAGCCAGTAGCCCAGGCCGTAGGCGGCCAGCGGCAGGCAGATATAGACGCCGGCCAGCATCAGCACCCGCCGGTCGAGGAGCGCCGCGAACGGGTTGCCGTGATCGACATGGCCCCCGCCCGCGCGCTCCGCCTGGAGGGTCCGGGCGAGCCAGTCGCGCTGGGCCTGCGACAGCCAGGGCGCGGTCTCGGGTCCGTCGGGCAGGACGAACAGGACGATCACGGCCATCAGGATCGCCGGCGCCCCGGTGGCCAGGAACACCCATTGCCAGCCCGCGAGACCCAGGACGCCGTTCAGGCCGAGGAGCGCTCCGCCGACCGCCGCGCCGACCGCGTTGGCCACCGCGCTGGCGATCATGAACCAGCCGATCATCCGGGCCCGGTGACCTTGCGGGAACCACAGGGTGAGGGCGAACAGCACGCCCGGGAAGAAGCCGGCCTCGGCGACGCCGAGCAGGAAGCGCAGCGCGTAGAACATCGCCGTGCCCCGGGTAAAGCCGAGCAGCACCGTGACGAGGCCCCAGGTGAGCATGATCCGGGCGAACCAGATCCGCGCCCCGACCCGCTCCAGGAACACGTTGGCCGGCACCTCGAACAGGAAGTATCCGAGGAAGAACAGCGAGGCCCCGAGGCCGTAGGCGGTCTCGCTGAGGCCGAGGC
>CAXTCV010000423.1:0-2813 GCA_964242725.1 uncultured Methylobacterium sp.
CGGTCTGGGCGATGATCGTGTAGCTGCCGGTGCCGATGTCGGTCATGTCGGTCTCGACCGTGACGGTACCGCTGCCGTCCAGCCGAACCCGGGCGCCCGACTTCATCACCATGTTGTTGCGGAACGCCGCCGCCATGCCGATGCCGACGAGCCACTGCCCGTCCCGCACCTGGCCGGGCTTCGGGTTGCGCTCGCCCCAGCCGAACCGCTCCGCGCCGAGCTTGAGACAGCCGACGAGGTCGCGGTGGGAGAAGCGGCGGTCCGGCTGGTTCGGATCGACCTGGGTGTCGTTGCGGATGCGGAACTCCACCGGGTCGAGGCCGAGTTTTTCCGCCATCTCGTCCATGGCGACCTCGAGCACCGCCAGGCCCGGGGCCTCGCCGGGGGCCCGCATGGCATTGCCCTCGGGCAGGTCGAGACGGGCGAGCTTCAGGGCGGTCAGGCGGTTCGCCCCCGCGTAGAGGAGCTTGGTCTGGTTCACCGCCGTCTCGGGATCGCCGTCCGGCAGGTTGCCCGAAATGCTCTCGTGGGCGATGGCCGTGATGGTGCCGTCCTGCGTGGCGCCGATGCGCACGCGCTGGATCGTGGCCGGCCGGTGGGTGGTGTTGTTGGCGATCAGGGGACGCGTCAGCGCCACCTTCACGGGCCGCCCCGCCGCCTTGGAGGCGAGCGCCGCCAGCACCGCGTCGGCGCGCACGAACAGCTTGCCGCCGAAGCCGCCGCCGACATAGGGCGCATCGAGCCGGACCTTCGCCTTCGGCAGATCCAGCATCTTGGCGATGCTGCCATGGCCCCAGCCGATCATCTGGTTGGCCGTCCAGAGCGTGACCCGGTCGCCGTCCCAGGCCGCCACCGTGGCGTGCGGCTCCATCATGGCGTGGCTCTCGTCGGCGGTCGTGTAGGCCGCGTCGAGGGTCACGGGGGCCTGCGCGAAGGCACCCTCGAAGTCCCCGACCCGCTCCTCGCCGTCGCCGCCGCTGCCCTCGCCGCTCTCGGCCGGGACCGGCTCGGCCCCCTCCGCCTCGGCGGCGAGGTCGAACTTGCCCGCCTCGGGGGCGTACTCGACCTGGACCAGGAAGGCCGCCGCCCGGGCCTGCTCGAAGGTCTCGGCCACCACCACGGCGATCGCCTGGTGGTAGTGCTGGATCACGTCGCCGCCGAACAGGTAGGCGACGTTCATGACGCCGCGCTCGACCCGGGGCGTGTCGAGGGTCGTGACGATCGCGATCACGCCGGGGGCCTGCCGGGCCGACGCGGTGTCGATGCGGCGGACGCGGCCCTTGGCGATGCCGGCGCCGAGCACGTAGCCGTAGGCGGCGTCGGGCGCGACGTCGTTGCGCTCGTAGGCGTAGGGGGCGGTGCCGGTGGTCTTGTACTTGCCGTCGATGCGGTCGGTGGGCTGGCCCACGACCTTGAGCCGGTCGATGGGGTTCTGGCCGGCGGGGGTGTCGAACTTCATGGCTCAGGCCCTCGCTTGGTTGAGCGCGGCGCCGAGGGTCCTCTCGGCGAGCTTCAGCTTGTAGGCGTTCTCGTGGGTGGGCCCGGCATCGGCGAAGACCCGGTCGGTCACGGCCTTGGCGCCCCTCGGCAGATCGGCCTCGGCCGCCTCGACCCGCCAGGGCTTCGGGGCGACGCCGCCGAAGGCGACGTGGCCGCTGCCGTCCTTGCGCAGGATCGCCGCCACCGAGACCAGCGCGTAGGCGTAGGAGGCCCGGTCGCGGACCTTGCGGTAGATATGCGTGCCCGCCACCGGCTCGGGCAGGGTCACCGCGGTGATCAGCTCGCCGGGCTTCAGGTTCGTGTCGCGCTGGGGTTCGTCGCCGGGCAGGCGGTGGAACTCGGCGATCGGGATTTTCCGCGCGGCGCCCTCGGCATCGATCGTCTCGACCGTGGCGTCGAGCACGCGCATGGCCACCGCCATGTCGCCGGGATGCGTGGCGATGCAGGCCGCGCTGCCGCCGATCACCGCGAGCTGGCGGCTCACGCCGTCGAGGGCCGAACAGCCGGAGCCCGGCTGGCGTTTGTTGCAGGCCTGGGCGGTGTCGTAGAAATACGGGCAGCGGGTCCGCTGGAGCAGGTTGCCGGCGGTGGTCGCCTTGTTGCGCAGCTGCCCCGAAGCGCCCGCGAGCAGCGCCCGGGCGAGCACCCCGTAATCCCGGCGCACCCGCGGATGGGCGGCGAGGTCGGTGTTGCGCACCAGGGCGCCGATGCGCAGGCCGCCCTCCGCGGTCGGCTCGACCGTGTCGAGGCCGAGCCCGTTCACGTCGACGAGGTGGCGCGGGGTCTCGATCTGCAGCTTCATCAGGTCGAGGAGGTTCGTGCCCCCGGCGATGAACTTGGCCTCCGGCGTGCCGGCGACGGCGGCGGCCGCCGCGGCGGGGGAGTTCGGGCGCTCGTAGGTGAAGGACTTCATGCCGACCTCCCGGCAACCTCGGTCATCGCCTCGACGATGTTGGAATAGGCGCCGCAGCGGCAGATGTTGCCGCTCATGCGCTCGCGGATCTCGGCCTCCGTGACCCGGGGCGCGGCCTCGAGGTCGGCGGTCACGTGGCTCGGGATGCCGGCCCGGATCTCGTCGAGGACGGCCACCCCCGAGCAGATCTGGCCCGGGGTGCAGTAGCCGCACTGGTAGCCGTCGTGTTTCACGAAGGCGGCCTGCATCGGGTGCAGGGCGTCGGGCTGCCCGAGACCCTCGATCGTGGTGATCTCGGCGCCCTGGTGCATGACCGCCAGGGTCAGGCAGGCGTTGATGCGCCGCCCGTCGACGATCATCGTGCAGGCGCCGCACTGGCCGTGGTCGCAGCCCTTCTTGG
>CAXTCV010000424.1:0-2808 GCA_964242725.1 uncultured Methylobacterium sp.
GGACGTGTCCAGGCCGGACCTGTCCAGGCCCGAGACGCCCCCGCCCGCGCCCGTGACCGCCCCCGAGGACGACCTGTTCGCCGCGCCCGAGGCCCCCGCGAAACCGGAGCCGTCCCTGCGTCCGAGCCTCGACACGGCGCCCGAACCCGCACCGCCCGCCCCGAAACCGGACGCGCGCACCGTGGTCGGGCGCTACGCCTCCGGCGGCAACACCTACGTGATGTTCGAGAACGGTTCGATCGAGGCGGAGACGCCGCAGGGCCGGTTCACCTTCGCGTCGCTCGACGAGCTGAAGGCCTTCGTGGACAATGGCGGCGAGTCCGGGACCCGGGGCGCGGCCTGAGGGGCCGCCGCGGGCGGGTCACACCAGCGGGTTGAGGCTGTCGTTGCGCGGCGGGATCGGGGCGCGCATGGTCAGGGAGAACCCGCCGGGGGCGTAGTCGGTCACCACCTCGGCCTGGACCTGCGTGATCAGCACCCGCTGCAGCAGGCGCGACCCGAAGCCCTGGCGGCTCGGCGGCGCGACCCGGGGGCCGCCGGTCTCCCGCCAGGAGAAGCGCAGGATACCGGCCGGGCCGCCGGGCTCCAGCGACCATTCCACCGCGACCCGCCCGGTGCGGTTGGAGAGCGCCCCGTACTTGGCGGCGTTGGTGGTGAGTTCGTGGATCGCCATCCCGATCGGCACGGCGACCTCGGAGGGCAGGTCGATCGCCGGCCCTTCGAGGCTGATGCGGCCCTCGGCGCCGTCCTCCGGCGCCACCTCGGCGTAGGGCTTCAGCTCGTTGAGCAGGAGGTTCGCCAGGGATGCCGTCTGCCACGTGTCCTCGGTGAGCACCGAATGGGTGTGGGCGAGGGATTTGATGCGCCCGACGAAGGCCTCGTAGAAGCTCTCGATGCTCGACGCGGTCCGCGCCGTGGAGCCGACGATGGCCTGGACGGTGGCCAGGGTGTTCTTCACCCGGTGGTGCAGTTCGCGGATCAGCAGGCTCTGGCGTTCCTCGGCGATGCGCCGGTCGGTCACGTCGGCGACCACGCCGATCAGGCGCCGCGGCAGGCGGCCGGGGGCGTCGCGCTCGAACCGGCCGGCCATGTCGATCGTGCGCCACGCGCCGTCCGACTTGCGCCGGATGCGGCCGCCGATCTGCAGGATCCCGTCCTCCCGCAGGGCCCGGGAGATCGCCTTGCGCACCGCCGGACGGTCCTCCGGATGGAGGATGTCGTTGAGGAACTCGGCCTTGCCGATGGTGCCATCCTCGGGCGCGTGCCCGAAGATCTCGTACATGTGCTCGTTCTCCCAGATCGCCTGATCCTCGAGCATGTGCCACTCGAAGATGCCGAGCTTGGCGATCGTGGTCGCGACCCGCAGGCGCTGGTCGCGGGACAGGATCTCGTCCCGGGCCTCGACCCGGGTGGTGATGTCCTGGATGATCCCGACCATGCTGGCGGCCGTGCCGTCGGGGCCCGGCACGGCCTGCCCGCGGACCCGCAGGATCACCGTGCGCCCGGCCACCGTCGTGGGGGTGTCGAACTGGTAAGGCTCGCCGGCCGCGCTCACCTCCGCGATGATCGCGCTCAGGCGGACCAGTTCCGTCTCGGACAGGCCGCTCTTCAGCGCGTCCCACGACACGGAGCGGCCCGGCGGGCGGCCCAGGATCCGCGCGGCCCGGCGCGACAGGGTGAGCAGGCCCGTGGTGCGCTCCCAGCGCCATTCCCCGAGGCCGGCCGCGGCCAGCGCCTCGCGGTTCGCCTCGGAATGGGCGGCCGCGTCCACGTCGACGGCCTCGACCACGAGGGTATGGCCGGTACGGCGCACCCGCACGTCGAGGGTGCTGCCATCCGCGCGCCGCCAGTACTGGAGGCCGGCCCGAAGGCTCCCGGGCCCCTCGGTTCCCGACCCTTCGCCGAGCAGCGCGGCGGTCGTCCGCCCGGGCAGCGTGCCCGGCGCCCGGCCGACCAGGTCGTGCAGCGTCCGGTTGGCGGCGACGATCACGGTCTCGTCCGCCGACAGCACGAGGAGGCCGATCGCGGCCTCCTCGAAGCCGGTGCGATACGGGTCGTCCGCCGCCGAGCCCTGCCCCACCCGCTCACTCACTTGAACGCATCCTCGACCGCGCCCTGGCGCGCTCCCGCAGGGGAAGGCCCCGCGCTTGGCGCGAGCCGCGACCGCACCTCAGGATGGCGCCCGAGCCTGACCGTGGCAAGGTGTCCTCCGGGAATGCGGCGCGCGCTCCCCGCGGGCCCGCCGCCGCGGAAGCCGGTTCGGTGCGTGACCGCGGCTCAGGCCGCCTACTTAGCGCATCGCACCGGATACCGGAACCGGCGCGATGCGCTAACTTTCTGATCGGCATCGTCTTTTTCGATAGCCGGCAGCCACCTCGCGGGCCGTTGGTCCAGAGCCGTCCCCCCGCGTTGCCAGCGCGAACGGCCCTAAGCCCCTGAGCCTGCGCGCTTACGCCGAACCGGTCTCCGCTTGGGCGGCGAGCGCTCGAGAGCCGCGGGGCCGGCGGGCGAATTCCAGGTAGGTCGGCCGCCGTCCCGCTTCCAGCGCCTTGGCCTCGTAGCGGGTGCCGGGCCAGTCCGGAAAGGGCCGCGTCCAGTCCGCCGCGCCCCGGGCCGTCCAGGTCAGGACCGGGCAGCGCGCGGCCCGCACCAGGGTCCAGCCGGCATAGTCGTCGATGTCGCTGGCGAAGCGGAACCGGCCGCCATCCTTCAGGACCCGGCCGATCTCGGCGAGGGAGCCGTCCGAGACGAAGCGGCGCTTGCGCTGGCGGCGCTTCGGCCAGGGATCGGGATAGAGCAGGTAGACCC
>CAXTCV010000425.1:0-2808 GCA_964242725.1 uncultured Methylobacterium sp.
TACCCACTGGTACCTGAAACCAGCGCGTCTACCAATTCCGCCACCAGGGCCTCGACCCGGTTTCTATGGGGGGCGGGGCGGGCTGTCAATGGTAGGGGCAAAGGCTCAGGCCAAGCTCGGATGTTTTCCCGGCCTGAGTTTCAGGATCACGAACTTCGGGCGACGGACTCGACCAGTTCGAGGACCGTATCGATCGCGTCGTCGGACAGGCCGGCCCAGAGCGGCAGCCGGACGAGCCGGGCGCTGAGATCCTCCGTGTGGGGCAGGGGACCGGCCTGTCGGGCGAAGCGCAGGCCCGCCGGCGCATTGTGCAGCGGGACGTAGTGGAACACTGCGCCTATGCCGGCCGCCTTGGTGCGCCGGAGCAATTCACCCCGCTTCTCGACCGTAGGCATCAGAACGTAATAGATATGGGCGTTGGGCGAGCAGATCTGCGGAACCGTGGGACGCGTCAGCAGCCCCTCGTGGTCGAGAGCTGCGAGCGCGCGATGGTAGCGGTTCCAGGCGCGATGGCGCGCCTCCTGGATCGCGTCCACCTGCTCGCATTGCGCCAGCAGGAAGGCCGCGTTGAGCTCGCTCGGCAGGTAGGACGAGCCCACGTCGACCCAGGTGTATTTGTCGACGCGGCCCTGGAGGAACTTGGTTCGGTTGGTGCCCTTTTCCCGCAGGATATGGGCGCGGTCGACGAAGCGCTGATCATTGATCAGCAGGGCGCCGCCCTCGCCCGCGATCAGGTTCTTGGTCTCGTGAAAACTCACGGCACCGAGGTGGCCGATCGAGCCAAGCGGGCGGCCGTCGTAGTGGGCCGCAATGCCCTGGGCTGCGTCCTCCATGACGTAGAGACCATGGCGCTCGGCGATGGCCATGATCTCGTCCATGGCACAGCTGACACCGGCGTAATGGACCACGAAGATCGCCTTGGTCTTCTCCGTGATGGCGGCTTCGATCAGGCGCTCGTCGATGTTCAGCGTATCGGGCCGGATGTCGACGAAGACCGGCACGGCGCCGCGCAGCACCGCCGCATTGGCGGTCGACACGAAGGTGAAGGAGGGCATGATGACCTCGTCGCCCGGCGCGAGGTCGAACAGCAGCGCCGCCATCTCCATCGCGGCCGTGCAGGAGTGCGTCAGGAGCGCCTGGAGGCAGCCGGTATGGGCTTCAAGCCAGGCGTTGCAGCGCTTGGTGAAGGGGCCGTCGCCGCTGAGATGATGGTTTCCGATCGCCTCGGCCAGATAGGCCAGTTCGTTGCCAGCCGGCAGCGGGAGGTTGAACGGGATGCCGGCGCGCGGTGTCGGGACGGGCGCGTCGGAGATAAGATCGGAATCAAGTCCGGATACCGAACCCGAATGCCGGTTGTCGCTTGATGACACGGTAATGGTACGATCCCGCTGGCAGACGTCGATCCGTCATGCTTAGCCCGCTTCCTGCGTGGCTTCCACCCACAGGCGTCGGCAGCAGCCCAGGATGTTTTCGCGTCGGGGCGCACGGCCCTTCGCCATGTGCGCCGTCGGCCCGGACGCACCTCGTTAACCACTCCTTAACCTTTTTCGTTAACTCTCGTGAGACGAAGTTGTCGTGTTTAGAGTGGGACTACCATGCGGCGCAGCACGATCCTCCTCGTCGAAGATGACCCCCTTCTCCGCGCCGACACGATGGTGACGCTGGAAGGTGCGGGCCTGACCGTTATCGATCGTGCCGATGCCGACGAGGCGCTCGGCGTCCTGCTCGAAAACTCGACCGATATCGCCGCCGTCTTCACCGACGTCAACATGCCGGGCCACTCCGACGGCGTGCATCTGGCCGAAATGATCTCCCGTCACTGGCCCCACATCGGCGTGCTGGTCACATCGGGCCAACACCAGCCATCGAACCTGCCGGATCGTGTCCACTTCATTCCGAAGCCCTGGCGCGTCGAGCAGATCGTCGCCGCCATGCAGGGTCTCGTCGAAGCCGCTTGAACGGCGGCATTTTGTGCCGATGCTGCCTGCAGCGCCGCGGTCGATCGGCGCCTCCGTCGGCAGGCGCTATACAGGATGGCCCGCCTCCACTAGAGCAATGTCGTGCAGCGGGAGTCGCTATGCGGCTCCATGCCGATGCAACGGCTCGCACTGCTCTGCTGGGGCAAGGTCGCCACAGGTGATCATGCTTCCGGCATCTCGTCGTCTCTCTTGGAGCGCATGATGGCCGGTTCCGAACTCGCGACCAATGGCAAGGTGACCGTGTTCGGCGGGTCCGGCTTCCTCGGCCGGCACGTCGTCAGGGCGCTGGCGCGTGGCGGCTTTCGGGTGATGGCCGGCTGCCGCAGGCCCGACCTTGCGAATTACCTCATGCCGCTCGGCCGCGTCGGCCAGATCCAGGTCGTCCAGACCAATATCCGCTACCCGGCCTCGCTCGCCGCCGCCCTGCGCAATGCCGAAGTGGCGATCAATCTCGTGGGCGTGCTGACCGAGAGCGGCAGCCAGACCTTCGAGTCGGTTCATGTCGCGGGAGCCCGCGCCATGGCGAAGGCGGCGAAGGAGGCCGGCGTGCGGCGCTTCGTCCAGGTCTCGGCCATCGGCGCCGATGCCGAATCCGACTCGCTCTATGCGCGGTCCAAGGCGCGCGCCGAAGAGGCGGTGCGCGAGGTCTATCCCGATGCCGTTATCCTGCGCCCCTCGGTGGTCTTCGGGCCGGAGGACGATTTCTTCAACCGTTTCGCCGCCATGGCGCGGTTCTCGCCGGCCCTGCCGCTGATCGGCGGCGGTCACACGCGGTTCCAGCCGGTCTTCGTCGGCGACGTCGCCGATGTCGTGACGCTGGCGGCCGAAG
>CAXTCV010000426.1:0-2794 GCA_964242725.1 uncultured Methylobacterium sp.
CGATCTTGTGACGGTCGACGCCGACTTCGGCCGTGACCACCGAGCCGCCGTGCAGCGCCGCCCGGAGCCGCGGCACCGTTCCGAACCGGGTCGTCCAGGCCGCCGCATCCGCCTCGATCCGGTCGATCACGTCGAACAGACAGGTCACGCAGCGCGCATCCTTGAGACCGCGGGCCATCGGCCACGTGATGATGGCGAGATCGCCGACATAGTCGTCGACGGAGCCGCCGTTGCGGCGGACCGGCTCGGCCAAGGTCGCGAAGACGGCTCCGAGATAATCCTGCGCCCGCAGGTCGCCGTGCGCCTCCGCGAAGGCCGTCGAGCCGACCACGTCGAGGAACAGGAAGATCCGCTCCTCCGCCACCGGCCTGTGGTAGCGGCCGATCATGAAGTTCACGAACACCTCGCCGCCGATCAGATCGCGCATCCGGATCACGAAGACCAGGAGGCCGGAGACCGCCAGGGCGTAGGCGAGGACCCGCGCGGTCATCCGGGTCGCCGAGGCGAGGTCGTCGGGGGTGAGTGCGAAGGCCCAGACGAGCAGGCCGCCCAGGGCGTTGCCGGCCATGATCATCAGAACGTAGGCGAGTTCCGCCGCCACGACGTAGAGCCAGGCCGGGAAACGCCGGATCCGCGCCTGCAGGCCCGCCAGGATCAGGCCGCGATCGAAGGCCAGCACCGTCGCGCCCATGCAAAGCCCGTAGGTGAACCCGGCGAGCGGCGAGGCGCCCGCCGCGAAGATGATGTTGTAGAGCAGTCCGGCGCCCGCGGCCGCCAGCAGGATCAGGACCCAGAACACGCGGTGGGCGGGCAGCATCGGCGCAACTCCAGCATGGCCAACCGACCGGCCGCAGCCCGATCCCACGCGACCGGCGCGAGGGCGCGGCGGCACCGGCCCGGCAAGCCCGGGCCTCCGGACATCAGGCCATGGCCTAAAGAGCAGCGCCGCCGTCACGCGACGCCCATTGCTCAACAATCCAAGATGGCGCGAGTAAGGCGTGGCGGTCGGCAGAATCGCGAAACCGGCGCGCTGCTGCGGGGTCCGGCCCCTTGGGGGTCTGCGGCCACTGCAGAGCCGCCGAGACAGGGAAGGGAACGATGCCATGCATGCGAGGAGCTTCGGTGCAACCCGCGTTCCGGTGCCGGTGATCGGCCAGGGCACCTGGCACATCGACCGGTCGGACCGTGGCGATGCGATCGCCGCGCTTCGTGCCGGCATCGACGCCGGCATGACCCATATCGACACGGCCGAGATGTACGGCGATGCCGAGGCCATCGTCGCCGACGCGATCGCGGATTGCCGCGAGGAGGTTTTTCTGGTCTCGAAGGTGGTTCCGGGCAACGCGACCCGCCGCGGCGTGGCGCGGGCCTGCGAGGGCTCCCTCCGGCGGCTGCGCACCGACCGCCTCGACAGCTACCTGCTGCACTGGCCGGGCCAGCACCCCCTGGAGGAGACGATCGCCGGGTTCGAGGATCTGCGGCGGGCCGGGAAGATCCTGTCCTGGGGCGTCAGCAACTTCGATGTCGAGGATCTCGACCGGGCACTCGCCATCGCCGGGCCGGACCGCATCGCCTGCAATCAGGTTCTGTACCATCTGAACGAGCGGGCGATCGAGCATGCCGTGCTGCCCTGGTGCGAGACGCACGCCGTCGCCATGGTCGGGTACTCGCCCTTCGGCAGCGGCGACTTCCCCGATCCCGCGAGCGCGGGCGGGCAGATCCTGGCGGGGATCGCCGGGGCGCACGGGACGACGCCCCACGCCGTGGCCCTCGCCTTCCTGACCCGCATGACCGGGACCTTCACGATCCCCAAAAGCGGGCGCCCGGCCCGTGCAACCGAGAATGCCGGCGCCGCCGAGCTGCGGCTGACACCGGCCGAGATCGCTTCGATCGACGCGCATTTCCCGAGAGGCCCCCGCCCGCGGATGCTGCCGATGCTGTGAGCATCGGCGGCGTCAGGCCCGGCGGGCCGTCACCACCCGCGGGCACCGTCCGGACCCGGTTGCGGCCGGCGGTCCTGATGGCGGCGCATGCCCCATCCGCCGATACGTGCGGGGCGTCGGGCGTGTGCGCAGAGATCGAGTGCGGTCCCGGACGGTCGCGGGCGGCCCGCGCAGAACGACGCTCCCCCAGCCCGGCCGGACGCCCGTCGACGGTCAGTCCCCGACCCCGAACAGCTTCTCGATGAAGTTGCGGTCGTCCTTCGGCGCGCGCCGCGACGCCGCCGGACGCGGTGCGGGGGCCTCGGGCTCGCCGAAGATCTGTCCGAGGATCCCGGCCGGCGTTCCTGGAGCGGCATTGGCCACCGAGGCGGTCGTCTCCGGCGCCTTGCGCCAGCGGTTCAGGCCGGGCAGCGGCACCGGCGTCTGACCCTTGAGCGCCTGGGTCATGTAGGCCTTCCAGATCTCCGCCGGCAGGTTTCCGCCGGAGACCTTCTTGGTCAGTTCGCCATCGTCGTTGCCGAGCCAGACCCCGGTCACGAGGCTGCCCGAAAAGCCTATGAACCACGCGTCGCGGTAATCCTGGGTGGTCCCGCTCTTCCCGGCGAGGTCCCAGCCCGGAATGTCGGCCTTCTTGCCGGTGCCCGACACGAAGGTCTCGTGCATCATGGCGTTCATCATGCCGTCCGCGTTGGGGTCGATCACGCGGCCCAGCCCGTTCTCGGAGCGCTTGTACAGCACGGTGCCGCCCGGGCCCTTCACGGCGGTCACCACATAGGGGATCACCCCGGTGCCGCCGTTGGCGAAGGCCCCGTAGGCGCCGACCATCTCCAGCAGGGTCACCTCGGAGGTGC
>CAXTCV010000427.1:0-2789 GCA_964242725.1 uncultured Methylobacterium sp.
CCCGGGGGGCGGGGGCGGGACGCCGCAGCTCCAGCGGGCGCGCCACCGGGAGCGGGACGAGGGCGGCGGGCGGCGGCTCGGCCGCGGCCAGCCGCAGCGGGGCGGGGGTCGCCTCGGCGACCGTCGTCCTGGGCGACGCGCCCGGGGCCCGCGCGGTCCGGATCTGCGCCGCCCTGACCTGCTCGGCGCCGGCGACCTGCCGGGCGATCTCCCGGATCGCCGGGGACGGCTCGGATGCGGCGAACTGCGCGGCGATCTGGAATTCGGTCGGCAGCGCCTCGGCGCCGAAGGCCGTTGCCACGCTGGGGCCCAGGGCGGGGCTCGGATCGAGCATCCAGGCGATGTTCGGCTGCGGCGCGGCGTGCGGGGCGGTGGCCAGCGCGGGCCGGAGGGCGGGCGCGGCGAGGAGCACGCGCTCGTCGGGGGTGGGCGGCCCGGCGAGCATCGCCCAGCCGGACAGGCTCACCGCCGTCAGGGCGATCAGCGCCGTCAGCCGGGTGCGGCGTCGGGCGCGCCGCATGGCGCTGGGATAGGGGGCCCGGGTGCGGGCGACGGGATCGTAGGCGGTCTCGACATAGGCGACCCGCGGGGGCGCCGTCCGCCGGGCGGGCTCCGCCATGGGGTGCGCAGTTCGGGGGTGCGCAGTTCGGGGGTCCGCGGTTCGGGACAACGCAGCCTGGGCCATTCGGGGAACTCGCGCACGCGCTTCCCCGTGGGCAGCCGCCGCCGTTCGCCCGCGGAGGCATGTTCCGCGCGCGTGGCCTGGGTTGCCCGTCTGGGGAGGACTTCAACCGTCCGCCCCATTAAGCGGCCTTATGGTTAAGTCTTGCTGAAGACGCGCACGCCGCCGCGACTCCGCGTTCAGGGCGCCTGTTCGGCGGCCTCCATCGGCCCGTGCCGGCGCGCGACCAGCAGGCAGAGCAGGGCCACCGGCACGCCGATCAGCGACGTGCCGACGAAGAACCAGGGGAAGCCGGTCCGCTCGATGACGAAGCCCGAGAGCCCGGCGAGCAGGCTGCCGGGCAGGGCGCAGAGCGAGGTGAGCAGGGCGTACTGGCTCGCCGCATGCGCGGTGGCCGAGAGCCGGGACATGTAGGTGATGAGCACGATCGACGCGAAGGCGTAGGCGAAGCCCTCGATCCCCACGGTGGCCGCGAAGGTCCAGAACGCCGCCCCGCCATGGCCGCCGTGCCAGGCGAGGTAGGCCAGGGCGAGGTGCGACGCGGAGGCCGTCACGGTGCCGACGAGCAGGCTCGCCATCATGCCGATCCGCGGGATGATGGCGCTCGCCAGGAAGGTCCCGCCGAGCGCGATCCAGAAGCCGAACAGCTTGGTCACCGTGGCGATGTCGGTGTTGGAGTAGCCGAGCGTCTTGAACAGCGGGATCGCCATGGCGCTCGACACGTAGCCGGGCATCCGGAAGCCCGCCACCAGGGCGAGCACCGGCACGGCCAGCGGCCCGAGCCGGGCGAGGAGGTCGCGGATCGGCGCCCAGACGGTCTCGACGAAGCCGCCCGTCGCCGGCGTCTCGGGGGCGGGGGGCTCGGGGGCCAGCAGGGCGGCGACGGTGCCGGGGGCCATCAGCGCGGCCATGCACAGGTAGGCGGCGCGCCAGCCATAGGCGTCGGACAGGTACAGGGCGCCCGCGCCCGCCGCGAGGTTGCCGATCCGGTAGCCGATCTCCGACCAGGACGACATCAGCGCCTGCTGCGCGGGGGGCGCGGCGGTGATCCGCCAGCCGTCGATGACCACGTCCTGCGTGGCCCCCGCCACCCCGAGCGCCAGGGAGAAGGCCACGGTCCAGGCGAGCCAGTGCGCCGGGTCGCCGAAGGCCACCCCCGCCAGCGCCAGCGCCACCAGGATCTGCGTGGCGACGATCCAGCCGCGGCGGCGCCCGAGCCACCGCCCCAGCAGCGGCGCGTCGTGGCGGTCGAGGAACGGCGCCCAGAGGAACTTGAACTTGTAGGCGATGGTCAATTCGCTCATCAGCCCGACGGTGGCCAGCGGCACCTTCGCCTGGACGAGCCAGGCCGATTGCGTCGCGTAGACGAGCAGGAACGGGATGCCCTGCGCGAAGCCCAGCCCCAGCACCGCCATGACCCGCCGGTCGGTGAACAGGGGCTTCAGGAAGGCGTTGGTGTCGGACTTCACCGGTTCGGGCGCGCCGGTGACCTGCGCCGGGTTTGCCATCCACGCATCTCCTGAGCTGCGTGGGGGAGAGAGCAGATCCGGCCGTGCGGTGCAACGCGCGCGGGGCCGTCGGGCCGGGGCTCCCGCAAGGCGGGCGCGGCAAGGTCGCTCGATGGACCCCGGCCGAGGCGCTGGGCGCCGCGCCCCCGCCCCTGTAAGCAGCGGCGCCGGGATCGCCGGCCGGACGGGAGCCCCAGGGACCGCCATGAAGCCCATCGACCGCGCCGCCGACGACGTCGAGCCCGGGGACCTGCCGGGCGTCCCGCGCCCGCGGGAGACCCTGGGGCTGGTCGGCCACGCGGCGGCGGCCGACGCCTTCGCGGCCGGCATCGCGGCGGGGCGGCTGCACCACGCATGGCTGATCGGCGGCGCCCCCGGGATCGGCAAGGCGACGCTCGCCTACCGGGTCGCCCGGCGCCTGCTCGCCCATCCCGGGGGCGGGGGCCCGCCCGGGCTCGACCTGCCGGCGGGCGATCCCGTCACCGGCAAGGTGGCGGGCCTGTCGCATCCGAACCTCGTGGCCCTGCGCCGCCACCGGATACCGGGCGCCAAGGCGCTGCCGACCAAGATCTCCGTCGACATGGTCCGCCGGGCGCTGG
>CAXTCV010000428.1:0-2787 GCA_964242725.1 uncultured Methylobacterium sp.
CGGATCTCGAAGTGCATGGCAGGCTCACGGTGTGGGACATGCCCACATCATGAGTCGGGAAAAGGCCTGCGCCGTTAATGGTTTGGCCGGCGCAACAACCTGTGTCGGCTGACATCGCGGTCGCCCCCGACATCCTCGCAGATCACAGGCTGAATCAACAGCTGTCCCCCGCTAGGAACCTTCGCCATGGCCTTTCTGATCAGCGCCACCCGCTCTTCCGGCAACGCTGTCGCTCGTCGGGCACTGGCTGGCCAAGTGAGGCAAGGCGGCGCGGGCCGATGATGCAGAGTGCGGGGGTGCGGGATTTCCACCCGCCAAGGCCGAGCTAGGAGATTGACGCACGTCTGAATTGCATATCTGTGCGCAACTCAATCGTGCGTTATCGGTTTCTCGGGCAATCGCCGCTCCGGCCAACGCTGGTCATATCACCTGAAAGCCGCCCCTCCATGAACGTCCCCGCGATCTCCACGAAAGCGCCGAAGCTGGCGACCGACGCCGATCGCACGATCGGCAGCCGCATCGCAGCGCTCCGGGCAGCACAGGGCTTGAGCCAGACCGCCCTTGGGAATGCGCTCGGCGTCAGTTTCCAGCAGGTGCAGAAATACGAGAAGGGTCGCAACCGCGTCGGTGCCGGGCGGCTTCAGGCGATCGCCGATGTGTTGAAGGTTCCGGTCGAGACCTTCTTCGCCGGTCAGCCCGGACCGGCTGGAATGGAGGCCGGAGCCGCGACATACTTCGGCGATCCGAAGGTGATGGAACTCGTTATGGCCTTCACGAGCATCCCGGATGACACGACACGCGCCAGCGTCCTGTCGATCGTGAAGGCGGCGGCCAAGCTGCGACAACAGTCCGACAAAGCCTAACGGCTTTTCTGGGCGAACTCCCAGATCGGCATGCCCCAGACCTGACCGTGCTTTCCCCGATGGCCGAGCTGCGCCCGAACACCACTCGGGTCGGCCCGACCGCCTGCGCCCGGATGCCGGTGACCATCAGCACGCCGCGGCAGTCGAGCCGGAACGTCCCTGCTCCGGATGAACCGCGAACAACGCGCGCTCCGTCCAGCCGAGGGCGTGCGCTTCCGTGCCGAGGCGGTCGCAGAAGTCGATCGCGGCCTTGCGGGTCGGCGCCCAGCGGGCCGGGGTGAGATACCGGCAGGGTGGTGCGTGCGAAGAGACGGTCTCGATCGCGCCATGCCACATCGCGACGGGGTTCGGGATGCGGGTCGGGGCGGGGGATCGGCCGACATCCGGCCGCGCGGCGGCAAGCGCCGCCTCAAGCTATGCGGCCTGGAAGCGGGATTGCCTGATCCATGTTGGGCGACAGCCCACCGTGCCGAAGCCCGCCGCTCTGTCATCCGCCTCAGAAAATCTGAACTTTATCGAGGTGGAGATACGTCCGCTCAGCCAATCGAAGGCGGATGTCGCGTGCTCGGTCACCTGCCAGCATGATCCGCAAGGGCCGTCCATCCGCGCCGCCAAACGTATAGCCGCCCTGGTCGTGCACGAGCCGCCACGCCTCCGCATCGTCCGACAGCATCACCTGGAGGGTTCGCGAGCGCTCGCGGCCGCTGTCCATGCGGTTGTAGACCCTGACCTCGGTGAGTGGCCGCACCTCTTCGAGGTCGACCTGCCACCACGGCGCATCCTCGATGTCGGTGTGGAAGCCGAAGCCGCCGGTGATGCCGCCGTCGACACCGCCGCTCGGCCCGATCGCACCATCGGCGTAGGACCACGCGCTGAGGCTGCTCTGCTGCGTCGGCCGCTTCACCGCGAGATGGCCGCCGTAGATCGGGAGATGCTCGAGCTTGGGTTTCGGTCGGCTGTAGAACGCCTCGCCATGCCCGAGGCAATCCAGCGTCAGCCAGCGCGGATGCAGATCGAAGCCGTCGAGGAACGTGGTGATGTCCTTGAGCGTGCAGCCGCCCTCATAGAGGGGGACCTCGCTCGCCTCGACGAGCACACCGTCGATGAACGGCAGGCTCTTCGTCGCGCCCGGCAGGACGCGCGGATCCGCATCCTGCGCATCGACCACGAGCGGGTTCGGCACGCGCTTCGGGCCATGCTCGGCGATCAACTGGCCGACGGTCGTCGTGATCATCGACTGTGCGCCCGTGTAGGCGATGGTGGGGTGGAACGCCGCATGCGGGCCAAGGGGGAGCAGGCTCGACGATTGGCCACCGTCGCTCGACACATCGAAGGTGACGCGCTCGCCCGCCACCTCCGAACAGACGGCCTGCACGGCCGAAGGAGCGCAAGGGCGCGTCGGCACAACCCCTGTTCGAACACGATGGCGCGCCGCCCCCCCGCGATGACGCAGGCCGATCTCGATCTCCTGTTCGCGGCCGAACCCTGATCCCGTTCAGGCATCCTTCGATCCTCGACATGTCCCGATGTGCGGCTCCCCTTGCGCGCATCCGGACATGTTGGGAACGCTGCCCGCGCGGTCGCGCACAGGCCGTCTCGCGCGCGCGTTCCGCCGTCGGCGCACTCGTATTCCGCGCCGCGCGACGACGCTGCAGCCGCACCTGCTCGGGACGGTCCTGACGGGGCTGCTGAGGATCTCTCGTCATGACGAACGCGTCGCGCCTTCCCGGGACCGGCCTGCCCCCCGGCCGTCCATAACCCGACGGATCGCTGGCGAGGCAGGCCGGCTCCGCCGCTCACTGCAGGCAGCGTAGCGCATCGCGTGCGACGCGGATTGCCCGCGACCCCGGTCGCGGGCGTGGCGGCCCGTCAGGCGCAGATCCGGGCGAGTTCGGCCTCGCTGGCGCGGTAGCTGTCCTCGTCG
>CAXTCV010000429.1:0-2786 GCA_964242725.1 uncultured Methylobacterium sp.
GGGTATCGAGGTAGAGGTTCAGGTTGCGCGCCACCATGCGGGTGACGAACCACAGTTCCAGGGGCATGTCGGGGGAGCCGAGCTGCACCGGCGTCAGGCCGACATGGTGGTGCCCGTTGACGAAGCCCGGCAGCAGGATCTCCCGGCCCGAGCCGATCACGGGGGCGTCGGGATAGCGGGCGTGCAGGTCCGCGTAGGTGCCGACCGCCGCGATAAGCCCGTCCTTCTGGAGCACCGCGCCGTCGGCGATCTCCTCCCAGCGATCGTGGTCGAGGGTGCGGGTGATCATCCGCCGGCTGCGGATCAGCGAGGTTGCCATGCTTCGGTCCGTCATGAGGGGAGACTGCGTCAGACGAGCGCCTCCTGCTCGGCGAAGGCCCGGTCGACCTCGTCGCGCAGGAGTTCCGTGAGATGCCGCCGCATCGCCTCGGCCTCGGGCGAGAACGGGTCGCGCGGGCGGGGGAGGTCGTTGCGGACGATCGTCTTGATCCGCCCGGGGCGGGCGGTGAACACCACCACCCGGTCGGCGAGCGCCACCGCCTCGTCGATGTGGTGGGTGACGAACAGCACCGAGGCGCCGCTGTCGCGCCAGACGTCGAGCAGGAAGTCCTGCATCTTCTGGCGGGTCTGGACGTCGAGCGCCGCGAAGGGCTCGTCCATCAGCAGCACCTTCGGGCGCATGGCGAGGGCGCGCGCCACCGCGACGCGCTGGCGCATGCCGCCGGACAGCTCGTCGGGGCGCTTGTCGAAGGCCTCGGCGAGGCCGACGCGCTGGAGCGCGGCCCGGGCGACGCTCCGGCGCTCCGCCTCCGGCACGCCCTTCAGCGACAGGCCGAAGCCCACGTTCTGCCAGACGCTGAGCCAGGGCAGCAGCGAGGTCTCCTGGAAGATCAGGCTGCGCTCGGGCGAGGGGCCTCTGACCGGTTCGCCGAAGGCCAGGAGCTGCCCCCCGGAGGCGGCCTCGAGCCCGGCGATCAGGTAGAGCAGCGTGCTCTTCCCGCAGCCTGAGGGGCCGAGGAACACCACGAATTCGCCCGGCCGCACGGTGAGGTCGATGTCGCGCAGGGCCTCGTGGGCGCGGGCGGTGCCGGCCGCCCAGACCTTGGCGACGCCGCGGCAGGAAACAGCGTCGACGGACGCGGCGTCAGAGACCAAGGGAGGACCCCGCGTCGCGCGGCAGCCAGTAGAGCATCCGCCGCTGGACCACCCGGAACAGCAGGTCGAAGGCGAAGCCGAGAAGGCCGATCAGCGTGATGGTGAAGAAGACCAGCGACGGGTTGAAGGTGTTGCGCGCCAGCATGATCACCTGCCCGAGGCCGTATCCGACGCCGGTCGCCTCGGCGACGAGCACCACCATCCAGGCCCCGAACAGGTTGAGGCGCAGCACCGCCAGCAGCCCCGGCAGGATCGCGGGCACGATCACCCGGGCGTAGATCTGGCGCTTCGACGCCCCCATGGTCCGGGCGACGTTGATGTAGTTCCGGTTGACCCCGTCGATCTGGTGGATGGTCGACAGGACCATCGTGAAGAACAGGGCGATGAACACCATGAAGATCGCCGGGGCGTTGCCGATCCCGAACATGAAGATCGCCACCGGCAGCCACGCGATCGGCGAGACCGGTGCGAGCAGCGTGATGGTCGGCAGGGTCAGCCGCTCGAACAGGACGACGTAGCGGATCGCCACGCCCACCAGGATCGACAGCGTCGCGGCCAGGAACAGGCCCGCCAGCACGCGGCCCGTGGAGGCGAGCACCGTGATCAGGACCGCCATGGCGGGGCTCGGGCCGGCGTTCATGCCGGTGCCGATCTGCCAGCGCTGGGCGGTGTTGAAGAAGCGCGCCTGCTCGACGAGGTTGCCGAGGAAGATGTGCGGCGGCGGCAGCAGCTTGGCATCGGCGATGCTGAACGCCCAGAGCAGCTCCCAGAGGCCGGCGAAGCAGCCGACCGAGACCAGCATCCACCCGGTCCGCTGGAGGAGCGGGACGAGCCCTTCGGGCAGCGCGATGCGCCGAGTGAGGGGGAGGCGCGCCGGGCCGTGCGAGACGGCGGGCGCGCGGGCGAGATCGACGGCCATGCCGCTCAGGCCGACTTCAGCTTGAGCTTGCCGTAGAGATCCGGGTTCTCGGCGATGACCTGTTCCAGCAGGGTCCAGTCGATCGCGTCGCGGCCGGGCTTCTTCTTGATGTAGCCCATCTCGGCGACGGAATCGGTCCGGTCGAGGATGAACTGCGTCTGGTTGCGGGCGTCCACCACCGAGGGCTGCCGGCCCATGGCGAGCTGGGCGTTGCTCATGGAGGTCTTGTAGTAGGAGCCGACGAGCGTGTTCAGGGCGGCCTGGGGGTCGCTCTCGGCGAGGGCCTGGGCTTTCATCATGCCCTTGATCAGGGCTTTGACGGCACCGGGGTTCTTGGCGATCAGCTCGTTGCGGACGGCGAGCACGCAGTCGGTGTAGCCCTTGCCGTAGATGTCGGTCCCGTCGGAGAGCTTCACGGCGCCCTTCACGTCGGTCAGCAGCGCGGTGCCGTAGGGCTCGATGGTCGAGATGATGTCCAGGGCGCCGGCGCGGAACGCCTCCACGGCCTCCGGGGTCGAGCCCATGTAGCGGACCGTGATGTCCTTGAAGGCGACGCCGTTCTTCTTCAGCCAGTCGTAGGGCAGCACCTCCAGCGTATCGAGCTGGAAGGTGCCGAGCGTCTTGCCCTTGAGCTTCTCCGGGCTGTCGAGGCCGGGCTGGGCCACCAGCACGCAGCCCTCGATGCCGCCGCCCGCCACGATCTTCACCGGGG
>CAXTCV010000430.1:0-2776 GCA_964242725.1 uncultured Methylobacterium sp.
CGTATTCCCGCGATCTCAGCCATTCCGCCTGCCTCTTGTTGTCGAGTGCTGTTGCGGCGCCGGACCTGCCGTCCGGCGCACAGGCGCCGCCGCGAAGCGACGCCAGGCCAGCGACAACGGGAGGCCGGATCGGAAAGTTCCGATGGAATGCCCCAGAATGCGACACCCGAACGGCCACGATTTCGTGTTCCGTCGCGGAGAGATGGGCGCAGGTAGCGCCCCGTCCAGTCCCGGCGCAGCGAAAAAGGCGCTGCCCCGCCGGGCGGCCTCCGTCGGCGCAAAAAAACCCGGCCGCCAGGGCCGGGTTCGTCGTCGTGGCGGAGGGCTGCGCTCAGGCGGCCTCTTCCTGGATGTCCTCGCCGTCGGCCTCCGCTTCGGCCTCGGGTTCCGCCTCGCTCTTGGCCCGACGGGGCGACTTGGCCAGGCTCTGCTCGATGAGCTTCAGGGCCTCGGTCTCGGTGATGCGGTTCACCGAGGAGATCTCGCGCACGATCCGGTCGAGGGCCGCCTCGTAGAGCTGACGCTCGGAGTAGGACTGCTCGGGCTGCGCCTCGGAGCGGAACAGGTCGCGCACCACCTCGGTGACCGCGAGCAGGTCGCCCGAATTGATCTTGGCCTCGTATTCCTGGGCCCGGCGCGACCACATGGTCCGCTTGATCCGGGCGCGGCCGGTCAGCAGGTCCAGGGCCTTCTTCACCAGCTCCGGCTCGGCCAGCTTGCGCATGCCGACGCTGTTGGCCTTCGCGGTCGGGACGCGCAGGACCATCTTGTCCTTCTCGAACGAGACGACGAACAGCTCAAGCTTGTAGCCCGCGATCTCCTGCTCCTCGATCGCGGTGATGCGACCGACGCCGTGGGCCGGATACACGACAGCCTCGCCGGTCTTGAAACCCTGCCGGCCTGTGGTCGTCGTCTTCTTGGCTGTGGTCATGCGAGAAGGGCCTCCACTGGCGCGCAGCGTTCAGCGCCGCACGGAACCGTGTTCTTCCGGGTGGGACTCCCGGGTTGCCTCGCCGCTCCCGAGATCCCCGCCACGTGGGAGGATCTGGGCATTCCCCGGCGCGACCGTGCAAACATCTGGACCGTCCGCCGAAGAGATCTCCGGCGGTCGATCGCGTACCACTCCTAAGCCACGACGATCGAAGGCGTTTCGGCCGGAGGAAGCACGTCAGGCGCGAGCGACGGCAGGCAGATTGTCTACCACAATCCGGCGCGCAGAGCAAAGCATCCCTGACGATGCGCGTGCGTGCAGCGCGGCGCTGACGGGTTTTACACCGGCGCGGCGGCCCAGAAATGATCCCACCGCGGATCAGGGCTTCCCAAGACGCAGGTCGGCCCGGATGGAGGGGGCGGTTGTCCATCCGCGGATCCCCCGGCTCCCGCCTGTATCCTCGGGAGCCGGCGTCGAATTCGGTCGGCCAGCGGCCCCGCTCAGTCGCCCGAACCGGGGTTGGGAGAGAAGTGGGCCTCGAGCTTTCCGGACTTGCCGTCCCAATCCTTGGCGTCGCCCGGGGCTTCCTTCTTCTGGGTGATGTTGGGCCAGGTCTTGGCGTAGTCGGCGTTGAGCTTCAGCCAGGTGTCGAGATTCGATTCGGTGTCGGGCTTGATCGCCTCGGCGGGGCATTCCGGCTCGCAGACGCCGCAATCGATGCACTCGTCCGGGTGGATGACGAGCATGTTCTCGCCTTCGTAGAAGCAATCCACCGGACAGACTTCGACGCAGTCGGTATACTTGCACTTGATGCAATTGTCGGTGACGACATAGGTCATCGGATATCTTCGTCCTCAAACACGACTGGGCTCGGGCGGAGCCTCGGGACGGCCCGCACGCCCGAGTGGCACTGCGAGGGAATGCCGGTGCGGCACGGCTCGGAGCCGGGCTTCGGAGGCAACGGCTCTAGACTCTGCCTCCCGGGCTGACAAGCGCGCGGGCGACGCATCCCCTCGGCGTTCGGTCGCTGTCCCGGCGGCTGTGGCCCGGCCTCATCACGCGGGTTTGGGCGATGCGGCCCCTGAGGCGCCGTCCGAAAGGTCGTCGTAGAGGCCCTGGGCCTCGGGCGCCGAGCCCCGCCGCACGCCCAGATCGCGCACCCGCACCGCCAGCGTCGCATGGGGTGCGGCCACGGTGACGACGTCGCCGACCCCGATGCCCTTGGCGGGATTCTCGGCCCGGACCCCGTTCACCCGCACGAAGCCCTCCGCGGCGAGCCGCGCCGCGAGCGACCGGGTCCGCGCGAAGCGGGCGAACCACAGCCACTTGTCGAGCCGCTGGCGATCCTCCCGCATCCCTGGGCGGTTCAGCGCTTCCCGCCGTCGCCGGCTTCGAGCTGCGCCTTGAGCGCCGCCAGCTTGGCGAAGGGCGAATCCGGGTCCGGCGCGCGCTCGCGCCGGGGCGGCCGCTGGTCCGGCCGCGGACCGGACGCCCGCGTCTCGGCGTTGCGCTGGTCGTCCCGCCGGGGTGCGTCGCGGCGTTCGGGCCGCCCGCCCTCGAAGCGGTCGCGGCGCGGCCCCCGATCCCGCCCGTTGCGGGCCGCGTCCTCGCCGCCCTCGGCGCGGCGCGGCTCTCGGGACGCCCGCCCTCGAAGCGCTCGCGGCGCGGGCCGCGGTCGCGCCCGGTGCGGGGCCCGTCCTCGTTGCCTGGGCGCTCGCCCCCTTCGGCCCGCCGCTGATCGGGACGCGCGCCCTCCGGGCGACCGGGACCCTGGTGCTGACCCTGCTGGGCGCCGTCGCGCCCACGACCCGCCCCGCGCGCGCGGCTCTGCGGCCGGGGATGGGC
>CAXTCV010000431.1:0-2754 GCA_964242725.1 uncultured Methylobacterium sp.
AGCGCATCAACCCCGGCTACTCGCTGATCGGGCGGTTGCGCGGCCTCGCGGAACTGCGCGGCGTCATGCATGGCGCACTGACGGAGCGACGTCGGCAGGCTTGAGCGGAGTGCGATCTGCAACGAGCCAGCCGGTCGCCATCCGGATCTCAGGACCGCGCTCGAAGTGGCTCGCCGTCGAACCGCCGCTGCTCCGCCCGGCCGCGGAGGATGAGGGTGCGGCCTGGGAATGTCTCGACCAAAGCCAGGATCCTGGACCGGCGCAGCCGGTTCCACTTCCAGGCGAAAAGCAGAAAGGGACCGTTCAGCCGTTCCGGACAGCCGGGCGCCGCATCGGGCCGGACGCGTCCATAGCTCTCCATAATTCGCTTGAGGATCCGGAGCATCGTCAGCCAAGTCGGCATGTCGAGATAGACGACGAGGTCGGCGACGCCGAAGCGGGAGGCGACCGTGGACGTATAGTTGCCGTCGATGATCCAGGCCGGACCTGCAGCGATACGGTCGACCTCCGCACGAAAAACCTCGCCCGAGACGGGCTGCCAACCCGGACCGTGGAACGCCTGATCGAGGTGAAAGACGGGCAGGTCCAGTTTCGCCCCGAGCCGGCGGGCGAGTGTCGACTTGCCGCTTCCCGGCGGCCCCATGATCATGATCCGGCGTGCGACTTCAGGCCCTTCCATTCCGGTCTTCGATCGGGGTGCATTCCAATTCCAGGCGTTCGGCGAAATAGGACGGTCCAACTCAGGCGCCCTCGGGCTCGGCGGTCGACAGCCACCAGCCGTCGCCCCGCAGCCAGCAGGTGTCATCGGGCGTGTCGTCGCGATGGATCGAGCGCACGGCGGCAATCTCGCGGCTCTTCATGGCGGCTGCGAGGTGCCGTCCCGCTTCATCGTCCTGCCCACCCTGGCAGCCGATGAAGCGGGCCGGCGTGACGAAGCGCGCCGGCCACGATCGACTGACGCTGACCACCCTGATCTCGGCCTCCGGCCGGGGAGCACCCCTGGGCGGCACCTTAAAGAGCGGGCTCGGGCCCATATTTCCCCCCAGAGCTGGCCGCTCGACGCGCAGCATGGCGCCGAGCCCGCCCGCTGCCTGGAAGGGGAAGATCAGCCGGCCACCTGGATGCAAGGCATCGAGCCAAGCGGAGGGAATCAGCGGCAGACCGGCGCTGACATAGATGACGTCCGCTTCGGGTAACCCTGGATCGAGGCCCGAGCGGCATTCGACCGCCACTTGCCGCCGATCGGCGAGGTTGGCGGTGGCCCGAAGCGCAAGATCGGGTGCGATCTCGAGACCATGAACGCGCCCGCCCGGACCGACCAGCTCGGCCAGGATCGCCGTGTAATAACCCGACCCCGTACCGATCTGCAGGACGGTCTCTCCGGCGCGCGGCGCCACTGCATCGAGGCAGCACGCGTGGAGGCTCGGCTCGCCGATGTTGATGCCGCGCGCCGCGTCGATCGCCACCAGTGTGTTCTGGTAGAGGTAGGCCGGGTCGTCATCGGGCGTGACGAGATATCCCTGGCCCGGCACCCTGATCGACCAGGGTCCCGGGCCTGCGAAAGCTTCGCGCGGCACTGCCGCAAAAGCCTCGGTGATGCGGGGATCGACCGCGCGTCCTTGAGCCGTGACGAAGTTGGCGAAGAAGCGCCTGAGCCGCTCCGACCTGTCGTTACTCATTATGATCAGCGCACGGAGAGGTCGATCTGGAACTGCTGCGCGTCGCCGTTCGGGAAGACCCGCTCCACCACATAGGAATCGGAGCCCAAGTAGCCGGGCGCGGACCGATAGTAGATCTCTGTGCCGCTGACCTTGACGCGATTGCACGCTGCAAGGTGGCTCGTGGCGGGGTAGGACGGATGCGCGCTGCGGGGCCCTTCGCTGATCTCGCCGTTCTGGGGCGGGGTCACGACATTGATCTGCACCGGGCCGGGCGACCGGCAACCCTCCTCCAGATAATAGTGGAAGCCGATGGGCGTGAGCGTGCCGGAATGCACGACCTTGTAGACAGAGCTGATCGCCTTCGCGCTGACGGGAGCTGCGGCGAAGACCGCGAGAGCAGCAGCGAGCGCGACGGAACGGGTCGAGACCACCATGATGGCTCCTGGACAGGGCGCCGGCTTGGAGCCGCACGGCGCCGATGAGGAGTAGCCATCCTAAGATCTGCCGGCCCTGAGGCCAACCCAGGATCGCAGTCGAACGATGAAAACTTAGGTCAACCTCATGGACGGTGGTCAGCCTCTTCGAGACAGAGCTGGCTGCTGCTGGAGAGAGCAGCAGCCAAGCTTGCTTCAGTGGCCCGAGGGCGCCTTGAGCACGATCGTGGCGAGCGGGGGGAGGGTGAGCCTCAGCACCGCGGTCTGCTGATCGTCACCCGCACTCGTCGACGCACCGCCCCCGTTGCCGAGGTTGCTGCCGCCGTACATGCCGGCATCGGTGTTGAGGATTTCGTGCCAGTAGCCCGCGACCGGCACGCTCACCTGATAGTCGGTGCGCGGCACCGGCGTCATGTTGCTCATCACCAGCAACCGTCCGCCGCCCTTCGGATCCTGCCTGAAGAAGGCGAAGACCGAGCGCTCCGCATCGTCCGGACCGGCCCAGTCGAACCCCTTGGGGTCGCTGTCGGTCGCATGCAGGGCAGGTTCGGCCGCGTAGACGCGATTGAGGTCGCCGATCAGGTGCTGGACACCGCCATGGAAGAGGCTGTCGGTCAGATCCCAGTCGAGCGAGGCGTCGTGGTTCCACTCGCGCCACT
>CAXTCV010000432.1:0-2747 GCA_964242725.1 uncultured Methylobacterium sp.
CAGGCGCCCTCGGGCCTCGGCTGGGCGCTGGAGAACCGCATGGTCCTGGCCCGGACCTTCCCGGACTTCTTCCAGGACCTCCATGTCGAGCGCCTGCCGGCCTTCTTCCAGGCGTTCCGCGACGGGCTCGCGCTCGGGGCCGAGCGCGCGGACCCGCGGATCTGCCTGCTGACCTCGGGCCCCTACAGCAGCACCTATGTCGAGCAGGCGGCGCTCGCCCGCTATCTCGGCCTGATGCTGGTGGAGGGGGACGACCTCGTCATGCAGGACGGCCGCCTGCACGTGCGCACCGTCTCGGGCCTGAAGCGGGCCGACGCCCTGTGGCGGCGGATCGATGCCGACTTCCTCGATCCCCTGGAGCTGAACCCGGCCTCGCGGCTCGGCGTGCCGGGCATCCTCGACGCCCTGCGCAACGGCTCCCTGGTGATGGCCAACATGCCGGGCTCGGGGCTGGTCGAGTCGGCGGCGCTCGCCCCCTATCTCGACGGCATCGCCCGCCGGCTGCGGGGCGAGTCCCTGCGGCTCGGCCACCCCCGGGCGTGGTGGTGCGGCGACCTGGAGGGCCTCGCCCACGCGCAGGCCAACCTCGACAGCCTGATCCTGCGCCCGGCCGCCACGCCCCAGCGGGGGGCGGGGCGCGACGCGATCCTGGCGGGCCCGGCCCTGGCGGCGGAGCGCGCGCAGGTCGTGGCGGCCCTGCGCGACCGGCCCTTCGACTACGTCGCCCAGGAGGCGGCGCCGCTCTCGACCATGCCGGGCTGGGAGCGCGGGGCGGACGGCCTCACCCTCGTGCCCCGCCCCTTCGTGGTCCGCGTCTTCGCCACCCGGACGCCGCTCGGCTGGCAGGTGATGCCGGGGGGCTTCTGCCGCGTCTCGGAGGGGGCGGATGTCGACCCGATCGAGATGCGGCTCGGCATCCGCTCCGCCGATGTCTGGGTGCTGTCGGAGAAGCCGGTCGCCGCGCCCCTGATCGGATCGCACGCGGCCCCGCGGGTGCGGCGGGTCGGCGGCCACCTGCCCGCCCGGGCCGCCGACGGCCTGTTCTGGCTCGGCCGCTACCTGGAGCGCGCCGAGGCGGTGATGCGGCTGGTGCTGGCCCATCTGCGCAGCGTCGGCGACGCGGTCGGGGCCGACATCTCCGGCGCCCTCGACACCCCGGCGGCCCTGGCGCTCCGGGCCCTCCTGCACGAATGGGGCGCCACCGGCGCGGCCGATCTGCCCACCGCCCGCCTCGCCCAGGAGGCCCTGGCCGGGCGCGAGCGCGCGGGCTCGGCCCGCGCCCACATCGTCTCGGCCCGCCGCAACGTCGCCGCCTTGCGTGCCCGGCTCTCCGGCGAGGCCTGGCGGGTGCTCGCCGACCTGAACGAGCTCCTGTCCCTCGATCCCGAGCGGGCGCTGACCGAATCGCAGCTCGCGGGCCGCGCCGAGCGGGCGCTGAGCCACCTCGCGGCGCTCTCCGGCCTCACCCACGAGAACATGAGCCGGGCGGAGGGCTGGCACTTCGTCGAACTCGGCCGGCGCATCGAGCGGGCGATCAACACCTGCACCTTCGCCCTCGCCTTCGCCAACGACGAGGCGACCCCGGGCTGCCTCGGGGTGATGCTGTCGCTGTGCGATTCGCAGATCAGCTACGGGCGGCGCTACCTGCAGGGGGCGGCCCTCGACCCGGTGCGCGACATGGTGGTGCTCGACCCCTACAACCCGCGCTCGATCGCCTTCCAGGCGGAGGCGATCGCCCGGCACCTCGACGACCTGCCGGCGCTCTCGGCCGACGGCATCCCCGAGCCGCATCGCCGCCTCGCCTCCCGGATCCTGGCGGAGCTGCGCAGCGGCGAGGCCGCCGATTTCGACGCCGTCCGCCTCACCGCCCTGGAGACCGATCTGGAGCGCCTCGCCGACGGCATCGCGGCGCGCTACTTCCCCACCGGGCCGAACGCCCTGCGCCCCGAGAAGCTGACGGGACTGGCTTGATGACGTGCGCCGGCAACGCCCTCGCCTCGGGAACGGTCTGCAGCCCCTGCCGCGCCGCGCGGCCGCCGGGATGATCTACACGCTGCGCCACCGCACCACCTATCGCTACGGCAGGCCGGTGCGCTTCGCCCGCTGCGCCCTGCGGCTCAAGCCGCAGGACGGCGAGGGGCAGAGCGTGCTGGCGAGCGCCGTCACCATCGACCCGAGCCCGACCACGGCGGTGATGCGCCGGGACTATTTCGGGATCGACGCGATGGCGATCACCCTGGAGGTGCCCCACACCACCTTCAGCGTCGAGGCGCTCTCCACCGTGCGGGTCGAGCGCCCGACCCCGCCGCCGCCGGAATCCGGCATGCCCTGGGAGCGGGTCCGCGACGCCGTGGTGGCCGGGCGCGAGCTCGGCGGCCGGGCGCCGGTGCACTTCCTGTTCCCGACCGGCCGGGTGCCGCTGCTGCCCGCGGTGACCGACTATGCCAGGCCGAGTTTCGCGCCCGGCCGCAGCGCCTACGGGGCGGCCCACGACCTGATGCTGCGGATCGGCGCCGATTTCCGCTTCGATTCCAAGGCCACCACCGTCTACACGCCGCTCGCCGAATCCTTCGCCCTGCGGGCCGGGGTCTGCCAGGACTTCGCCCACGTGATGATCGCCGCCCTGCGGGGCATGGGCCTGCCGGCCGCCTATGTCAGCGGCTACCTGCGCACCGTGCCGCCGCCGGGCCGCCCGCGCCTGCGCGGGGCGGATGCGAGCCACGCCTGGGTGGCGGTCTGGTGCGGCG
>CAXTCV010000433.1:0-2747 GCA_964242725.1 uncultured Methylobacterium sp.
TGCCGGGGGGTGTCGGCCCCATGACCATCGCCATGCTGATGGAGAACACGCTGGTAGCGGCGACGCGCGCGGCGCGCTGACGCGACGAGAGCCGTCGCGGCGTTCAGGCGCGGCGCGGGCGCTGGATCCCCTCCGGGTCGAAGGGGACGCGGGTCACTTGCCCATGCCGGCGTCGAAGTCCTTGGCGCAGCTGGGGCTGAGCTGGGCGTGGTGGAGCTTCATGCAGGCCTTCACCTTCTCCTCGTCGTCGGTCACGTCCGAACAGAGCTTTTGGACATCGTCGTAGCAATCGTGCTCGGCCTGGGCGCGGACCTTCTCCTGGGGCGTCATCTGCGTGGCGGCGAAGGCCGGCGCCGCCGCGGAGAGAAGGAGGGCGGCGCAGAGGGCGGCTCGGGTCATCGTCATCGGGAGAGTTCTCGGTTCGTCGGTGGAGGCGCTTGCAGCCCGCCGTGCTCCTCGCACGATTCTGATGGGGGCGCCATGAGCGGGCGCCGCGCCCGGGCCGGACCGCGACGGGGGACCACAGCGGTAGGGTTCCGTTCACCATGCCGCGGCTTGCGGGGCGGGGGAGCGTCGGATTCATTCGAATGCAACCAAATGGTGGTCGACTGATCGGTGGTGGGGCCCCCTCCACCGGTCACGGCCCCGTCGGAGCGTCCGCCAAGAGTACCGGCGGGGTCGTGGTTCGATCGCCGTCGCTCTCCCGCGCCGTCCATCATTTGATGCACTGGGGCCTCGGTCGAGATCAACGGCCGGCTGCGCTCCTGCCGACGATCCTGCTCCGGCGTGGCCGATGCGCCATAGTCGCGGCTTCTGCCGCTTCGGAGGCTCGATATCGTGAGTCCGGCCGTCGTGCGGCCCGTTTACGGTTGGGTCGTCGTCGCCCGCCCCGCGGGTTCGCGGTCCTGCGCGCGGCGGCGCCTGAACAGGGGACGCGGCTGAAACCCGGGTTCTCGCGAAATTTCGGATTTGGATTCAGGGAGCCTTATCGTCCGCCTGCCATCGATCGTTGCATGTGAAAGGCGCGGGGCGGCGCAAGCGCCGCGATTGCAAACTGGCGGTAGCCGTTGATGAACCAGGACGAGATGCTGCGCTCCGACGCGCTTCGCAGGTACGACATCCTCAACACGCCGCCTGAGCCGAGTTTCGACCGGATCACGCGGATCGCCTCATCGGTCCTGAGGTGCCCCGTCTGTACGCTCGCCCTCGTGGATCGCGACCGCTTCTGGTTCAAGTCCAAACAGGGTGTCGACGCGACCGAGATGCCGCGCAGCATGGCGTTCTGCGAGGAGACGATCCGGGGGACCGACGTTTTCGTCGTCCCGGACGCGCGCAAGGATCGCCGCTTCGCCGATGCCCCGATCGTCAGCGGTGTGCCCCATCTGCGTTTCTATGCCGGCGCGCCGCTGGTAACCCCTGCGGGCACCGCGATCGGTTCCCTCTGCGTGCTCGATGTCGAACCCGCATCGGAGTTCGCAGACGAGAGCCGCCAGATCCTCAAAGACCTGGCCAGCACGGCGGTCGATCTGTTCGAGGCGCGCGCTCGCCAGATCGAGCTGCTGAGATGCACCTCTGAGATCGCCAATCTCGCCCGACACGATGCCCTCACGGCGCTGCCGAACAGGCGGCGGCTCGTTGAACTCTTCGACCTCATCACTCGCGAAAACGGGCCCGGCAGCGTCGCGCTTCTTTACCTGGACCTCGACGGCTTCAAGCTCGTGAACGACAGCTACGGCCATGCGTGCGGGGACGCGCTGCTCCGACGGGTCGCGGATCGCATCAAGGCCTGCTTGCCACCGACCGCGAGTGCAGCGCGGCTCGGCGGCGACGAATTCGTCCTCCTCCTCCCTGTCTCGGGCGATGAGGCCGAGGGTGAGGCCGCTCGCCTGGCCCGACGATTGATGGCCAGCATCGGCCGGCCCTATGACATCGGCGACCTCCGCCTCGTGATCGGCTGCAGCATCGGCATCGCGATCGACAGGCGAGCAGTCAGCATCGAGCATCTGCTGGCGAGAGCGGACGAGACGCTGTACCGCGCCAAGAACGAAGGGCGCGGGCGTTTCCTGTTCCACGCAGGCTCATCCCTTGCGGCGATCTGCGGCTGACGCCCTCGGCCGCCAGCGATGGACGATCGAGGAGGCGGCTCGATCGCCTCCTCGATCGATCGAAACGGAGCGCTCGCTTCGGCTGGATCGAAGGCGACGACTTCCGTCCGGCGCCGGACGGGATGGGAGCCGCTTGATCTCAGGATACGCGGACCGGCCGCGATGGTGCATCGGGAAGCGCCGGGCCGTTCAGAACAACGCCGTGGCTCTGTTTCGCTCGCCCTCTGAGAGCGCCGACCTGGCGGTCGCGTTCCGCATCGCTCCAACCGAGGGCCTCGGCGGCGATCTCGGCGACCTCCGCCACGACCGCCTCCGTCAGGCGACCCGAGACGGCGATCGGCAGGCGCCGGAACAGCAGGTCGTCGAGATCGACGACCTGCTCGTGCCGGATCACGGCACGCACCTCCGCCTGGCTGTAATCCGGGAGGCTGGCGAGCGGCGGGTCGCATCGCGAGGTGTGCGACGCCAGCATGACTTCCGCCGTGCTGCCGTAGCGCTCGAGCAGCACCTCCGCCCGCGCCGGGTCGATCGCCTGCTGCCGGGCGACGCGTTCGATCCAGGCACTCCGGTCGGCCGGGGCAAGGGGGAAGTCGCGCCCGCCGCCGATCGGCACCGCCTCCGTCGAGGCGCGCCGCGTCAGGC
>CAXTCV010000434.1:0-2746 GCA_964242725.1 uncultured Methylobacterium sp.
CTCGTCACCCGGGCGCTGACCTACGACCTCGTGGATCTCGCCGAGGAGCATCCCGTCGATGGACGGCCCTGGCTCGGACTGTGGGCCGGGGGCACGTTCCATCCCATCGCACCGGCGGCCGCGTGAACGATCCCCGCGCCGCATTCCTCGCCCGCGCCGCGTCGGGCCTGTCACCGCATCCCCCCGGGCCGGACGATCCGACCTCCAACCCGCGCGGCGACCACAGCCTCGATCCGGACGGATCGGCGGCGATCCCGCCGCCGCCGCACCGGCGGGCCGCCGTGCTCGTGCCGGTGGTGTTCCGCCCGGAGGGGCCGAACCTCATCCTGACGCAGCGCGCCGCCAACCTCCGCGACCATTCCGGACAGGTCGCCCTGCCGGGGGGCAAGATCGACCCGTCCGATCCCACCCCCGCCGCCGCGGCCCTGCGGGAGGCCGAGGAGGAGATCGGCCTGCACCCCGCCGCGGTGCAGCTCGTCGGCTATATCGACCCCTACCTGTCCGGAACCGGATTCCTCGTCACCCCGGTGATCGGCCTCGTCGCGCCGGAGGCGACCTACCGGCCCAATCCCGCCGAGGTGGCCGACGTGTTCGAGGTACCGCTGCCGGTGCTGATGGACCGGGAGCGGTATCGGCTGCGGTCGCGGGACTGGCAGGGCCGCACCCGCTGGTTCTACGCCGTCAACTTCGGCGAGCGGCTGATCTGGGGTGTCACCGCCGGGATTCTGAACAACCTCCGCGAACGGCTCTATCCGGAATCCGAACCGGGCGGGATCCGTCGCCCGGCCGTTTAGGCAACGAACACCCATGCTGCGTCGCGTCCTCGAAGAGTTCGGCCTCTTCCTCATCCCCTTCGGGTTATTCCTGGTCTACCTCCTGCTGGCGGGCCGCAACCCGCTGCGCCGGGTCCACTGGGATCCCCACCTCTTTCGCCTCGTGCTCGCCGGGTTGGCCGTCGTCATCGGCACGCTCGTCTACGAGGGCCTGTTCTCCGAGCGCCGGGCCGGCGGCTACGTGCCCACGCACATGGAGAATGGCCGATTGGTCCCCGGCGGCTTCCGGTGAGGCAGATCCTCGACCGCGCCGGCCTGTCGGCCCTCCTCGACCGGCCGGGCGTGCGCCGGGCGCTCATGGCCCTGGCCGATCCGGGCGCGGAGACCCGTCTCGTCGGCGGCTGCGTCCGCGATGCCCTTCTCGGCGTGTCGGCCGCCGATATCGACCTCGCGACGACGCTTCGGCCGGACGCCGTGATGACGCGTGCCCGCGCGGCCCCGGGCCTGAAGGCGGTGCCGACCGGAATCGCGCACGGCACCGTCACGCTGATCGCCGAGGACGGGCCGATCGAGGTCACCACCCTGCGCGAGGATATCGAGACCGACGGGCGCCATGCGGTGGTCCGGTTCGGCAGCGACTTCGCGCGGGACGCGGAACGCCGCGACTTCACGGTCAACGCCCTGTCGCTCGGCATCGACGGCCGGCTGCACGACACCGTCGGCGGGTTGGCAGATCTCGAGCGCGGCCGGGTTCGCTTCATCGGCGATCCCGCGACCCGCATCCGCGAGGACGCGCTGCGGATCCTGCGCTTCTTCCGCTTCCACGCACGTTTCGGCCGCGGGGTGCCCGACGCTGCGGCGCTCGCGGCCTGCGTGTCCGCCCGCGACAGCCTGGGCCGGTTGTCGCGCGAGCGGGTCCGCGACGAGTTTCTGAAACTTCTGGCGGCAACCGGAGGCCCGGCGATGGTCGTGACCCTGAGCGGCACCGGCCTGCTTCAGCGGATCACGGGCGGCGTCGGCGAGCTCGGGCGGCTGGAGCGCGCCGCGGATGCCGGTCTGCCGCCGACGATGAGGCTCGCAGCGCTGGCGGTCGCCGGCAGGCACGACGCGGACCGGCTGCGCGATCGGCTGCGCCTTTCAAAGCAGGAGCACGCGCAGCTGACCGGTTACGCCGACACCTTGGCGGATCTGCACGGTCGGGCGCTGATCGGCGCGACGGAAGCGCCAGCCCTCGCGGCGGGACACGGGCTACCGCTCCTGACTGGCACGCTGGCGATCCTGGCAGGTGAGCCCCGTCCGGAGGTCGCCGGGGATGCGTTGCAGACGCTACAAACGATGGATGGGGCAGGGGGCGCGCCGACCTTTCCGCTGGCCGGGGCGGATCTGGTGGCCGCGGGGGTGCCACCCGGGCCCGCGATCGGCCGGGGATTGGCCGCGGCACGCAGGCTCTGGCTGGAACGCGGCTGCCCCGCCGGACCGGATGCCCGGGCCGAGCTCCTCGCCGAGGCGCTGGTTGGCGCCCGCGACGCGTAGCGCGTCGTTCCGGGGGCGTGGCGCCGTCTTCTCGGTGGACTCCGTCCGTCGTCAGAGCTTGAGGAGTGCCTTGGTCTCCCGGAGCTGGACGATCTGGCCGTTCAGCTCCTCGCGCTTCTGCAGATCCTCGGTGGAATCGCGCAGCAATTCGGCCGCCTCGATATCCTTGTCGAGCGATTCGGGCGTCAGTTCCTCGATCGGCGCGGCACGCTCGGCCAGCACGGTCACGGCGGTGGGACCGATATCGGCGAACCCGCCGCGGACATAGATGCGCTTGCCGCTGCCCTGGCTCTCGGTGACCACGATCACCCCGACCCGCAGCGAGGTCAGGACGGGGGCGTGGCCCGGCATCACGGTCATCTCGCCCTCGGTGCCGGGCAACTGTACGGCGGTCACCTCGCCGGAATACAGCGTCCGCTCGGGGCCGACGAAATCGAAGT
>CAXTCV010000435.1:0-2733 GCA_964242725.1 uncultured Methylobacterium sp.
CAGCCGGAACGGCGGCACCGCCTTGCGCACGTGCCGGCTGGCGAGATTGATGACGCGGCCCTTCAGGCCGAGGCCGTCGCCGGGGCCGACGAGGACGACCCGGTCGAGGGTGAGGTCCGGCAGGGTGGCCGCGACCGTGGCGCCGAAATTCTCCAGCACGATCAGGATCCGCGCCCCGGAATCCGTGATCTGCTGCGTGAGCTCCCGGGGGGTGTAGAGCGGGTTGGTGTTCACGACGGTGCCGCCCGCCAGCAGCACGCCGAAGATCGCCACCGCGTAGGCGGGCACGTTCGGAAGCATGATGGCGACGCGGTCGCCCTTCGCCACCCCCTCGGCCCGCAGCCAGGCGGCGAGGTCGCGGGCCTGCCGGCCCAGGGTTGCGTAGGTCATGGTCGAGCCGAAGCACAGCATCGCCGGCCGGTCGGCGAAGGCGGTCACGCTGGTCTCGAACAGGTCGACCAGGGTCCCGAGCCGCGCCGGATCGATCTCAGCCGGGACCCTGCGGGGATACGCAGCGATCCAGGGACGGGCCGGTGAGGCCGCCTCGACCGACGCGCCCGTCGTAGACCGCGACGTGGCCGCTTGAGCGCCGTGCGCGATCACGTTCGCTTCATCCATCGCGAAGCCTCCCTCGGGCCCGACTCTCGATGGCCGAGTCCCTCAACGCAGAACGCGCCGACTCTGGGGGAACGACCGGCGCCCCGCAAGGCGCCACGCTCAGGCGGCCGGACGAAGCCGGCGCCATGTCGTCAGGAGGGTGTGCGGCAGCGCGGCGGCGACCAGCAGCAGGGCGGCGAGGCCGACCTCCTCGGGCCGGAGGGCCCGGCGCGGCCAGGGGCCGAGCCCGATAGGACCGGAGAGACCCAGCACGATGGCACCGCACCAGAGGGTCAGGAAGGCGAGCGCCCCGGTGCCGAGCCGTCTCAGCCGCGGCCGCAGCGGGCGATTCGCGGCGAATGCGGCCACGCCCACGATGCCGCCGAACAGGGCCGCCGCCACCCCGGCCCCGAGCCCGTAGGCGAGCCACAGGGGCTGATGCGTCAGGTAGGCCATTCCGCCGGTGGCGAAGCCCGCCCGCAGGATCACCCCGCCGAAGGTCGGATAGAGCCCGGCTGCGGCAAGGAGCATCGCGCCGGCGACGCCGAACACGATGCGGCGCGCGCCGGGGGCCGGACCGGGTGCCGCCGCCACGCGGGCGAGATGCGCGAGCCCATAGACCAGCGCGAAGGCGAAGAGCGGGTAACGCCCAGCGAAAAAGCCGAAGACCCAGGGCTCGACGGTCTCCGGCATGGCCGAGCGCTGGCTGAAGCCGGTGACGGCCACCAGCGCCAGCGCGGCCAGCATCGCCAGAACCGGAGCGGACGCCGTGAGAAGATCGACCCCCGGACGCGCAGCGGCTTGACCCGGATCGAACCGGGCTCTCGGGGGGGCAGGCTTCATGACCGGCGCGCGATCCGAACGGGCACAGCCGGGCTCTCCGGGCCGATCCTACCGGGCCTCGTAATGATCCCGGACCAGCCGGTCGAGGAGGCGCACGCCCCAGCCGGCGCCCCAGCTGCGGTTGATCTCGCTGGCGTTCGAGGACATCGCCACGCCGGCGATGTCGAGATGCGCCCACGGCACGTCCTCGACGTAGCGCTTGATGAACGAGGCCGCGGTGGCGGCGCCGCCATGGCGCCCGCCGGTGTTCTTCATGTCGGCGAACTTCGAGTCGATCGCCTTGTCGTAGGCAGGGATCAGCGGCATCCGCCAAACCTTCTCGCCCGTCGCCTCGCCCGCGGCGTGGATGTTGCCCGCCAGCGCGTCGTCGTTGGAGAACATCCCGGCGATGTCCTGGCCCAGGGCCACGATGATCGCCCCGGTGAGCGTGGCGAGGTCCACCATCGCCTTGGGCTTGGAGCTGCGGACGACATGGGTGATCACGTCGGCCAGCACGAGCCGACCCTCGGCGTCGGTGTTGATCACCTCGATGGTCTGGCCGGACATCGAGGTCAGGATATCGGAGGGCCGATACGAACCGCCATCCGGCATGTTCTCCACGATGCCGATGGCGCCGACCACGTTGCAGCGCGCCTTGCGGGCGGCCAGCGCGTGCAGGGCGCCGACCACCGCGGCCGCCCCGCCCATGTCGCCCTTCATGTCCTCCATGCCGCCGCCCGGCTTGATCGAGACACCGCCGGAATCGAAGATCACGCCCTTGCCGATGAAGGCCACCGGCGCCTCGCCGGCCGGCCCGCCGTTCCACCGCATGATGACGATCCGCGGCTCCCGGACCGAGCCCTGCGCCACCGCGAGCAGCGCGCCCATGCCGAGCTCGTGCATCCGTGCAGGCTCCAGCACCTCGATCTCGACGCCGAGCTTGGCCAGTTCGGAGGCGCGCCGGGCGAATTCCTCCGGGAAGAGCACGTTCGGCGGCTCGTTCACGAGGTCCCGGGCCAGGACCACGCTCTCGGCCAGAGACTTGGCACCCTCTCCTTCGCGGGTAGCCGCGCCGTGATCCGCCAGCAGCAGGGTCAGTGCCGTGCCGGCCTTGTCCTCGGCGTCGGGCTTCTTCTTGGTCTTGTAGCGGTCGAACGTATAGACGCGCAGCCGCGCACCCAGGGCGAACTCGCCGGCGTCATGGGCGGTCACGGTCGCGCCCGGCCAGTCGAGCACCACACGGGCCGTGCGGCCCGAGACCTTGCCGGCGGTGAAGCCGCCGAGCACCGGCCAGTCGGTCTTGGCCCGGTCCTT
>CAXTCV010000436.1:0-2729 GCA_964242725.1 uncultured Methylobacterium sp.
CCTGATTCTCGGCGCCGCCGGCATGATCGGCCGCCGCCTCGTGGACGCCCTGGTGGCGGAGGGCCGGGTCGGCGGGCAGGCGCTCACCGCCCTCACCCTGCTCGACGTGGTGCCGCCCGCCGCACCGGAGGGGTTCTCCGGCCCGGTCCGGGCCGAGGCCGCGGATCTCACCGCCCCGGGTGCCGCCGATTCCGCCATCGCGGCGCGGCCGGAGGTGATCTTCCACCTCGCCGCGGTGGTCTCCGGTGAGGCCGAGGCCAACCTGGAGCTCGGCTACCGGGTCAATCTCGACGGGACTCGGCTCCTGCTCGACGCGATCCGCCAGGCCCACGCGGCGGACGGCTACCGGCCGAAGCTGGTCTTCACCTCCTCGCTCGCCGTGTTCGGGCCGCCCTTCCCGAAGGCGATCCCGGACGACTTCATCCTGCGCCCGGCCTCCTCGTACGGCGTCCAGAAGGCCATGGGCGAGCTGATGCTCGCCGACTATGCGCGCCGCGGCTTCCTCGACGGCATCGGCCTGCGCCTGCCGACCATCTGCGTGCGTCCGGGCAAGCCCAACAAGGCGGCCTCGGGCTTCTTCTCCGGGATCATCCGCGAGCCGCTGGCCGGCCAGGAGGCCGTGCTGCCGGTGCCCGACACCGTGCGCCACTGGTTCGCCAGCCCCGCCGCCGCGGTGGGGTTTCTGGTTCATGCCGCCGGGCTCGACCTCGCGGCGATCGGCCCCCGGATCAGCCTGACCATGCCGGGTGTCTCCGCCACCGTGGCCGAGGAGATCGAGTCTTTGCGGCGGGCGGCGGGCGACAAGGCCGTGGCGTTGATCCGGCGTGAGGCGGACGCGACCATCGCCCGGATCGTCGGCTCCTGGCCGGAGGCGTTCGAGCCGGAGGCGGCCCTCGCGCTCGGCTTCCGGGCGGACGCCTCCTTCGACGCGATCGTGGCGCAGCACGTGTCCGAGTTCCACGGCGGCTGATTCCTCATCCCGAAAGGGGCTTCTGGATTTCGGGAAAAATGACGTCCCAGCAAGGCCTTCGGGTAGCGTCATGGAGTCAAGATCCAGGACGATGGCCGAGGGCTCAGGCCAAGGCGGAGCGGATATCTGTCTGCGGGAAATCGTCGCCGACGAACAGCAGCGGCACGCCGTGGACCTGCGCGCAGGCATAGGCGATGCAGTCGCCGAGGTTCAGACGGGCAGGATGGCGGCCCTTGCCGAGACGGGCATGGGCCGCGGTGGCGAGCTGCGCCTCGACGCCCGTGATCGGGACCAAAGCGAGGCCCGTCGCTTCCAAAAAGCTGCTCACGACGCCCTCGGCAACTTTCGGCTCGATCTTCTGAATGCGGGCGACGGCGAGGACCGCCTCGTAGATCGCCACACCGCTCGTCAAGCGCACGGCTGAGTCGCGTAGGCGAGCGAGCAGGCTTTCGTGGCCCGGCTCCCGGACCAGGATCGCCACGATGGCCGAGGCATCGACGAACATCACTCGTCGTTCAGGCTGTCGTAGAACGCCTTGTCCGCCTTGAGGCCGGTGCTTGGATAGGTGGCGAGCTTATCCTGGATCTGCTTGATCCGCTCCATGAATGCATCGCTGTCGCGATTCTGGCGCTCCAGCTCGTTCGTGAGCGCGATCCGCACCGCCTCGGTCTTGCTCACGCCCGCCCGCGAGGCCAGTTTCTCCGCGAGCTGGTTCACCTCTTCGCTGCGGATGTTGAGCGGCATGACCGTCCCCGTGTAGAGATCCGAAAGGCTAGTGTGTCGCCACGGGTGCCGCAAGCCGCGCACAAATCCCGAAACCAAGGATCCCGATGACCCGCCTCGACGAGGCCCGCGCCGCGCTGAAGAAGACGTTCGGCTACGAAGATTTCCGGCCCGGGCAGGACGAGGTGATCGGCGCGGTGCTGGACGGCGACGATGTCTTCGCCGTGATGCCCACGGGCTCGGGCAAGTCGATGACCTACCAGCTCCCGGCGCTCATCGATTCGGGCCTCACCGTGGTGGTGTCGCCG
Organism: uncultured Methylobacterium sp.; assembly: GCA_964242725.1. Taxonomy (GTDB): domain Bacteria; phylum Pseudomonadota; class Alphaproteobacteria; order Rhizobiales; family Beijerinckiaceae; genus Methylobacterium. Next base: position 2,002 of record CAXTCV010000436.1, read on the forward strand.
CTGATCGCCCTGATGCACGACCAGGTGCAGCAGATGCGCAGCGTCGGCGTCGAGGCCGCCACCCTCAACTCGACGGTGACGGAGGCGGAGTCGCGCGAGACCTGGCGCAGCCTGCGGTCGGGGGCGCTGCGCCTCCTGTTCGTCTCCCCCGAGCGCCTGCTGATGGAGGGCTGCATCGAGGCCCTGCGCGGGGCCGGGGTCCGGCGCCTGGCGGTGGACGAGGCCCACTGCGTCTCGCAATGGGGCCACGATTTCCGGCCCGAGTACCGGGAGATCGCCCGGGCCCGGACGGCGCTCGGCGACATCCAGACCCTGGCGCTCACCGCCACCGCCGACGCGGCCACCCGGACGGAGATCGCCGAGCGGCTGTTCCCGCAGGGCCGGCCGCCGAAGATCTTCGTCCATTCCTTCGACCGGCCGAACATCCGGCTGACCTTCCAGCCCAAGGACAACCCGGCCCGCCAGATCGAGCGCTTCCTCAAGCACCGAAGGGCGGAGAGCGGGATCATCTACTGCTCCTCGCGCAAGCGCGTCGAACAGCTCGCCGAGACCCTCAAGAAGGACGGGTTCGACGCCCTGCCCTACCATGCCGGCCTCGACCAGGGGACGCGGATGCGGAACCAGGACCGGTTCCTTCAGGAGGACGGGGTGGTGATGACCGCCACGATCGCCTTCGGCATGGGCATCAACAAGCCGGACGTGCGCTTCGTCTGCCACGCCGACATGCC
>CAXTCV010000437.1:0-2718 GCA_964242725.1 uncultured Methylobacterium sp.
TTCCTGGCGGCCTATCCCGAGATCCGCCTGGAGGTGGTCGTCGAGGACGGCTTCGTCGACGTGCTGGCGGCGGGCTGCGATGCCGGCATCCGCTACGACGAGCGGCTGGAGCAGGACATGATCGCGGTCCCGATCGGGCCGCGGCGGCAGCGCTTCGCCACCGCGGCGGCGCCGGCCTATCTCGACCGGCACGGGCGGCCGGAGCATCCGCGCGACCTCCTGGCCCATGCCTGCCTGCTCGGCCGGTTCCCGAGCGGCGCCCTGACGGCACCCTGGGAGTTCGAGCGCGACGGTGCCGTCGTCCGCGTGGACGCGTCCGGGCCGCTGATCGTGCGGGTCGGCGCCAGCGACCTCGCCGTGGCGGCGGCCGTCGCGGGGACCGGGATCATCCACCTGTTCGAGGACTGGCTCCGGCCGCAGCTCGACAGCGGCGCCCTGGAGCCGGTGCTGGAACCCTGGTGGCAGGAATTTTCCGGCCCGTTCCTCTACTATCCGGGGCGGCGGCACCTGCCGGCGCCGCTGCGCGCCTTCGTGGACTTCGTCACCGCGCGGCCGGCGGCGCCGAATCCGGCAGCTCGAACACCGTGAGCTGCCCGCCCGGCGCCGTGTACTGCGACAGGGCCGCGTAGCCGCCCACCGCCCCGGAGCCGTCGGCGGGATCGGTGAGCCCGGCCGCGAGCCCGATCCCGGCCCAGCCGCCGATGCCGGAGAGCACCGCCACGTATTGCCGGCCGCCGTGCAGGTAGGTGGTGACGTTGCCCACGATCCCGGACGGGGTCTTGAACCGGTAGAGTTCGTGCCCGTCCCGGGCGTCCACCGCCTTCAGGTAGCCTTCGAGCGTGCCGTAGAAGACGACGTTGCCCGCAGTGGCGAGCGCCCCCGACCAGACCGAGAACGGCTCCGGGATCGACCACGCGATCGTCCCCCGGGCCCCGTCCCAGGCGATGAAGGCGCCGGTCCGGTCCGTGCCCTCCGGCGGGTGCAGGGTCAGGGTCGCGCCGACATAGGGCTGGCCCGGCGTGTAGGTGACCCGGAACGCCTCGTAATCCATGCACATGTGGTTGGTCGGAACGTAGAACAGCCGCGTGACCGGCGAATAGGCGGCGGGCTGCTGGTTCTTGGCGCCGAGCGCCCCGGGGCAGATGTTCTTGGTGACCTCCTCCGCGTCGGCCTCGCCGGGGGCGTAGCGTTTGTCGACGACCGGCCGGCCATAGGATGGGGCGGCGGGATCCATCTCGATCCGGCTGGCCCAGTTGACGCTCGGGTCGAACTTGTCCGCCACGAGGAGTTCGCCGGTGGCGCGGTCCAGCGTGTAGCCGAAGCCGTTCCGGTCGAAATGGGTCAGCACCTTGCGCGGGCGCCCGTCGATCGCCTGCTCGGTGAGGATCATCTCGTTGACGCCGTCGTAGTCCCACTGGTCGTGGGGCGTCATCTGGTAGACCCAGCGGGCCAGGCCGGTATCGGCGTCGCGGGCGATGATCGCCATGGACCAGCGGTTGTCGCCCGGGCGCTGGGCCGGGTTCCAGGTCGCGGGATTGCCGGTGCCGTAATAGACGAGGTTCAGATCCGGGTCGTAGGAGAACCAGCCCCAGCTGCAGGCGCCGCCGATCCGCCACTGGTCGCCCTCCCAGCTCTTCAGGGAGGAGTCCGGGCCGATCGGGCGCCCGAGCTCGGTCGTCTTCTCCGGATCGACCAGCATGTCGGCATCCGGCCCGGTGGCGTAGGCGCGCCAGAGGCGGCGGCCCGTGGCCTGGTCGTAGGCGGTGACGTGGCAGCGCGCCCCGTACTCGCCCCCCGCCAGGCCGACGATGAGCGTGCCGTGGACCGGGAGGACCGTGGCGGTGTTGGTCTCGCCCCGGGCGGGATCGCCGTTCTTCACCGACCACAGCACGGCGCCGGTCTCCGGATCGAGGGCGACCACGGTGGTGTCGGCGAGCTGCAGGAACAGGCGCCCACCCGCGTAGGCGAGGCCGCGGGAGACCGTGTCGCAGCACATCACGGCGATCACCCCCGCATCCTGGCGCGGGGCGTAGCGCCAGAGGATCTTGCCGCCCTGGTCGAGGTCGAGGGCGTAGACCATGTTGGGGAACGGGGTGTGCACGACCATGACGTGCCCGACCACGATCGGCGCCCCCTCGTGGCCGCGCAGCACCCCGGTGGAGAAGGTCCAGGCGACCTTGAGGCGACCGACATTGCCGGCGTCGATCCGGTCGAGGTCGGAATAGCGGGTGTTGGCGTAGTCGAGGGTCTGGAGGACGGGCGCGTCGGCAGCCGCCGCGGCGCCGGCGAGGCAGGCGAGGGGCAGGACCGCGAATTGGCTCATGCGCAGCCCGAAGGCGCTCGCGTCGCGTCGGACCCGCATCACATCCGCTTCTGGACGATGTCCTCGGCCTCGGGATCGGGCTGATGCCCGGTCTCGCGGAGCATCGGCACCACCTCGGCCGCCTCGCGGGCGACGAGGTAGCTGAGATCGAGCCCCTCGCGGATGAAGCCGTGGCCGCGCATATGCTCGAACAGGGCGAGGAGCGGAGCCCAGAACTCGGCGACCGAGACCAGCACCACCGGCTTCCGGTGCCGCCCGAGCTGCGCCCAGGTCAGCTGCTCGACCAGTTCCTCCAGGGTGCCGATGCCGCCGGGCAGGGTCACGAAGGCGTCCGAGCGCTCGAACATCAGGCGCTTGCGGGTGTGCATGTCGGGCACCACCACGGTCTCCTGCAC
>CAXTCV010000438.1:0-2710 GCA_964242725.1 uncultured Methylobacterium sp.
GCACCATGCGTAGCCGCACGCCGCCGTCGTTCACCGTCGAGACCAAGTCCGGCGGCCGTCACCCGCGCACCTTCATCCCGCACCGTGCGGTTGGGCCCGTAGCCCAGCGGCCGCTCATGTCTTGGCCGCTGATGGCCGAGCCACGCGCGCCCACCGCCGAACCTCGACGGATCCTTCCCAACCTGATCGTGACGGAGGCTCCACCGGACGAGGCGGAGCCAACACCGGTGGCAGAAGAGTTCACGGTGAAGCGGCGTCGCGGGCGACCGCCGAAGGCGAAAGCAGTCGCGACAGCAATGGTCGAGGAGCCGATTGCCGAGGCCGCGGTCGAGATCGAAGCCGTCGAACCCGTGCCGGTGCCGCCCCCGTCAGCGCCCCGCCCGGTGCGCGCCGCGAAGCCCGCGGCCGATCTGCCAGCCGGTGAGCGCTGGAAGCGACGCCTCGGGCGGTGGGCTAGGTAGCGAAGCCCATGGCGTAGCGACTCCAAGCGCCGCGTTAAGCGCTTGACCAGTGGTTGTGGTCCCGCAACTCTAGCTTGACGGTTGCGAGACGAACCACATGGCACGACGCAGGAGAGGCTCGCCGACATCACGCCGTGCCCTTTGTTTCAGCGAGCGCCTGGAGCTGCCTCAGGGTGTTGCCGAGCGCCCGGAAAAGGGTGTCCAGCACTGCCACCTGCCGTTCGAAAATGCGGTGCGGGTCGCCGGTCTCGGCGATGACCGCGAGATGCCCGCTCACCGTCGAAAGGGCCCGCGCATCCTGGACGAACTGCACCCGGTAGTGGTTCACGAGCGCCAAATGGGACTCACTGCGCGGATCAACCGGCGCCGGGGCGGGCTCGATCGGATCCGTCAGCGGCGGGACGAAGTCGGGTTCGGCCATTTCTACGCCCAGTCGCTCAAGTCGCCGATGCCGCCGACGCCGCCGACGCCACCGCCCATCAAGCTGCCGATGCTTCCAAACCCACCCAGCAGTCCCGCACCACCGAGCTTCGCCACGAGGCCGCCGATGCCGAGCGCGCCGCCGAGCAGCGTCTGACCGAGGCCGGCCTGCGGAACCTGCTGCGTTCCGACGCCGCTCGTCGTGCCGCCCATCCCGCCGATGCCGCCGACGAGATCCGAGCCACCCCATTCACCTATCGCGACCCGAAGACGATCCCGCTGCGGGAATGGATCTACGGCCGACACCTGATCCGGCGGTTTCTGAGCACCACCGTCGCGCCTGGCGCGTCCGGCAAGTCCAGTCTCGTGCTGGTGGAGGCCATCGCCATGGCGACCGGCCGGGCGCTGCTCGGGGTCAAGCCAGAGCGCCCCATGAACGTCTGGTACGTGAACCTCGAAGATCCCATGGAGGAGATCGAGCGGCGCGTCGCCGCGATCTGCCTTCATTACGAGATCGACGCTCACGAGCTGGAGGGCCGGCTGTTCCTCGATAGCGGCCGAACCGCCGAGATCATCATCGCGACTAGGTTGAAGGACGGCGTGAAGATCGCCGAACCAGTGATCGAGGACCTGATCGCCAGCATCATCGAGAACAAAATCGACCACATGGCGGTGGATCCGTTCGTGTCCTCGCACCGCGTGACCGAGAACGCCAACGACGAGATCGACATCGTCGCCAAGGCCTGGAACCGCGTCGCAGAGATCGGGAACGCCTCGATCGAGCTCGTGCACCACGTGCGGAAAGGCCAGACCGGACAGAGCGAATACACAGTGGAGGACGGCCGCGGAGCGGGTGCGCTGCTCGCAGCGGCCCGCAGTGCCCGGGTACTCAACCTCATGTCGCGCGACCAAGCCGAGCAGGCCGGGTTGCCGTCGCACCGGGGCTTCTTCCGAGTCGACAACGGCAAGGCCAACCTCGCCCCGCCGCCGGACAAAAGCGACTGGTACCAGCTCGTATCTGTGTCGCTCGGCAACGGACCGGCCGGCATCCTCGACTACGGCGACCAGATCGCGGTGGTCGCGCCATGGGAATGGCCGGACGTTTTCGCGGGCGTCGGGATCAATGAGCTACGCCAAGCTCAATCGGAAGTCGCCGGTTGTTCGGCGGCTGGGGCGAAGTTCCGCCTCAACGTGCAGTCGCCGGACTGGATCGGCATCCCGATCGCCCGGGCGCTTAAGCTCGACACCAAGGACAAGGCCCACCGCAGCAAGATCGGCCGCATGCTTCGCGTCTGGATCGAGACCGGCATGTTCGTGGTGGTCGAAGGCAAGGACGCCCGCGGCAACCTCCGGGATTTTGTGGAGGTGGGCAAACATGCCTCCGACGCCTCCGAATGACGACTTCCTCACCTGCCAGGGTGAGGTGAGGACAGGTGTTGAAGTGAGGACAAACCATCCTCACCACCACCCCCTTATAGGGTGGGTGGTGTGGTGGTGGTGGGGAGTTTTCCAAGGTGAGGTGAGGAGGCTCCGGCCATGATCCCCGCCGCCGACACCTGGGACCCGTTCCGCCCTGACCTCGACCCAGCCGAGCGCATCGTTCCTTCTCGTATTTCCGACCGACGTCTCCTGTCAGGGATCAAGTTCGCCACCACGTCGCCCTGTGGCGGCGCAGCGGGCCAGGCTGAACCCCTGCACAGGCAGGATGCGATCAGCGGGCGTAGAGACATCGGCTACTTCGCGCACGATCTTGGTGCGGATCGCGGTGGCGAATTCCGCCTCATCGCGCACTGGCACCATGAAAGCCCCTGGCCCACCGATGACGCAGT
>CAXTCV010000439.1:0-2709 GCA_964242725.1 uncultured Methylobacterium sp.
TGCCCTGGTTCACCGGCGCCGCCGTGATGGCCGCCGCCCTGCCCGACCGGCGGGTGCTCATCGTCGCCCTGCTCTATTCGGCGGGCGCCCACGGCATCATGACGCTCAACGATTTCAAGTCGGTGGAGGGTGATCGGCGCATGGGCCTGCTCTCACTGCCGGTTCAGATGGGTTCGGAGCGCGCCGCGCGCTTCGCCTGCCTGGTCATGGCCGTGCCGCAGGTCGTGGTGATCGCGCTGCTCGTCGGCTGGGAGCGGTACTGGCATGCCGGGCTCGTGGCGGCGCTGCTCGCCGGCCAGTTCGCCCTGATGGTCCGGTTCCTGAAGGCCCCCCGGGAGCGGGCGGCCTGGTACAACGGCACCGGCACGACACTCTACGTCCTCGGCATGCTGGTCGCGGCCTTCGCGCTGCGGCCGCTGGTGGGAGGGGCGTGATGGGTGAGCCCGGTTCGAGCGCGGGCGCGCGGACGCTGGGCTGGCCCCAGATCGTCCGCCTCGGTCTCGTCCAGACGGCCCTCGGCAGTGTGGTCGTGCTGATGACCGCCACCCTCAACCGGGTGATGGTGGTGGAACTGGCACTCCCCGCCTTCGTCCCGGGCCTGCTGATCGCCCTGCACTATGCCGTGCAGGTGCTGCGCCCGCGCTGGGGCTACGGGTCCGACCGGAGCGGCCGGCGCACCCCCTGGATCGTCGGCGGCATGGCGGCCCTCTGCCTCGGCGGGTTCGGCGCGGCCTGCGGTACCGCGCTCGCCGCTCAACACCTTGCCCTCGGGCTGGCGCTCGCCGCCCTGTCCTTCCTGTGCGTCGGGATCGGGGTCGGGGCGGCGGGGACCTCGCTGCTCGTGCTGCTCGCGGGCGGCGTCGCGCCGGCCCGGCGCGGCGCGGCCGCCACCATCGTCTGGGTGATGATGATCCTCGGCTTCGCCCTGACGGCGCCGCTGGCCGGCCATTTCCTGGATCCGTTCTCCGGCCTGCGCCTGGTCGCGGTCTCCGGCGCGGTCTCGCTCATCGCCTTCACGGTCGCCCTCCTGGCGGTGGCGGGCATCGAGCGACGCCTGCCCGCCCGGGCGGGCGAGTCCGAGACGGCGCGGCGGCCGTTCCGCGCGGTCCTGGCCCACGTCCTCGCCGATCCCCTGGCCCGGACCTTCACGATCTTCGTCTTCGTCTCGATGCTGGCCTACAGCGCCCAGGAGCTGATCCTGGAGCCCTATGCCGGCCTCGTCTTCGCGATGAGCCCCGGGGCCACCACCAAGCTCGCCGGCCTCCAGCACGGCGGGGTGCTGGCCGGGATGCTGCTGGTGGCCGGCGTGACGCTCGCGGCCCGGGGCACCCCCCTCGCCTCCCTGCGCCTCTGGATCGCCCTCGGCTGCGCCGGCTCGGCCGCCGCCCTGTTCGCGCTGGCGGCGGGCGGCGATGTCCTGCCGCTGCGGCCGGTGGTGTTCGCGTTGGGGGTCGCCAACGGCGCCTATGCGGTCGCCGCCATCGGCTCCATGATGGCTCTGGCCGGACGCGGCGGCGAGCGCGAGCGCGGGACCCGGATGGGCGTCTGGGGCGCGGCGCAGGGCGTCGCCTTCGGAGCCGGCGGTTTTCTGGGGGCGGCCGCGGTGGATCTGATGCGGCTGGTCACGGCCGAGCCGGTCCAGGCCTACGCCGCCGTCTTCGCCGCGGAGGGGGCGCTGTTCCTCGTCGCGGTGGTGCTGGCCCTGCGGCTGGCGCCCGCCCGGACCCCCGGCCGGTCCACGATCCCACTCAATCCCCTCCTCGGCGTGAGGTGACGCGATGGCACGCTTAAACGAAGACCGCGACGCCCTCCCTCCCCCCTTGGCGGGGCAGGACGGGAGCGCGCACGGCGCCGGGACTGTCTACGACGTCGTCGTGGTCGGCGGCGGCCCCGCCGGCGCCACCGCGGCCACCGACCTCGCCCGGGCCGGCCACGCGGTGCTGCTCCTCGACAAGCCCGGCCGGATCAAGCCCTGCGGCGGCGCGATTCCACCCCGGCTGATTCGCGACTTCGCGATCCCCGATTCCCTCCTCGTCGCGAAGATCCGGTCCGCCCGGATGGTGGCGCCGAGCGGCAAGGCCGTCGACATGCCCGTGGGCGAGGGCTTCGTCGGCATGGTCGACCGCGAGCAGTTCGACCCGTGGCTGCGGGCCCGGGCCGAGGAGGCCGGCGCCGCGCTGCGCGCGGCCGCCTACGAGACGATCACCCGGCCGGACGATGGGCCGCCGCTCGTCCACTTCACCACCGGGGCGGGCGAATCGCTCGCCCGCCACGCGGTCCGGGCGCGCCTCGTCATCGGGGCCGACGGGGCCTGCTCGCCCGTGGGCCGGGCGGAGGTGCCGGGCCACGCGAAGATGCGTCAGGTCTTCGCCTATCACGAGATCCTGCGGGTTCCGGAAGCCGGAGCCCCCGGGGCCGAGTCGGTGGAGGCGACCCGCTGCGACGTCTATTACCAGGGCCGCCACTCGCCGGACTTCTACAGCTGGATCTTCCCCCACGGGGACACGCTGAGCATCGGCACCGGCAGCGCCCGGAAAGGCTTCTCCCTCCGCTCCTCGATCCGGGCCCTGCGCGCCGCGACCGGCCTCGATCACGCCGAGACCCTGCGCCGCGAGGGCGCGCCGCTGCCCCTGAAGCCCCTGAAGCGCTGGGATAACGGCCGCGACGTCCTGCTCGCCGGCGACGCCGCGGGCGTCGTCGCGCCGGCCT
>CAXTCV010000440.1:0-2674 GCA_964242725.1 uncultured Methylobacterium sp.
GGTCGTAGAGGGTCAGGCCGGTGAACTGATAGCCGCCGGCGCCCCGGTCCGGCTGGCCGGTGGTGAGCGGCAGGTCGGTCATCGAGATGCCGTAGGTCAGGCTGCCGGGGGCCGCGCCCTGCGCCCCGGCCCGGCCCGGCGCCCCGAACGCGGCCAGGGCGGCGCCTCCGACCATCAGCGAGCGGCGTGTCGGCTTGATCGAATCCATCGTGTCTCTCGGCAGAGGGGAAGGCGCCGTCCGGAAGCACCGCCCATCCGACGAGGGGCGCCACGGCCGGGACTGCATACGGTATCTTGCATACATCGTGCCCAAAGCCGCGGTCGTCGGTATTTCGAACCTCAGCCCTCCCAGACCTGCCCGGGCCTCAGCGCCAGGAACCGATCAGGGGCGATCCCCTGCGCCTCGAGCGCCGCGGACAGCGCCTCTGCCGGGCGCTCGATGCCCTCGTCGGTGAGCTGGAAGGTGCCCCAATGGTGGCCCAGCGCCTGCGCAGCCCCGAGCAGCGCCAGGGCCTCCACGGCCTCGGCGGGGTTCACGTGCTGGGCCTTCATGAACCAGCGCGGCTCGTAGGCGCCGATCGGCAGGGTCGCGAGGCGGGGCGCCCCGAACCGCGTGCGGATGTCGCGAAACAGGCCGCCGTCGCCGAAACCGGTATCGCCCACATGGTAGTGGACGCCCCGGGACGAGGTGATCACGAAGGCGCACCACAGCGCCATGCGCCGGTCCTTCACCCCCCGGGCCGACCAGTGGTTCGCCGGGGTCAGGTGGACCTGCAGCCCATCGCCGAGATCGACCGACCCGCCCCAGTCGCGGGTCTCGACATGCATCGTATCGTCGTAGCCGCGCAGGATCGCGTCGTTGCCCAGCGGCGCCACGATCAGCGGCTGGTGCGCCTGCCAGATCCGCGCGAGGGCCGGCCCGTCGAGATGGTCGTAATGGTTGTGGGTGATCAGCACCGCGTCGATGGACGGCAGATCGGCCGGGGCGATGCCCGGCGGATTGACCCGCTTCGGGCCGGCGAAGCGGACGGGACTCGCACGCTTGGCGAAGACCGGATCGATCAGGATGTTGCGGCCGGCGACCTGCACGAGGTAGCTCGCATGACCGATCAGAACGACCCGCAATCCGGCGACGCGCTCGGGCGGCCGGTCCGCCGGATAGGGGCTCGGAAAACGCTTCGGCCAGGGCTCCCGCTGCCGCTTGGCCTGCCAGCGCAGGACATCGGGCAGCGACTTGTCGGTCGGCTGGTCCGGCAGGAAGAACCGCAGGCCGTCGAAATGATCGGAGACGGGCCCCCGATAGTAGGGATTGCGGCCGCGCCGGTGGGCGGCATAGCCGACGCCGCCGAGCGTCATCACCGTGGCCGCACTCGCGACCGTGAGCAGGCTGCGCCGTTTCATGGAGGTGAGATGGCCGGTCGCGCGCGCCGGTCAAGCTCCCGGGGCTTGCGGCGGCGGGCCCCAGGGCCGGTCCGGGCCGTGGCGGCGGTCAGTCGACGGCCTCTGCGGCGAGCGAGAGCCGGGCCCGGTAGACTACCTTGCCGACGCCGTCACGCACGCAGGCCACGTAGTCCTGGCGCTCGACATCCGGCAGCATGTCGCGGGCGATCGCCGACATGATCCGGGTGACCTTGGCACGGGCGGCCGGAAGGTCCGGGAGCTCGAACCCGACCTCGTCGCGGATCGGCTGGGAGCCGTCGTGAAGATCTATGAAGAAGCGAGGCATCGGCCCGAAGCGTCTTGAGAAGAGGTATTGCTTCGCAATGATTGCTCTAACTATGGTTAACGAGGTGTTAAATTGACAAGAGGACTGACCCGGTGCGTGGCCATCAGGAGCGCCAGCGCAACTCCCGGAGCTCCAGCGGGTTGGCGAATGGGCGGCCGTCGCGGGTCGATTCCAGCGCCTCGCGCTTCAGGCGGAAGTACCATTGCGAGGGCAGGTCGCCCTGGCCGAACAGCACCATCGTGGGCTTGCGGTCGAGTCCGTCCTGCGCGTGCTGGAGCACCTGCTGATCCTGGGTCAGGAACTGCCGCATCAGCGGCCGGGCGACCGGCCTCAGCAAATTCAGGGCCGGCATGCTCCAGTAGAGGGCGTTGGTGAGGAGGGTCCGGTCCGGCGTCAGAGGCGTCGCGAAGGTGTAGTTGGCCACCCGCTTGGCCCCGGCGCGGATCCGCTCCAGACGCACGCCGGGCAGGCGGAACTCGATCTCGACCTCCGGCACGCCGCCGAGCAGCCGGTAGACCGGCGAACTCGTCGTGGTGGCGTGGCTGGTCATGACGAAGCCGTGGGGCACCGGCTGGAAGGTCTTCACCTTCTCGCGGAGCTGCTTCGAGGGCCGGAACCACCACGAATCGTGGACGAAGGCGACGTGACCCGGATCCACGAGACTCAGGGTCGTGAGATCGAAAGAGGCTTCGACCACAAGCTCCACGACCAGCGCGCCCGCCGGCTCGAAATCCAGGTCCGGCACGGCCGGCACGTCCCCGCCCTCCGGTCCCGTATGCGGATTGACCCAGAGGAAGCCGGCGCTCTCGCGCACGGGGAAGCGCTGGACCTGGATGCGGGAGAAATCGGCCGCGTCGTGTTCCGACAAGGTCGGCACGTCGCGGCAGCGCCCATCCGTGCCGAAGCGCCAGCCGTGGAACGGGCACATCAGCGTGTCGCCGTCGAAGC
>CAXTCV010000441.1:0-2658 GCA_964242725.1 uncultured Methylobacterium sp.
GGGCATGGTCGCCGAGGGCCTGCCGCCCCGGCCGGTGATGCGCACCCGCGGCATCATCACCTTCGCGGGCCCGGTCACCCGCGAGACCCTGCTGACGCCCTCCGGCCCCGTGGCCCGGGCCACCTACCAGTGGGACGTGAAGCCCGGCGTGCCGGAGATCATCCCCCTCGACGCCATCGCGATCCCGTGGTTCGACACCGGCACCCGCACGATGCGCGAGGCCGAGATCCCGGCCCGGCAGATCGGCGGCGGCCTGCCCGACCGGGAGACCGACCGCGCGCCCCCGCCGGTCCCCGCGCCGCTCGCGGCCGCCGCCGCGGCGCTCGCCGCCTTCGGGCTCGGGCTGGCCCTGATCGGCTTCGGCCTCGGACGGCCGCGCCTGCGCCTCTCCGGCCCGGCCCGGCGCGCCCTGCACGCGGCGGCCCGGACGGGCGATCCGGCCCGGTTCCGCACGGCCCTGGAGCCGGCGCTGCGGGAGGCGCCGGAGCTGGCCCGGATCTGGCGGTCCCGGCCCGCGCTCGTCGAATCCTTTTCGGCCCTCGACCGGTCGGTGTTCGGGCCCCCGGGCGCGGCCGGGCCGGACCTGCCGGGGCTCGCCCGGGCCCTGTCGCGCCCGGAACCGGCCGCCGCCGCGCCCGGGCCGGACCGTCTGGCGCCGCTCGACGGCCCGGCCCGCTGACGCGCGGCGGGGGATGATCGTCGCCCTGTGAAGGAACGGCCCGCGCGGTCGCGGCTTGGGCTGCCGGCACCGATCGCCACCGGAGACGTCATCCATGCCCGCGACCCTGACCCGAACCGCCCTCGCCGCGCCCCTCGTCGCCGCCCTTCTCCTGCCGGCGACGCTCCCGGCCGCCGCGCGCTCCGCCGGCACCGAGCGCACGCTGAAGATGGTCGACACCGACAAGGACGGCACCATCGATCTGGCCGAGGCCCAGGCCGCCGCCGGCAAGACCTTCGACGCCGCCGAGACGGACAAGGACGGCACCGTCGACGCCAAGGAGCTGAAGGGCCGGATCAGCAAGAAGGACCTGAAGGCCGCCGACGCCGATTCCGACGGCACCCTCGACCGCAAGGAATACCTCGCCCTGGTGGCGAGCCGCTTCAAGGCGGCCGATCCGGACGGCGACGGCAAGCTCGACGCCAAGGAGCTCAAGACCCCGGCCGGCCGGAGCCTGCTCCAGCTCCTGAAGTGACGGCAGGTCCGGTCCGCCGCCGTTGCATAGGCCAGGAGCAAGTATTATTCCTATGCAACGGCTCAAGATCTGAGCAGGCATCAATATGTTGCACGATCTTGCAGCCTCCGGATCGGCCTCGTAGGCTCCTCCCACCGAGCGACACAGCATCGGATCACACCCAGGGAGGAGCGCGATGGCCCGCGCCAACGACGTCAAGGACAGGTTCCGCACCCGGCTTCAGGAGGCCGATGCCCGGAGCAACGATTTCCGCAGGAAGCTCCTGGCGGAAGGCGCCCGGGCGCTGGAGCCGGTCGTCGGCGTCCTGAACCTCATGGCCGAGGTCCTCGACGAGGCGGACAACGTCCACGGCAGCATCACCGGCCTCGAAGCCCGGATCGATCAGGACAACTTCATCAGCCTCTGCGCGCAGCTGCGCGGGACCGACGCGGAGCAGAAGATCAAGATCACCTACGGGCCTGAACTCGGCGGCAGCAACTTCATCGCGGTCTCGGGCCTCAACCAGCGCTACAACGAGCGCCTGGTCCCCGGGGCGGCGCGCGGCGCCAGCGGCCGGACGGTGGGCAGCGACATCCAGCTCGACGAGAACCGGGGCGGCGAGCTGGCCGAGGTGGTCCGCGAGGTCGTCGAGGATTTCTACGCCGCCCAGATCGCGCAGCGCAGCCAGTTCGCCTTCGCCCGCTGACCCGCCCGGGGGAGCCCGAAAACCCGATTCCCCCGCGCCCAATCCTGCGCTATGCCTGCCCGGGATGGGGATGGAGCTCCCCGACAACCGCCCGGCATCGTGACCGCCATGCCGGGCTGATGGCTCCTACCGAACGGGCGCGCCTTTCGCCGTCCGCGGTGGGGCCCTGCGCCGAAGCCGCGACGCGACGAGGCCGCCCGCCGCACAGGAAGGGCAGGCATGATCAACACCCTCATCGTCATCCTCGGGGCCGGGTTCGGGGGCGGCGTCCGGCACGGCGTCAACGTCGCGGTGTCGCGGCTGCTGCCGGGCCTCGGCTTTCCCCTGGCCACCCTGATCATCAACGTGCTGGGCTCGTTCCTGATGGGCGTGCTCGCCGAGGGTTTTGCCCTGCGGGGCGCGGCCGGCCACCCGGCCCGGCTGTTCCTGACCACCGGGGTGCTCGGCGGCTTCACCACCTTCTCGACCTTCTCCCTGGACGCGATCAGCCTGTACCAGCGCGGCGAGCCGGCCACGGCGGCGGTCTACGTCGTGGTCTCGGTGGCGGCGGGGCTGCTCGGTCTGATCGCCGGCATCGCCCTGATGCGCGCCGTCCTGAGCGGCGGCTGAACAGTCCCGGTTTCAAAAGGTCCGCGACCGCGTGCGGGTTCAGGGCGGAGCCCCGGTGTCGGGCGAGGCCCGAACGTCGGGCGAGGCCCGAACGTCGGGCGGAACGCGAACGTCGGGCGGGGCCCGAACGTCGGGCGGAACGCGAACGTCGGGCGGAGCCCGAACGTCGGG
>CAXTCV010000442.1:0-2641 GCA_964242725.1 uncultured Methylobacterium sp.
GGCGACGCTGCAGCTCAACGACATCGCGCTGAGCCTGCACAAGAAGCCGTGATCCGGGGCGGTGTTCGAGCGCTCCGGTGTCATCCCGGGCGAGGGCCGCAGACCCGGAGACCCGGGGTCCAATCTCGCGACGGCGCGGGGCGAACTTGAGATGGCTCAATGCTCCGGGTCTTGCCCTTCATCCCGTCGATCGCTCGCACCCGGCCGCTTGGCTGGTTCCAGGGTCTCCAGGCCTCCGGCCTGTCGCCCGGGATGACCGCAGCGGGCGTGCTGCAAGCTTTCCGGTGTCATCCCGGGCGAGGGCCGCAGGCCCGACGACCCGGGATCCAGTCTCGCGACGGTGCGGCTGGGTCCGGACAATCGAATGTTCATCGCCGTCAATGGATCTGCGACGAGAGATCCTCCCAGTCCGGATTGCTCTTCTCGATCAACGCGAGCTTCCAGCGCCGGCGCCAGCGTTTGATGCGCTTCTCCGCCGCGATCGCTTCAACGATATCGTCGTAGACCTCCGCCCAAACGAGGAGCACGGCCCCGTACCGTCTCGCGAAGTCCGACCCGCGGCCGGTCCGGTGTTCGTCGATCCGTCGTCCGAGGTCGTTCGTCACGCCGGTGTACAGCGTTCCGTTGCGCTTCGAGGCCAGGATATAGACCGAGTAGGGCATCGATCGTCGGCTCTTAGAGCACCGATGATCGCATTTCGCTCCGCTTTGACAACCGTCGTACGGTGAATCGGTCTACTCTCGGTCGCACCCGGCCGATCGTCTGGATCCCGGGTCTTCAGGCCTCCGGCCTGTCGCCCGGGATGACGGCCGAGGGTGCTCGCAGCTGTCCGGTGTCATCCCGGGCGCAGGGCCGCAGGCCCGAAGACCCGGGATCCAGTCTCGCGACGGCGCGGCCCGGTGCGAACCTGCGAAGGCTCACGGCTCCGGGTCCGGCCCGTGATCCTCTCCATCGGTCCCACCCAGCCGCTTGGCTGGTTCCCGGGTCTCCAGGCCTCCGGCCTGTCGCCCGGGATGACCGCAATGGGTTTGCTTGAAGCTGTCCGGTGTCATCCCGGGCGGAGGGCCGCAGGCCCGGAGACCCGGGACCCAGTCTCGCGACGGTGCGGCCTGGCCGGTCGTCAGGGCTTGCGCGTCGCCACGAGGTCGAGGTCCACCGTGACGTCGAGGGCCACATAGTCGCCCGAGGTCCAGGCGCCCTGGCCGACGCCGAAATCCGTGCGCATCAGCTTGGCGTGGCCGACCGCATGGGCCTGGTCGCCCGTCAGCGTCAGGGTGAAGGGCAGCACCACGTCCTTGGCGACGCCGCGGAGCGTCAGCTTGCCCGTCGTCTCGTAGGCGTCGCCGCCCTTCGGCGCGAAGCCGGTGGCGTCGAAGCTGGCGGCGGCGAAGGCGGTCGCGTCGAACCAGTCGGGCGTCGGCAGGGCCTCGTCCTTCTGGGGGTCGTCGGTGGTGGCGCTCGCCATGTCGACCTTGACGGCGACATGGCCCGCCTCCGGATGCGCCGGGTCGAAGTCGATCGCCGCCGTCCAGGTCTTGAACCGACCCGAGAAGGCCGTGCCGGTCTGGCTGCCGGTGAAGCCCAGCGTGCTCTTCGCCGGGTCCACCGTCCAGGTCGCCGCCTCGGCGGCACCGGCGCCGATCAGCAGGGCCGCGGCGGGCAACAAGGGGCGTTTCATCATGGGTGGGTCTCCGGTCGCGGCCGGCCGGGCAGGGGCAGGCCAGGGATCATGCGGCGCAATACGTCGTCGCGCAGGACCAGATGATGGCGCAGCGCCGCGCCGGCGTGGAGCACGAAGAGCGCGATCAGCGCGTAGCCGCCCCAGGCGTGGACGAAGGCCAGGATCGGCGAGGCCTGCGCCTTGTTCCAGCCGAACCAAGCCGTGACGGGAATGTGCGGCCAGGGGATCCGGCCGTAGAGCACGGTCGGGATGTTGAGCGGCGAAGCCGACACCAGCGCCCAGCCGACAAGCGGCATGCCGATCATGAGCAGATAGAGCAGGACGTGGGTGCCTTCCGCGGCGCCCTTCTCCCAGCCGGGCATGTCCCGGGGCAGGGGGGGCGGGCGATGCGTGAAGCGCCAGGCGAGCCGTAGCACGGCGGCGAGCAGGATGGTGATGCCGACCGATTTATGCAGCTGGAACAGATAGAATTTCTGCGCCGGCGGGATCGGCGCATGCGTCATCGCGAGGCCCATGGCGAGCATCGCGAGGATGCCGAGCCCGATCGTCCAATGCAGCACGATCGCCACCCAGGTGAAGCGCGGGGCGGCGGGGGGAGGCGAAGCGGATGCGGTCACGGCGAGCCTCCGAAAGGGCATCCCCGGCCTGGAGCGGCCGGGGATTGGCGTGTCTTACTTCGCCTTCTCGAAGGCGGCGTCGATGTCGATGTCGACGGCATCGCTGATCATCGGCGCATAGGTCTTCACGCCGAAGTCGGTGCGCATGATCTTGCCCGTCGCCTCGAAGCCGCTGGTGTAATGCTTGTTGACCGGGTTGACGCCGGCGGCGTTGAACTTCACGTGCAGGGTCAGGGGCTTCGTCACGCCGTGGAGGGTGAAGTCACCCGTCACGTCGGCCGTGTCGGCGCCGGTCTTGGCGACCTTGGTGGACTTGAAGGTGATCTGCGGGAACTTGGCGGCG
>CAXTCV010000443.1:0-2639 GCA_964242725.1 uncultured Methylobacterium sp.
CGGCGCTTGCGCTGGCGGCGCTTCGGCCAGGGATCGGGATAGAGCAGGTAGACCCGGTCGAGGCAGGCATCCGGCAGGCGCGCCAGCAGCGCGGTCACGTCCGCGTCGCGGATGCGGACGTTGCGCAGGGACCGCGCCTCGATCGCGGCGAGCAGCTTCACCACGCCGTTGACGAAGGGCTCGGCCCCGATGATGCCGATGCCGGGATGGGCTTCGGCCTGCGCGGCGAGGTGCTCGCCGCCGCCGAACCCGATCTCCAGCCAGACCGCCTCCGGGTCGCCGCCGAGGGCCGGGAACAGCGTGCGCGGATCGAGCGGCCCGTTCTCCGGCGGCAGGTCGACCCGCAGGGCGGGGAGCAGGTCGGCGAGCCGCCGCTCCTGCTGACCGCGCAGGCGCTTGCCCTTCCGTCGCCCGAAGAAGGCGCGCTCCGGCTCCCCGGCCTCGCGTCCGGGCCCTCCGTTCAGGTCAGACATCGGCTTCCAACGCGTCGTCCGGCCCGGGGCAGGACGGGTTTCAAAGGGGCGCGCGGCCCCGAATCAGGGTTCTGCCCTGCACCCGCAAAAGGTCCCGGACCTTTTGAAACCGGCACTCACAAAAAACGCCAGCGCACCGTCTCCGATCCGGGACGGTGCGCTGGCGGATGCGTCAGCGATCGCGCGCGGGCCGCCGGGTGTCCGGCGGGCTCAGCGCGGAGGCTCAGGCCAGCGCCGACTTCAGCTTGTCGGCGAGGTCGATGCGCTCCCAGGAGAAGCCGCCATCGGCCTCCGGGGCGCGGCCGAAATGGCCGTAGGCCGCGGTGCGCGCGTAGATCGGCTTGTTCAGGCCGAGCGCCGTGCGGATGCCGCGGGGCGACAGGTCCATGGCGTCCATCAGGACGGATTCGAGCTTGGCCTCGTCCACCGTGCCGGTGCCGTGCAGATCCACGTAGATCGACAGGGGCTTCGAGACGCCGATCGCGTAGGCGAGCTGGATCGTCGCGCGACGGGCGAGCCCGGCCGCCACGACGTTCTTGGCGAGGTAGCGGGCCGCATAGGCGGCCGAGCGGTCGACCTTGGTCGGATCCTTGCCCGAGAAGGCGCCGCCGCCGTGGGGCGCCGCGCCGCCGTAGGTGTCCACGATGATCTTGCGGCCGGTCAGGCCGGCATCGCCGTCCGGACCGCCGATCACGAACTTGCCGGTCGGGTTCACGTGCCAGGCCGTGCTCTCGTTCACCCAGCCCTCCGGGAGGGCCTTGCGGATGTAGGGCTCGACGATGGCGCGCACGTCCGCCGAGTCCAGGGACTCGTCGAGGTGCTGGGTCGAGAGCACGATCTGCGTGACCTCCACCGGGCGGCCGTTCTCGTAGCGGACCGTGACCTGGCTCTTGGCGTCGGGGCCGAGCTTGGCGGCGTCGCCCTGCTTGGCCCGGCGGGCGTCGGCGAGGTCCTTGAGGATCCGGTGGGCGTAGAAGATCGGCGCCGGCATCAGCTCGGGGGTCTCGTCGGCGGCGTAGCCGAACATGATGCCCTGGTCGCCCGCGCCCTCGTCCTTGTTGCCGGCGGCGTCCACGCCCTGGGCGATGTCGGCCGACTGGGCGTGCAGGTGGATGGCGACGTCGTTGTTCTTCCAGTGGAAGCCCGACTGCTCGTAGCCGATGTCCTTCACCGCCTCGCGGGTCAGGGCCTCGAGATCCTTGAAGGTCACCGAATCCGGCCCGCGGACCTCGCCGGCGATGACGATGCGGTTGGTGGTGGCCAGCGTCTCGACGCCGAGCCGTGCCTCGGGCATCGCCGCGAGATAGGCATCGACCACGGTATCCGAGATCCTGTCGCAGACCTTGTCCGGATGCCCCTCGGAGACGGACTCGCTGGTGAACAGGTAGTTGGAACGCGGCATCAGACGCCCTCGGCTGCAGAGCACGCCGGCGCGATCGCGGCGCTTGACCCTTCTTGGGGTCGCGGTTCTCGCACCCGGTCCGAGCCCGGTCAAGACGGATCGCCGAACGGATCCGCTATAACGGACGATATGAGTGGAAAAACGGCCGCCCTGCGGTCGCCCCCTCACCCGCCGAGCTTGCTCTCCAGCGCCCGGATGGCGTCGGCGAAGTCGCGGCGGGTCTCCTCGGTGAAGTTCTCGGTGATGTGGCGACCCACGACCTCGGCCAGCCCCTTCAGGCCGCCCTCGGACAGGGCCGTCTGCTCCCGCTCGCCGAAACCCGGCGCGATGAAGTCATCCGTGCGCGGCATGCCTTTGAAGAAGTAATCCATCGGCACTCCGGTCATCCGCGAGAAGATATCGAGATGGACGGCGCTGATCCGGTTGGTGCCCTTCTCGTACTTCTGGAGCTGAGCTGCAGACATACCGAAGCTTTGCGCAACGCGACGCTGCGTCAGGGATGCCTTCCGCCGCTGCTCGGCGATGCGCTGTCCGACATAAACGTCGCGCTGATCGGTTTTCTGACCCGCCATGAAGTGCTCGCCCACCCCCCTGCCCTGATTCCCGGCAGCGAAGCTTAGCGCGGGCCAGGGATCTTGTCACCGGTACGCGGTCGATGCGGATGACGATCGGCCCCGGCCGCCGGGACCTGCGGCGTCCTCGGACTCGAATGATGGCGTCCCCGGCAGGGCTCGAACCTGCGACCCCAGGTTTCATACCACTTC
>CAXTCV010000444.1:0-2636 GCA_964242725.1 uncultured Methylobacterium sp.
TCGCGCTGACCAAGCTCGACATCCTCGACGGGTTCGAGGAGATCCGCGTCTGCACGGGCTACATGCTGGACGGGAAGCCGATCGACCACCTTCCGGCCAGCCAGGCCGCCCAGGCCCGCGTGGAGCCGGTCTACGAAGTGATCCCCGGCTGGTCCGAGACCACCGCGGGCGCCCGATCCTGGGCGGACCTGCCCGCGCAGGCGATCAAGTACGTCCGCCGGATCGAGGAACTGATCGGCGCGCCGGTGGCGCTGCTGTCGACCTCGCCTGAGCGCGATGACACGATCCTCATGCACAACCCCTTCGAGGATTGATGCGCGGCACGCGATCCCGTTGACGACGCGTCTTTTTGACGATCCCGTCTGTATCCACGCCCCGTGGCCGCGATCTAGAACGGACACGCGGCTCGGTAGCCATCCGGGAGACCGGCTACCACCGAAAAGACGACCGGCGTTCGGGCCGCGGCCTCACGCTCCGGAAAGAGGACATCACCGGCCGATGGCCGTGACCGACCCGGCCGGGACGGGAGCGGTCTTCGGCTTCCGGCCAACGACCGGCGTCGCCGGACTGCGGCCGTAGGGGCGGATCAGGGGCACATGGCCGATTACTACCCGCTTCTGGCACGCGCGCTCGATGCGTTGCCCGATCGCACGCCCGCCCTGCGCAAGGCGGTCTACGACCGTGCGCGCAACGCCCTGATCAGCCAGCTTCGCTCCCTCGACCCGCCGCTGTCCGAGGCCGATATCGACCTCGAGCGCCGGGCCCTCGATGTCGCCATCGAGCGCCTCGAAGTCGATCACGGCGGACTTCCGGCCCCGGCCAACGATGCCGCAGAGGCGCTGGAGGCCGCTCGACAGCCCGCGGCGCAGCCCGGGCTCCCGGAGCCGTCGCCCCCCCAGCCGGCTCCCGAGCCCACGCTTCCTGCTGCCAAACCGCCCTTCGCGGTGCCGGTCGACGCGCCCGTGGAGGCGCGCTACGAGCCGCCGACGCTCACACCTGAGCCGGAGCCCCGCGAGGCCCCGATCGCGATCACGCCGCGCCGCCGCGGCCCAGCTCAGGCGGTCGCGCCCGAGCCGTTCGAGGCGGCCGCGGCGTCGCCGCCCCCCGAGGATCCCGACCCCGCCGCGTCCGCGATCGATCCCGGCAACGGCCGCCAGCGGCCCCGCATCGAGGTCGTGCCCCCGCGCGCCGGCCGATCCCGGGTGCTGCGCAATGTCTTTGTCGGAAGCGTGCTCGCCGTGGTGATCGCCCTGATCGCCGTCGCGGCCTTCCTGCTCCGCGATCGGCCGCAGATCCTCGCGTCGGGCGGTGCCGACACGGCGAACACGCAGCAGCCCGAGAGCGAGACGAAGTTCGGCGACCGCGTCGGCGGTGACGCGACGCCCGCCCCGCGCGCTGCCCCGCGACTGGAGAGTTCCGCGCCGCCGCGCGCCGCAACGCCGGCCAGCGAGCCGACGGTCTCGGTCGCCCAGCGGGCCGAACTCATCGAAGAGGGGGTGGGCGGCGAGAACGCGCAGCCGACATCGCTCCAGGGGCGCGTGACCTGGCGCCTCGATACGGTGAACGGCGAGCAGGGGCAGCCCCTCCAGAACGC
This sequence comes from uncultured Methylobacterium sp., assembly GCA_964242725.1. Taxonomy (GTDB): domain Bacteria; phylum Pseudomonadota; class Alphaproteobacteria; order Rhizobiales; family Beijerinckiaceae; genus Methylobacterium. Next base: position 1,595 of record CAXTCV010000444.1, read on the forward strand.
CGTGGTGGCGACCGTGACCGTTCCCGATGCGGGCCTCACGCTGATCATGACGATCCAGCGCAATCTGGATACGACCCTTCCGGCGTCGCACACCGTGAACCTGGCCTTCAGCCAGACCGGCGGCGGCCGGATGGTGCAGGATGTCGGCCTGCTCCAGGCAAAGGATGACCAGAACGCCCGCGGCTCGCCGGTTTCAGGCTTGCCGGTGCGCGTCCGTGACAACCTGTTCCTGATCGGGCTCTCGTCGCTCCCGAACGACGTGGAGCGCAACACCGACATCCTGCTGCACCGGAACTGGTTCGATCTGGCCCTGCGCTACACCTCCGGCCGACGCGCGGTCCTGACGTTCGAGAAGGGTTCGGCCGGCACGCAGGTGATGAAGAGCGCGTTCGACGCCTGGCAGTGAGCGCCGCAGCCCCGGGGGGGCCAGGCGCGACGGGCGCGCCCGCCCCGGGGATCAATGGGCTTCGATACCCGCCCGGGGCAGTTCGCGGTTGGCGATGTTGCGCTTGACCGCCTCCTGCACCTTCTCGAAGGCGCGAACCTCGATCTGCCGGACCCGCTCGCGCGAGACCCCGAACTCGCCCGAGAGATCCTCCAGAGTGATCGGATCCTCGGCAAGCCGCCGGGCCTCGAAGATGCGGCGCTCGCGCGGGTTGAGCACGCCGAGGGCATCGCGCAGGGCCGAGAGACGGTTCTGACCTTCTTGCTCGCGGGCCAGCACGGTCTCTTGGCTCGGGGCGTTGTCCACCAGCCAGTCCTGCCACTCGCCCTCACCCTCCTCGCGCAGGGGCGCGTTGAGCGACGTGTCGCCGGACAGACGCCGGTTCATGTCGATCACGTCCTGCTCGGGCACGCCGAGGCGGGTGGCGATGTGTGCGACCTGATCGGGCTTGAGGTCGCCCTCATCCAGGGCCGAGATCCGGCCCTTGGCCTTGCGCAGGTTGAAGAACAGCTTCTTCTGGTTGGCGGTGGTGCCCATCTTCACCAGCGACCACGAGCGCAGGATGTATTCCTGGATCGCGGCCTTGATCCACCACAT
>CAXTCV010000445.1:0-2629 GCA_964242725.1 uncultured Methylobacterium sp.
CGATCGTCGGCTCGAAGGAGGCGGGGGTCGCGCCGCCGGTGATGTCGTTGGCGATCTCGTCCAGCGTGTAGCCGACCGCGAGCTTGGCCGCGACCTTGGCGATGGGGAAGCCGGTGGCCTTGGAGGCCAGCGCCGAGGAGCGCGAGACGCGCGGGTTCATCTCGATCACGATCATGCGCCCGTTCTCGGGGTTGATCGCGAACTGCACGTTGGAGCCGCCGGTCTCGACGCCGATCTCGCGCAGCACCGCCAGGGATGCGTCGCGCATCACCTGGTATTCCTTGTCGGTGAGCGTCAGCGCGGGCGCCACGGTGATCGAATCCCCGGTATGCACGCCCATCGGGTCGATGTTCTCGATGGAGCAGACGATGATGCAGTTGTCGTTCCGGTCCCGGACGACCTCCATCTCGTATTCCTTCCAGCCGAGCACGCTCTCCTCGATCAGCACCTCGTTGGTCGGCGAGGCGTCGATGCCGCGCTCGACGATGTCGAGGAATTCCTCGCGGTTGTAGGCGATGCCGCCGCCGGTGCCGCCCATGGTGAAGGACGGGCGGATGATCGCCGGCAATCCCACCTCGGCCAGCGCCATCAGGGCCTGGCCGATGGCATGCTCGCCGTAGCGCTTGCGCCGGTCGGTCTCACCGACCGCCCAGCTCTTCTCGAAGGCGGCCAGCGCCGCCTGGCGGGCCGCCGAATCGGTGTCGGCCGCCTCGATGCGCGCGACCTCGGCAAGATATTTCTCCCGATCCGCCTTCTTGGCCGCGGAGGCGTTGGCGAGCGCCGATTTCGGGGTGTCGAGCCCGATCTTGGTCATCGCGTCGCGGAACAGGTGCCGGTCCTCGGCCTTGTCGATCGCCTCCGCGGTGGCGCCGATCATCTGGACGCCGTACTTGGCCAGCACGCCCATCTTCTGGAGCGAGAGCGCGCAGTTCAGTGCGGTCTGGCCGCCCATGGTCGGCAGGATCGCGTCGGGGCGCTCCTTCTCGATGATCTTGGCGACGATCTCCGGGGTGATCGGCTCGACATAGGTCGCGTCCGCCATGTCCGGGTCGGTCATGATCGTCGCCGGGTTCGAGTTCACCAGGACGATCCGGTAGCCCTCCTCGCGGAGCGCCTTGCAGGCCTGGGTCCCGGAATAATCGAACTCGCAGGCCTGCCCGATGATGATCGGCCCCGCACCGACGATGAGGATCGAGGAGATGTCGGTGCGCTTGGGCATCTGCGGCCTTGTCAGGCCAAGCGCGCCCGGTCGGGCACGGCACGGATCGGCCCTGCTCCCGGACGCGCGTGGCGGGATTGTCGTTGAGCGCCGCGTTTACACGGGCCTCGGGCGCTTTGAAAGACCGGGGTCGGCCTGCGCGTTCCCCGGCGCCGCAGCCCGCGGATCGCGGGCCCGGCCCAGACGCGAACAATCATCAAGTATTCGAGTGCGCGCGCGCCGTATCGCCGAGTCTTTCCCGGAGTCGCATGGTTCGCGCGATCGACGGACCCGTCGATTCAGACGAAACCAATTCGAGATGGACGACGAACAGGGCACCGGTCAGCGCCGCGGTGCCTGCACTCGTCTTTGCGACAGCGGCTCTTGCAACGGACGCCTTCATCAAGACCTTCAACAGCGGCCCGGACGGGATGATGGTCTTCGATCCGACCTGCGTGAAGATTCAGCCCGGCGACGCAGTCCGGTTCTCGCCAGCAGACAGGGGCCGGAACGCCGACCTCCTCGAAGGCCGGGTGCCCGGGGGCGCGCCGACCTTCAAGACCCCGGTCGGCACGGAGGGGACCGTAACCTTCCAAACGCCCGGCCTCTACGGCTTCACGAGTTCGCCGCACCGCAGCATGGGCATGGTCGGGCTGATCGAGGTCGGCGACAGGCCGGGGAACCTGAAGGCCGCCAAGGCGGTGCAGCACGGCACGCTCGCCGCCAAGCGCTCCGAGCCCCTGTTCGAGCGGGTGCGGTAGCGGTGTCGGGTGTGGCGCGGGCCACCCCTCCTCAGAAGCCGGCGTAGAGCGCGGCCAACGCCCGGTCGATGGAAAGATAGAAGATCCCGAAGGCGACCACGGCGGCGGCGGCGAATTCCAGGGCGACGTTGGAGAGCGTCTGCGCCCGGCGCAGGGCCTCGCGGCCGAAATACAGGGCGATCCAGGCCAGGGCGAGGACGGCCGGCAGGGCGAACAGGTACGACACCGTGCTCTCGACGCGGTCGAGGCCGCCGGTCGGGTCGATCAGCGCCCGGATGTTGCGCACCCAGGGGGCGTAGACGGCAGCGTACAGGGCGGTCAGCCAGGACAGGCCGACCGCGATACCGAGATGGACCGTGAAGGTGCGGTGCAGGCGGGAGAAATCGTCGCGTGCCTCGTCGATGGTCATCCGGCATTCCCCTGCGACGGAGCCGGCTGGCGCGGATGCGCCGCCGCACTCGGGCCGTCGTAGGTGTCCTTAAGCCGGCGGATTCGGCGGATTTTATGGCCCGGGCGCGGCTCGATTGGGATGGCGCCGGGGGATCCGGTCAGGCGGGCTTCGCCGTCTCGGGCTCGCCCGCGCGCATCAGCGTGACGAAACGCTCGAACAGGTAGTGGCTGTCGCGCGGGCCGGGCGAGGCCTCCGGGTGGTGCTGCACCGAGAAGGCCG
>CAXTCV010000446.1:0-2609 GCA_964242725.1 uncultured Methylobacterium sp.
TCGACCCGGCCGAGGTGCTCGAATGCGACCAGGTGCTGGTCGGCCTCAACAAGACCCGCCGCCTCTACAACGGCCGGCTCCGGGAGCTCGCCGGGCACACCGATCCGATGCCGGCGATCGGCGAGAAGCTGGTCTGCCTGCGCAACGACCGGGTGAAGGGCCTGCTCAACGGCTCGACCTGGACGGTGCAGGCCCTGCGCGCCCCGCCGCGGCCGGACCTCGTCCGGCTCGACGTGGTGCCGGAGGACGACCCGGCGCTGCGCCGCCGGCCCACCGACATCAAGGTCCTGCGCGCGCTGATTTCGGGCTCCGACGAGGAGATCCCGCTGTTCCTGCGCCGGGAGACCGACGAGTTCACCTACGGCTACGCGCTGACGGTCCACAAGGCGCAAGGGTCGCAGTGGGACCGGGTCACGCTCTTCGACGAATCCTACGCCTTCCGCGAGCACCGGGCCCGCTGGCTCTACACCGGGCTGACCCGGGCCGCGCAGGCGATCACCGTGGTGGTCTGATCCGGCGCGCGTCTCGGGAGCGGCGCTTCGGAGCCACCGGCCGCGGGCGCCCGCCGTAGCGAATTGTCGGTCGATCGCACGGTCGGCGGCGACCCTCGTCACCCCTGGCGCCGGACCGGCGTCGCCGGCCGAGCTGCCCGCGGATCGCGGTCCGGACGGGACCTGTCGTCATCGCGGCCGATGGTCCGGCGCATCCGGACGCGCGTGCGCCGGGGCCCGCCGGATCCGCGCCAGCAGGGCGAGGCTCCGGCGTCGGTGGCGGCGCAGCTCCGCCGCGAGGCCGCGCGCGTCCGGCAGGCCCACGGCCTTGGCGATCTGCCGGGACGCGGTCGCGGAGGGGACCGCGGCGGGATCGGCCATCACCAGCCGCTGCCATTGATAGACCGCGTCGAGGAACCCGTAGGTCTCGGCGAGGGCGTCGGCCGTCCCGGCCGGCAGCAGGCCGCGGGCCGCCGCCCCGCGGAAGACCGCCTCCGGGCCGAGGCCGATGCAGCCCGGCCAGGCGCGGGCGTGGCTGAGCACGATCGCCTGGGCCAGGAAATCGAGATCGAACAGGGCGCCGGGGGCGAGCTTCAGGTCGTAGGGGCCGGCATGGCCGCGCTCCCGGGCGACGAGCGCCCGCATCGCCCCCGCCTCGGCGCAGACGGATGCCGGATCGCGCGGGCGGGCGAGGATCCCGGCGATCTCGGCCATGACGGTCGCCCCCAGGGCGGCGTCGCCGGCCACGACCCGGGCGCGGACGAGCGCCATGTGCTCCCACGGCTCCGCCGCCTCGCGGTGATAGGACGTGAAGCCGGTGCGCTGCACGGCGGGAGGGCTGTGGCTGCCGTAGGGACGCAGCCGCAGATCGACCGCGTAGAGCCGGCCGCGCCGGGTGGCCGCGGTGAGCGCCGCGTAGAGGCGCTGCGCCAGCCGGTTGTAGGCCACGACCGCGTCGAGGGGGCGCGGGCCGTCGCTGATGCGGTCCTCCGGATCGAAATCGTAGAGGAACACGAGGTCGAGGTCGGATTCGGCGCTGAGCTGCCGGGAGCCGAGCCGGCCGAGCGCCAGCACGCAGCACCGCCCCTTCGGCACGGCGCCGTGATCCCGCGCGAAGCGGCGCGCCTCCGCCTCCAGGCTCAGCGCGACCGCCGCCTCGGCGATGGCGGTGTAGGCCTCCCCGGCCTGGCGCGGCGTCAGGAGGCCCGACAGCAGGCGCGCGCCGGTGACGAAGCTCATCTGCCGGGTCGCGTCCCGGCAGCGGTCCAAAAACTCCTCGTGGCTCGCCGGTCGCCCGACCAGGGCCCGGTACTGCGCTTGCACCGCGTCGGCATCCGGAGGCGGCGTCACGAAATCCGGGTCCAGGACGGTGTCGAGGACGTGCGGGCTCAGGCCCACCGTGTCGGCGAGGCGCGGCGCGGTCCCCAGGATGTCGGCGAAGAGCAGGCGCAGGCGCGCGTGCGCACGCAGGATGGCCAGCAGCTCCGCCACGGCCGGCATCCGCGCGAAGGCCCGGTCGAGGGCCAGCAGCGCCGCGTCCGGGTCGGCGGTGCCGCCCAGCGCCCGCAGCAGCGCCGGCACCGTCTCGGCCAGCATCTCCCGGGCGCGGCCGGTCCGCAGCGCCGGACGGCGCCCGCGGTGCCAACCCTCGACGGTCTCCCAGGCGCGGACCGGGTCGCGGAACCCGAAGGCGGCGAGCCGCGCCAGGGTCTCGGGCTCCGGCGCCTCGCCCGCGCCGAACACGAGGCCCGCCTCGGCGCCGGGATCCTCCGCCTCGAACAGCAGGGCGTAATGGGCCTGGACCCGGCCGGCATGGTGGAGGAGCGCCGCCTCGAAGGTCGCGCGGTCGGGGAAGCCCGCGAACAGGGCGAGGCCGGCCAGCGCCGCCGTGCCGGCGGGCAGGCGCTGGGTCTGCTCGTCGCGGACCATCTGGAGCCGGTGCTCCAGGGTGCGCAGGAAGCCGTAGGCGGCGGTCAGCTCGTCCCGGGCCCGCCCATCGATCCAGCCCTCCGCGGCGAGGCCGTCGAGCATCGCCACGGTACCGCGGCCCCGCAGGGCCGGCTTGCGGCCGCCGAAGACGAGCTGCTGGGTCTGGACGAAGAACTCGATCTCCCGGAT
>CAXTCV010000447.1:0-2608 GCA_964242725.1 uncultured Methylobacterium sp.
GAGCAGGTTCTTGCTGGCGTAGACGAGGCGGTAGAGGTCGGTCATGGCGGGGCGTCCGGGCGGATGGGATCAGACCTGCGGATAGGCGGCGAAGACCGGGAGCAGGTCCTCGGTGGGGACGGGGCGGCTGATGAGGTAGCCCTGGACGTCGGTGCAGCCCTCCAGGCGGATGCGCTGCATCTGCTCCGGGGTCTCGACCCCCTCGGCGACCGTGGTCATCCCCAAGCTCTTGCCCAGGCCCGCGATGGCGCGGATGATCGCCTCGCCGTCGGGCTTGGTGGCGAGGTCCTGCACGAACGAGCGGTCGATCTTGATCTTGTCGAAGGGGAAGCTGCGCAGGTAGCTGAGCGACGCGTAGCCGGTGCCGAAATCGTCCATCGAGACGCGCACGCCGAGTTCCCGGAGCCGGTGCAGGGTCTGGAGCGTCTTCTCGTTCTCCTGCAGGAGAACGCCCTCGGTGATCTCCACCTCCAGCCGCCGGGCGGGCAGCCCCGAGGTCGCCAGGGCCGAGATGATCGTCTCCACGATCCGGTCGCTCTTGAACTGGGCGGGCGAGACGTTCACCGCCACCGACATGTGGGCCGGCCAGGTCATCGCGTCGCGGCAGGCCTGGCGGATGACCCATTCCCCGATGGGAACGATCAGCCCGATCTCCTCGGCCAGCGGGATGAAGTCGAGGGGGGAGACCAGCCCCCGGTCGGGGTGCCGCCAGCGGATCAGGGCCTCGCAGCCGATCAGCGTCCCGCTCTCGAGCTGCAGTTGCGGCTGGTAGTGCAGCTGGAACTCCCGGCGGGCCAGCGCCTGGCGCATGTCGAGTTCGAGCTTCCGCCGCGCCTGCATGCGCGCATCCATCTCCGGCTCGAAGAACCGGTAGGTGCCGCGCCCGTCGAGCTTGGCCCGGTAGAGGGCGAGGTCGGCGTTCTTCAGGAGCCGGTCGGCATCGGCCCCGTCCGCGGGGGCCAGCGCCACGCCGACGCTCGCCCCGATGGTCAGGAGATGGCCCTCGACCATGTAGGTCCGGCCGATCAGGTCGACGATCCTCCGGGCGAGCGCCTGCGTGCCCGCGGCGTCGCGGATCCCGGCCTGCAGGATGACGAACTCGTCGCCGCCGATCCGCGCCACCGTGTCGGTGGGGCGGATCGTCGAGCGCAGGCGGTCGGCCACCTTCTCGAGCAGCGCGTCGCCGATCGGGTGGCCGAGGGTGTCGTTGACCGGCTTGAACCGGTCGAGATCGATCAGCAGGAGGGCGCAGGCCTCGCCGGTGCGTGCCAGGCGCGCCAGGGCCTCGGCGAGGCGCTCGCGCAGGAGCAGCCGGTTCGGCAGGCCCGTGAGCGGATCGAGCCGGGCCATCGCGTCGGCGCGGGCCTCGGTGGCCTTGCGGGTGCTGACATCCTCCAGGCTGACCACCCAGTTGCCGCCCGCGACCGGGTGGAGCTCCGCCTGGACCGTGTGATCCGCGCACCGGACCTCGAAGACGCCCGGCTGCCGCCGGTCGAGGCTGTGGCGCAGGGCGGTCGTCACCGTCCGGCGGGCCTGCGGCGTGTCCCCGCGCAGGGCGCGCAGGAGGCGCAGGGCGGGGGCGTTCTCCCGCGGCGTCACGTTCAGGTGGGACAGGAGCTGCCGGGCCGAGGCGCTGACGACGACCACCGCCCCGGACGCGTCGATCATCAGCAGGCCCTGGCGGACCGCGTCGAGGTAGCGGATCAGGGTGCTGCCGCCCCCCGGCGAGTCCGGACGGATCGGACGCGGCGCCATCCGGCTCACCGCGGCGAGAGTCTGGAGATCGGCGCTCATGCACGAGGCCCTGGGTCTGCCGGGCCAGGGCCCGCGATCTGAAAACCCATCCGTTCTACCGTGGAAGATCCTAACTTCTGGTTTCATTCCGGCGTATTAGTAGATTGACATAGGTTGAGTGAGCGTCGGCGCGCGTATTGCCGTGGGTAATAGGCGTCGTAAGCCGTCGGCTCCACGGTGCCGGGCAGGTCGGTCCCGGCCAATCCCGGGATGTGCGGGGCGGATACGTCCCACCGCCGCGACCCCGGTGGCGCCTTCGCGGGGCTTGCCGCTGTCCGATCCGGCCGCCCGCGCGCACCGGGCCGCTGCGGCTTGCCTGGGAAAGCCCGAGCCGGCCGCGCGACTTGCGGAATGGCGCGGGCCTCTCCACATCGGGTCGGACGACAGCGACGGAACGCCGCCTGTCGAACCACTCACCCATCGGCGCGCGGCCCCGCTCCATCGGGACGGCGTCCCGCCGAAGCCGGACCGGGATTCGGCTGCGGGTTGGGTGTTCTCCGACGAGGGGCGTGCGGTTGGTCTCCCACCGTGCGTGCGCGCCCAACGGAAACCGCCGGAGTCCGGTTCGCCGGGCTCGGGTCTTTCGCCGGGACTGGGTCGGTTGACACGAAATCCGGGGCGGCCTATACGGCGCCTCCCGACGCGGTGCCGAAGCAAAAACGGCCGGGTCGGACGGACTTCCAGAGGTTTAGAAAAGTAGATCCGGCGAAAGCCGCGGCGCTTGACTTCTCCTCGAAAGGTACTTACGAGAGTGAGTACTGTTCTTTGACAAGTTGGAATTGAGGAAGGGAGACGCGGGCGGCGTTTGTCCTTG
>CAXTCV010000448.1:0-2605 GCA_964242725.1 uncultured Methylobacterium sp.
CAGGTGGAGATCTACTCCATCGACGAGAGTTTTTTGAACCTCACCGACGTGGCGCTGGCGCTCCTGCACAGGGACGCGGCGATCCTCACCGATCTGCTGAAGCAGGCCAACTATCAGGCCGAGGTCACCGTCGCCCCGGCGCGCGCGGTCGATGCGGGGGGCTTTTCCGGCAGCGGCCCGGCGCAGGGGCAGCCCGGCTTTTCCGGGGGCGCCCGACCGGGCCAGGGCGGGGACAGGCAGCGACAGGCGCACCAGGGTCCGGCCGCCGGCAGACGGGAGGGAGAGCGGGGAGATGACACGATACGCCCTCGCGACGGCGGCGTTTATCTGTAGTGCGGTTCCGGCGGCGGCGAATGTCTGCGAGGCCGAGATGGGCCGCGCCTCCGCGCGCTACGGCGTACCCCTCGGCGTGCTCTACGCCGTCGGTCTCACTGAGACGGGCAAGCGCGGCTCGCTCCAGCCCTACGCCATGAACATCGAGGGTGCGGCCTATTTCGGGACCGGGCCTGGGGACGTGGTCGCCCGCTTCAGGGAGGCGCGGCGCAGGGGCGCGCGCCTGATCGACCTGGGCTGCATGCAGATCAACCACCATTACCACGGCGGGAAGTTCGGCTCGATCGAGGCCATGATCGACCCGCACGCGAATGTCGACTACGCGACGCAATTCCTCCGGGCGCTGAAGCAGCGGGAGGGCAGCTGGACGCTGGCGGTGGCGCGCTACCATGCCGGGCCGCACAACGACGCGGCGCAGAAGGTCTATGTCTGCCGGGTGATGACCAACATGGTCGCGACGGGCTTCGGGCAGTGGACGCCGGCCGCGGCGCGGTTCTGCCGGTGAGGCCGCGCGGCGGATCGGGCCCGCCGGGGGCCCCGATCACAGACCCCGACAGCTTCCGTAACTGACCTTGATCTCGGTGCGATCTTCCGGGTTCAGCTGGGCCTCGACGAAGTTCAGCTTGATCAGGTCGATCAGGAAAAAGTAGACACCGTTCTGGCATTTGATCGCGTTGCGCGGCGCGCGCTCGTTCAACCGCGGCGATGCGGGTTGGCACTCGTAATAGTCCGAGCGTCCGGCGGAGATCACGGTCAGCAGGCCGCCGCTCGAGACCAGGGAGAAGGTGCGGGCCTTCTGCGGTGGCGGCGGCGGTTTCGTGCCCTCCGGCACGGGGGCGGTGTCGAGACCGACCGATGCCGCTTCCGTACAGGTCAACGGGCGGCGCAACTGGGACGCCGATGGTGTGATGCTCAGCAGGAGGAACGCACCGGCGAGGGCTACCCGTTTGGCAATCATCGGCGTGACATCCGTGATTCGTGGGTAGATTCTACCGACAAGCTAGACCGTCGCCGCCCGGTGTAAATGCCGCATGCCCGGCCAACCGTGTCGATCAACAGTTTCCCTGCGGCATGCGATGGGTTTCGATCGGTGACACCTGGTCGATCCGGAATGTTCGGCAGCATCCGGCCGGCCAGCACTCCGGACCACCCGGTCTTCATCGCCCCGGCGGCCCCGGGTGCCGGGCGATCGCGAGACACAAGACCGCGCGGCGCATCGTCGTTGTCCGACAGCCGGCAACCGCCTTTCGGGACGATCCTCTACTCTTCGGTCTCGTCCGGATTGTCGTTGGCTGCGGGGTCGACCTCGGACCGGGCCGCGAGCGCGAGTCCGATTTCCATCAGCAGCAGCCGCGACAGGAATTGCATCATCGGCGTACCGTGCGATCCCATCAGCCGATGGGCGCGGATGGCGGCTCTCACCATGCGGTCAAAACCGTCATCGTCGGGCATGGCGCTGCCATACCCTGATCGCCCGCGGGAATACAGCCTTAGGGTTGTACGTCTTTTTAGCACCGCCCGCGACAGCAGGCCCGTTGCCACGAAGCCCCGGCCGCGATCGCGACGCCCCGGGGCGCTACGGCGCGGCCGCCGTGGAGGTCGCCGCGAAGGTCGGGATCGACGCAGGGGCCGCCGCCTCGGGCTTGGCCGCGCGGGCGTCACGCTTCTCGTAGAAGGCGTTGCCGCCAGCGACGGCCACGTAATGCATGTTGGTGTAGGCGTAGTGCCGCCCCGCGGTGTGGAAATACATCGCCTTGCCGACCTGCGGGTGACGCTCGCCCGCCAAGACGGCGTCTGCGGCGTCGGCGACCTTCTGCAGGTCCTTGTCCTGCATCGGCTTGGTCAGGACCCCGGCGGCGAACTGGCCCGGCTGGCCGACCACGGCGCAGATGCCGCCCGGAAAGATCGCGTTCTCGAGCCGGTTCATGACAACGGTGCCGACCGCGATCAGGCCGCCCTCGTCGCTCCGGTTCGATTCGAAGTACATGGCCCGGCCCAGGCAATCCCGCTCGGCATCGCTGACGGCCACCGGCGGCTTGGAGCCGGGGATCGATCCCGTCGTGAGCACCGGCCCGGCCGTATTGCAGGCGCCCAGGCCGCAGGCCACAGCCGTGGCCACCAGGACAGGAATGATCTTCGTCCGCTCGCTACCCTGCATGCAGGCCCGCTCCGTTCTGCTTCGACTGCGTTCCGCCGGCCGGCGTCCGGCTGCGACCTGGCCGTGCAAGCGTGACGGCACGTTCGCGGCGAGGATGTGGCGCGCGGGGTCCGC
>CAXTCV010000449.1:0-2604 GCA_964242725.1 uncultured Methylobacterium sp.
CGTCTTTCGCGACGGGCAGGGCCGAGCCTCTCTCGTCCCCTCGCTTCCGTCACGATGATCCCCGCCCCCCTCGGCCTCTCGAGATCCGAGGCAGCTGGGAGCGGGGACAAAAGGCCCGAACGGTCGAGCCAAGGATCAAGGGGCGAGAGTCAGGCGGAGACCTGGTCGAGCAGGCGCTTGGCCCGCATCTCGGCCTCGAGCCGGACATCCTGGCGCGGCTCCGCCCGCGCCACGGCCGTGATGCCCTGCACGAAGTCGAACAGCGAGGAAGGCGGATGCCCCTCCTCGCTGAGCACCACCTCGATCACCTTGGCGGTGTCGCCCTTGGAGAAGCCCCGGCGGCGCAGGAACTCGGTTCGCTCGTCGTCGCTCTGCGCCACGACCCGCTCGCGCGCCGCCCGGATGCCCGACACAAAGCCCGCGGCGGAAGATTCAGCGAAGCTCTTCAGCGCCGGCGCCGCCTCGGCGGCAAAACGATGTGCCGCGCGCTTCGAGTGGCGGATGGTGACCTCCTCGAATTGCTCGACCCCCCACAGGTTGCGGTTGGCGCACACCGCCCTGAGATAGAACGACGCGATGCCGAGCGTGCGCGATCCCACCTCCGAGTTCCAGCAGTAGAAGCCTCGGGAGTAGAGGTCGGGCTCGCCGTTCGGCAGGCGCCCCGCTTCGATCGGGTTCGCGTCGTCGCACAGGAATAGGAAGACGTCCCGGTCCGAGGCATAGAGCGTGGTGGTCTCGGCCGTGACGTCGACATGAGGATTGTGAGTCATGGTGCCCCAGTCGAGCACGCCCGGCACCTTCCAGCGCGTGTCCCCCGTGCCGTTCCCGGCGATCCGCATCACCGCCTCGACGAGTTCATGGTCGTAGATGCGGCCATAGTCCGGTCCCGTGACGGCCCGAAGCTCCGTGCGGCCGGTCTCGGTCGTGTAGGCCTTCACCATCTCTCTGCGGTGGTGGCTCAACCCGTACTGAAGATTGATGCCGGCGACCGCAGCCGGGAGTTCGCGCAGGTAGCCTGCGGGCGCACCGACGAGGCTGGCGAGCTGGCCAAAGCTCCAGTTCGTAGGACAAACCGGCTCCACCTCGCCCGGCAGGATCAGCTTGAGACGGTCGCCGTCGTCGCGTTGCGCCTCGACCCGCACGTCCCGGCTTTCCAACACTCGAGTCCGCGAGCGCGCGGCACGGGTCTTCACCGAGCGATGGAGGTCCGACAGCGAAAGGAAGCGCTCGTCGGCAGGGCGCGAGAACCATTCCGACGACACCCGGCCGACGCGCTCGCCCCGGCTGGGATCGACGCGATAGCCGGCGGAGGCGGGAGGGATCTGGCCGGACGTGGAGGAGAGGACCTGCAGCATGGGAAAGCTCCATGACGGAACGCCTGAGAGACACTCTCTCCGACCTCGTCTCCGTCACGTCCCTCCTCACGCCCTCTTCCTCTCCCGGCGCGTCACACCACAGCCGGAGATGCGGGCGCGGGTCGTGCGCGAACCGCTCCCGCACCACCGCCCCGTAAAGGCCGCGCGCCGCAGCCGAATCGAAAATCACGTGCCCGACTGTGGGACTCGATGCGCACGGGCCTGCCATCCTTGAGGTCGAGGCCGATCTCGATCCTGCGGTCAGTTTCAGTCGGGCCTTAAACGTTGCCCACTCGGTTGACCCATAAGCCCTGGTAGCGTCTTTTGGCGCTTCCCGCTGTCCGGAGGCCATGATCCAGACAACGAAAGCTAAGGCGATCACGAGCAGCGTCACAGCCGCCTGCCAGCCTCCGACCGGCAGACTATGGCAGGTGCCGTGAGCCATCTCTCAGTAGGTGGTCAAGAGTGGTAGAAATCTACCATTCAGCAGGTCGTTGAACCAAGTGCCTGGATTGATCTCGTAGGTGGTTGGCCAAGCCTGCGGTTGAACACAAACGAGGGAACAAGCCGCAGCCGCCCGTTCATATTCGAAAGTTAAACTGCAGCATTGCCATCCATAATCAGATTTTATAACCGGCCGCCTTGGCGTCGTTCCAGAACATCTTGACGGTATCGAGCGAGTATTCCGACAGATCCTTGCCGAACAACGGAAGCTTGGCGAGGATGTCCTTGGTCGCCGTAATGATGTGGCAGCCGGTCTCCTCAGCCTGCAGGACGTTGAGAACCTCGCGGGGGCTAGCCCAGAGAAGTTCCGCCTTGGGGCGGCTCTTCAGGATAGCTGCCGCCTCGCGCATCACTGGCACTGGGTCGACGCCCGCATCGGCGATCCGGCCGGCAAAGACCGACACGATGCTCGGAGTTTTCGGATCGAGCGCCTCGGCGACCTCGCGGACTTGATCAATCGTCATGATCGCCGTCACGTTCAGGGGCACGCCCTCGGACGAGAGCTGCCGGATGAGCGGCGCGGCAGACTTGCCTTCGGTGTTGGTCACCGGGATCTTCACGCTGGCGTTGGGACCCCAGGAATGGATGATACGGCCTTCGCGCTCCATCTCGGCGAAGTCGTCGGAGAAGACCTCGAAGCTGATCGGCATCCCATTGACGGCCGTAATCACCTCCTTGGCGAAGGCCGTATAGTCCGTGATGCCGGCTTTGCGCATCAGCGTCGGATTGGTGGTGAAACCCTTGA
>CAXTCV010000450.1:0-2578 GCA_964242725.1 uncultured Methylobacterium sp.
CGGCGGCCAGCGGCGCCATCAGCAGGAAGGCGAGGGGGCCGGCGGACCGGTAGGCGAGGCCGCTCACCAGGGTGGCGACCACGGAGATGCCGGCATTGACCGCGCTGAGCGTCCCCTGCGCGCGTCCGCGGGCGCCCTCCGGGGCGTAGGCCGAGACCGCCGCCATGGCGCCGAGCTGCGTCGCCCCGAAGGTCAGGCCGTGGAGGGCCTGCAGCGGCACCAGGGCGGCGAGGCGATCGCCGAGAAGGAACATCCCGATCGCCCGCAGGATGGCGGCGCTCCCGCCGAGGGCCAGGAGCCGCTCCGGGCGGCGCCACGCCGCCGGCAGGGCGGGCAGGGCGGCGAACAGAGCGATCTCGGCCAGAACCCCGGTCGCCCAGAGCGATCCGACCCAGGCCGCCGGGATGCCGCGATCGGTCCAGTAGATGCTGCCGAACCCGTAGATCGCCCCGTGGCTCGCCTGGATCGCCGCGGCGGCGCCGATGCAGAGCCACAGGGTCGGCGGCAGGCGCGGCCGCCCGGCGCCGGCGGCGGGCTGCGGCAGGGCCGCCACCGCGCGGCTGCGCCACGCCACCAGGGCCGCCCCGAGGGCGAGGCCGGTGAGCAGCAGCGGCACCGCCAGCCGCCCGCCCAGCGCCGAGAGCAGGAGCCCGCCGGCGAGGTTCGCCAGCAGGAACGCGACGGAACCCGCCATCCGGATCCGGGAATAGGCGAGGCGGGCGTCCCGGCGCACGGCCGCCAGCGTCAGGTAGTCGATGCAGGGCACGAGCGGTGCGCCGGCGACCGCGTTGAGCACGATCAGCGCGGCGAGCCAGGGCCAGGCGATCGCCGCGGCGGTGGGCATCAGCGCGTAGGTCAGGCTGAGCGCGAGGCTGCCGAGCAGGATCATCCGGCGGGGCCCGAGCCCGCGGTCGAGCAGGCTCATCAACGGCGCGGTCGCGGCGATCCGGGTGGCGATCGGCAGCGCCAGCAGGACGCCGATCACCCCGGCGTCGAGCCCGAGGGCGTCGAGCCAGAC
The DNA here is from genome assembly GCA_964242725.1 of uncultured Methylobacterium sp. GTDB lineage: Bacteria > Pseudomonadota > Alphaproteobacteria > Rhizobiales > Beijerinckiaceae > Methylobacterium. The sequence goes on from CAXTCV010000450.1 coordinate 1,019, forward strand.
CGGCATGAACGGCATGGCGATGCCGATCTCGGTGAAGACCACGGCGTAGAGCAGCGACAGGCGCGCCGGGCCGGACGGGCGGTGCAAGAGGGGGCTCGGGGGCTTACGGGAGGGTCCGGCGGCGGGCCGCCCCGTAAGTGCCCGTTAAACGGATCCTGTCAAATTGCCGCGGTGTCGCGCTCGCAACGGGCGTTCAGGGAAGTCCATGTCCGGTCCCGCTACCCCGAGCCCGAACGCGTCGGCCGAGTACGACGCCATCGCGGCGACGATCGCCGCCTCGGAGCGCGGGCGCTGGTTCCTGGCCGAGCATGCCCGCCGCAACCGGGGGGCCGAGACCGAGACGCTGCTCGGGGCGATCGCCCGTCTGGAGCAGAGCGTCGTCGCCGACCGCGGCCACGAGGCGTTCGGACAGATGCGCGGCAACCTCGTCGAGATGGCCGAAGCGATCAGCCGGACCAAGAGCGAGATCGCGGCGATCAGCGCCGCGGATCACCAGCAGACCCGTCTGACGCAGGCGTCGCTGGCCCTCGACGGGATCGTGCGCGAGACCGAGCGGGCGACGTCGGACATCCTCGGCTCGGCCGAGGCGATCCAGGAATCCGCCTGGACGCTGCGCGAGCGGGGCGCCGATGCGGCGGCCTGCGACGCCCTCGATCTGCATGCGACCGCGATCTACACGGCCTGCTCGTTCCAGGACCTCACGGCGCAGCGCACCGCCCGGATCGTCTATACCCTGCGCTACCTCGAAGACCGCCTGTCGGCGATGATCGCGATCTGGGGCGACAGGGCCGCACGGGTGCCGTCCCCGCCCGGCGCCGCGACAGGCGTGCGGGCCGGCACCGGAGAGGCCGAGGCGGACGATCTCTGCCAGAGCGACATCGACCGCTACATCAGCATGGAGGTCCCGGCGATGACGGCGGCCGCCCTCGTGGCCCGGCCGGGGAGCCCGGCGCTGCACGAGGATCTCGTGTTCCTGCCGGTCTCGGACGCCGCGCAGAGCGCGGCCGACGCGCCAGACGCGGACAGCGAGCCGGCCCGGGACGCGCCCGAACTCGACTGGGCCGGGATCGTCGCGGCCGCCCCCGCGCCGGGCGGGATGCAGACGGAGTCAGGTCGGGGGGAGGCGGCGCTGAGCCTGGCCGAGATCGACGCCCTGTCGCCGGAGCAGCGGCTCGCCCTGTTCGCCTGACCGGCGCGCCGCATCGTGAACGGGCCGGCGGCGACCCGGATGGGGCATCCGCCGGCGCGCAGGCGGTCCGGAAAACCCGGTCCCCCTTTGCCCGATCATGCTCTATCAGGGGCCCCCGCCGAGACAACCGAGACCGCGCGCCCGTGGCCCTGCACCTGATCAAGCTCTGCGTCGGCCCCGCCTCGATCGCCGATCTCGAGGCGCGGCAGGCGCGGGTCCTGGCCGAGGCGCTCCGGGCGGGGCGGGCGGCCGCGCCGTCCCACGTCACCCGGACCCTGCCCAAGCGCCACGCCGAGATCACCGGGCAGGGCTCGATCTACTGGGTGATCCGCGGGACCCTCTCCTGCCGGCAGGCGATCACCGCGATCGAG
>CAXTCV010000451.1:0-2571 GCA_964242725.1 uncultured Methylobacterium sp.
ATCGGCCGCGAGAGCGGCATCGAGTCGATCCGCGAGTTCCTGGAGACGAAGAGCGTCTGGATCTCCACGAGCCGCGACGCGCCGGAGAATCCGTTCGTCATGCGCTGAGGCACGCGGCCGCGTCGCGACCCCTCGGCGGGCATCGGGACGCCGGCCCCCAGATTTGCGCTGGATCAAGGCCGCGATCCGCACGGTGCCCAGACTGCCTCCGCCGGGCCCGGATCGGGCCCCGAGGAGGGCGCCATGACCTACGCCAACATCCTGGTCTCCGTCGACTTCGCCGAGGGCGCGCCGGATCGCGTGCGTCTCGCCGCCGGCCTGGCTCACCGCTTCGACGCGATGCTGACGGGGGTCGCCGCCGCCGATGCGCCGGTGCCGCTCTTCGCCCATGATGTCCGCGATGCGCAGGCGCAGTACGAGCGCGCCAAGGACGAGATCCGGCATGAGCTCGAGCGGGCTCAGGGGCTGTTCGCCCGCTCCGCCGGGGGGGCACCCCGCACGGCGTGGCGCGGGGGTGTCGACAGCCCGCTCGCCTACCTCGTCGAGCAGGCGCGGGCCGCGGATCTGCTGGTGCTCGGCCGGACCGCTCCGACCGATCTCGACCCGGGCCCCCTGGGCGTGCTGCCGGGCCCCGTCCTGATGGAGGCGGCCCGCCCGGTCGTGGTGGTTCCACCCGACGTGATCGACCTTCGGGCGTGCCGCATCGTCGTGGCCTGGAAGGATACGTCCGAAGCCCGCCGCGCCGTCTCGGGGGCACTCCCCTTCATCCGGTCCGCCGAACAGGTCTTCGTCGCCTCCGTGGGCGACAACGCCCGCTTGGAGGGCGCGCAGGACGTCGCCGCCCACCTGGCGCGGCACGGCGCCCGGACGACCGCACACCTCCTCAGCGCTGCCGAAAGCGACGGTGCCGAGATCCTTCGGTTCGCCCGCCAGCAGGAGGCCGATCTCATCGTCATGGGCGCCTACGGCCATTCCCGCCTGCGGGAGTGGGCCTTCGGCGGCGCGACGCGGGATGTCCTGGACGCCACGCCGATCTGCTGCCTGATGGCGCACTGAAAGCAGCGCTCCGCCGGTGGTGAGCCGCGCGAGCCGACCCGGAACGATCAGAATCGCCTTGTGGCGCTGGAGACCGAGATGATCGGCGACGGTCCGGCGGCCCATCGGTCGTTTCAGCGTCGCCGGCCGCACCCGTTTCCTCGGCGCTGCGGCGGTCGAGACTGACATCCGATCCGCCGCCACGGTTGATGTCGTCGCCTGCGCGGGCGCAAAACACGCTCGGACGATGCGGCATCGCACCGGTCGGCGCCGCGAAGGACCGGGTCGACCGGCAAGTGGCAGCCCGCGTCAGGTCCTCCGCGGTGCCGTGCCCGCGCTGAACCCTCACCCCCGCGGCGCGGATCCCCCGAGCGCCTCCGCGAGCTTCCCGATCCGTTCGGCCGCGCGGCCGATCCCCGCCGCGGCCCGCTCCGCATCGGTCGCCCTCCCCCGTTCGGCGGCCTCGGCGGCGATGCGCAACGCGGCGGCCTCCGTCTCCAGCGCGGCGAGCCGACCGCGCAGCTCCGCCAGCTCGTCCGCGATCGTCAGCGCCGCCATCACCTGCAGCCGCATGTCGCCGATGGCGCCGAAATCCTTGCGCATTGCGCCGATGCGCCCGTCGAGGGTTTCGGCGAGCCCGGTGAGATGGGCTTCCTCGCCCTCCCCGCAGGCCATGCGGTAGGTGCGGCCGTCGATGGTCACGTTGATCTGCGGCACGAGCGGCTCCGATCGGCGTCCCGGATGGCGCGGATGCCGTATCAGGATCGCCCGAGGACATCCTGGACGGTCTCGATCGCCCGGTCGAGGCGGTGCCCGACCGCGCCGGTCGTGGCGGTCACCTGCGCGAGCCGGGCGCTCGCCGCGTCGAGGGCGGCGGCGAGGCGGGCCCGATCCTCGTCCATCAGGGCGAGCTCGGCATCCCGGTCGTCCGGCTGGGCGGCGGTCGCCAGGCGGTGCTGGACGACGGCGTCCATGCGGCTCACGGCGGCTTCAAGCCGGGCGAGAGCCTCGTCGATCACGCTGGTTTCGGTCCCGTCGGCCATGGTCGTTCGTCCGTTCCGACCCGAAGCTTTCGGTCGAATGCCGCCGGAATTCCAGCGCAAAGTAACGTCCGAGCCCGGGATCGCCCGGCCCGGCCAGTCGAGCCCGAAGATCCCTGTTTATTCGTCGGAGAATCGAAGGTCTTTGTCACGGCCGCGCGTTTGACAGGTCGGGGCGCCATGCTAGACAGCCGCGCGCTCCCGAATGGGACCGCGCGAGACATGCCGGATCGTCGGTCCGAGACAGTCCCGAGGCTCGGCCGGCTCCGTGCGCTCCAACGGTCGCGGGCGGCGAAGCCCGGTCTCTCCCGGTCCGGTTCATCGCCGGTTCAAACCCGCCCGCCCAGATCCGCCCGGCCCGGACGGCACGGAGGCGGGGAGCCGAAATCCCCCGCGGGCCGCGCCCAGGGGCGGTGACGCGCGGTGGGAGCCGCATCAGGTGAAGGAGTGACGCCGTGACGAAGGTTGCCATCAACGGGTTCGGACGCATCGGCCG
>CAXTCV010000452.1:0-2565 GCA_964242725.1 uncultured Methylobacterium sp.
CTTCCCCGAGCTGGTGAAGCCGCTGCTCCAGGATTCCAAGATCGTGTTCGGCTCGACCGCCGGGACCGTCATCCTGTTCCCGTCCTCGGGCACCGGCATCTGGGAATCGGCCCTGTCCAACACCCTGTGCCGCGGCGACAAGGTGCTGACCGCCCGCTACGGCCAGTTCAGCCATCTCTGGGTCGACATGGCCCAGCGCCTCGGCCTCGACGTGATCGTCCAGGAGGAGGAGTGGGGGGCCGGCGCCGATCCGCAGAAGATCGAGGACGCGCTCCGGGCCGACAAGGACCACGCCATCAAGGCCGTGATGGTCGTCCACAACGAGACCGCCACCGGCGTCACCAGCGACATCGGCGCGGTGCGCAAGGCGATCGATGCCGCCGGCCACCCGGCGCTCCTGTTCGTGGACGGCATCTCGTCGATCGGCTCGCTGCCGTTCAAGATGGACGAGTGGGGCGTCGATTGCGCCATCGCCGGCTCGCAGAAGGGCTTCATGCTGCCGGCCGGCCTCGGCCTGATCTGCATCAGCCCCAAGGCGCTCAAGATCGCCGAGGGCGGCACCGGCCGCAACGACCGGCTCGGCCATGCCTACTTCGCCTGGAAGGACCAGCTTACCGCCAACGCCACCGGCTACTTCCCCTACACCCCCGTCCTGCCGCTGCTCTACGGCCTGCGCGAGGCCCTGGCGATCGTGAAGGAGGAGGGGCTGGAGAACATCTACCACCGCCATCACGTGCTCGCCGAGGCGACCCGCCAGGCGGTGGCGGCCTGGGGCCTCAAGCCCTGCGCCAAGGAGCCCAAGTGGAACTCCGACACGGTCACGGCGATCGTGGTGCCGGAGGGGGCCGACGCCGCCAAGGTGATCACCCACGCCTACGACCGATACAACCTGTCCCTCGGGGCCGGCCTGTCGAAAGTCGCCGGCAAGGTGTTCCGCATCGGCCATCTGGGCGATCTGAACGAGCTGTCGCTGCTCGGCGCCATCGCGGGCGCCGAGATGGCGATGCTCGATTGCGGCATCAAGGTCACGCCGGGCTCCGGCGTCGCCGCCGCCTCCAGCTACCTGCGCGAGAATCCGCTGCATAAGGCGTGATCCGCGCCCGCGATCGGGGCGGGACCGGGTTGCCGGGCCCGCCCCGACGCGCAAGGAAGACCAAGACGATCGAGGAAGCCGCCCGTCGTTCGAGAGGGGTCCTATGACCAAGAAGATCGTGTTCCTGGACCGTGAATCCCTCGATGCCAGGGTCCGACCGTTCGACTTCCCGCACGAATACGTCGAGCACGACTCGACCTGGACGCCGGAGGACACGGTGTCCCGCCTCCAGGGCGCCGAGATCGCGCTGATCAACAAGGTCCCGATGCGGGCCGAGACGCTGAAGCAGCTCCCCGACCTGAAGCTGATCGCGGTGGCCGCCACCGGCACCGACGTGGTCGACAAGGCCCAGGCCAAGGCGCAGGGCATCACGGTCGTCAACATCCGCAACTACGCGTTCAACACGGTGCCGGAGCACGTGGTCGGGCTGATGTTCGCCCTGCGCCGGGCGATCGTGCCCTACGCCAACTCGGTGCGGCGGGGCGACTGGGCGAAGTCCAAGCAGTTCTGCTACTTCGACTACCCGATCTACGACATCGCCGGCTCGACGCTGGGGATCGTCGGCTACGGGGCGCTCGGCAAGTCCATCGGCAAGCGCGCCGAGGCGCTGGGCATGAAGGTTCTGGCCTACGACGTGTTCCCCCAGGAGGGGCTCGTCGACTTCGAGACGATCCTCACGCAGTCCGACGTGATCACCCTGCACGTGCCGCTCACCCCCGACACCAAGGGGCTGATCGGCGCCGCCGAGCTCAAGAAGATGAAGACGAACGCCATCCTGATCAACACGGCCCGGGGCGGGCTCGTGGACGAGGCGGCGCTGCTCGCTGCGCTCAAGGACGGCACCATCGCGGGGGCGGGCTTCGACGTGGTCGCGCAGGAGCCGCCCAAGGACGGCAACATCCTGTGCGAGGCCGATCTGCCGAACCTGATCGTCACGCCCCACGTGGCCTGGGCCAGCAAGGAGGCGATGCAGATCCTCGCCGACCAGCTCGTCGACAATGTCGAGGCGTTCGTGGCGGGCAAGCCGCAGAACGTGGTCGAATAGCGCGACGGGCTCCCTCGCCCGTGCGGGAGAGGGTCGGGGTGCGGGACCGGGTCTATCCGGACAAGTCGCACCCCTCACCCTGTCCCTCTCCCGCACGGGAGCGGGGACCCGCGCCGCGCCCGGCGACGGTCTCAGAGCATTCAGATCCGCGGATCCGTCCCGCCCGATTCTCCGCAGGCCAACAGAAACCTGCTGCACAGGAACGCGCGACGGCGCGGCTTAATCGCGACGGAAAGGTCCGAAAAAAGATGACGAAGAAGCTGCTGTTCCTGTTCGACACCGATGCGGTCCCGAACGTGTTCGACACGGTGGTCGGCTACGACGGCGGCGCCGACCATATCGCCGGCTACGGCGGCGTGACCCCCGACAACGTCGGCGCGCTGGTCGACGGCACGATCTACACCCGCGGCGGCTCCGAGAAGAAGTC
>CAXTCV010000453.1:0-2552 GCA_964242725.1 uncultured Methylobacterium sp.
CCTTGCCGGCGGTGAAGCCGCCGAGCACCGGCCAGTCGGTCTTGGCCCGGTCCTTGTCGGAGCCGAGGCCCACCACCACGAGACGGTCCGCGTCGATGCCCGAAGGCGCGGCCAGAACCATGGCGCTGAGCGAACGACCCTTGAACTTCTCGGACGCGGCCGCGCGGGCGACGAGATCCGCCCCGGCGGCACCCAGCACCTCCCGGGCCGCGGCCCCGAGGGCGAGGTCGTCGCCGACGAAAACCACGAGATCGCCGGATCCTCCCGGGCCCTGGCCGCCCCGTTCGAGGGGACCGAAACCGATCTCGATACCGTCCGCCATACCCGTCCGCCCTGCCCGATTGTCCGGAGCCGTCCATACCGCCCACACGCCGCCGCGCGGGCCATTCGCCCTGTGTAGCCGCTGAGGCGAAGAACGCAACGCGGCTTGAAAGCCCTCGAATCGCCCCTTTTGTCGGGTCCCTGCCGCACCGAGGGCGCGAAGGGATAGGTGCGGCTGGCCGGATGACGCATTCGGTCCGTCGTGCCCATGGACTTGATACGCATCGTCTTTCGCCGGAAGCCGGGACTGCCTTCCGGGACGAGCTTGAAGCGGGACTGCCGGGCCGATGAGGCAGATCGAGCGCTACATCTTCCGGATCGCCCTGGGCGCCACCCTGGCCTGCTTGGTCGGCCTGACCGGTACGATCTGGCTGACGCAGGCCCTGCGCGAACTCGACCTCGTGACCGCGAAGGGCCAGACACTGCTCGTCTTCCTGTTCGTCACGGGCTTGTCGCTGCCGACGCTGATCGTGGTGATCGCGCCGGTGGCGCTGTTCATCGGCAGCGTCTACGCCCTGAACAAGCTGAACGGCGATTCCGAGCTGATCGTGATGGCGGCCGCCGGCATGCCGCCAGGTGCGCTCCTGCGCCCGTTCCGGAGGCTGGCGGTGATCGTCAGCTTCCTGGTGGGGTTCCTGGTGGTGGTCGTCATGCCGGCGAGCTTCCAGGAACTGCGCGACGTGATCACCCGGGTGCGCGGCGATTTCATCGCCAACGTCGTCAAGGAGGGGCAGTTCACCCAGCTCGACAACGGCATCACCTTCCACTTCCGCGAGCGCGGACCGGGCGGAACCCTGAAGGGCCTGTTCATCCAGGACCGCCGCGAGGCCGGCAAGACCAAGGTCTATCTGGCCGATCGCGGCAACGCCGTGGACATCGACGGGCAGAGCTACCTGATCCTGGAGAACGGCAGCGTCCATCAGCAGCAGAAGGACTCGCGCGACTCCTCGATCCTGACCTTCGAGCGCTACACGATCGACCTCGCCGCCTTCGCCCCCCCGGATTCCGACACGATCTACAAGCCCCGCGAGCGCTCGACCACGCAGCTCCTGTTCCCCGATCTGGGCGAGGGCTACTACAAGCTGCAGAAGGGCCGCTTCCGGGCCGAGCTGCACGATCGGCTCTCCGCCTGCCTGTATCCCCTGGCGCTCGCCTTCATCGCCTTCGCGGCGCTCGGAGATCCGAGGACGACCCGGCAGGGACGCGGCCTCGCCATCGCGGGCGCGATCCTCGCCGTCGTGGGCCTGCGCATCGCCGGATTCGCGGCCGTCAGCGCGGCCGCGCGCAGCCAGGCCGCTGTGGCGGCGGTCTACGGCGTGCCGCTGCTCGCCATCGCGCTGTCCTGCCTGCTGATCTTCTTCCGGCCGCGCGTGCAGGCCTTCAACGCCGCCCTGGCGCGGGGCTTGCGCGGCCCCGGGGGCGGCCGCCGCCTCGCCCCGGCGGCGTGACCCGGCGATGCTGATTGGTCCGACCCTGGGGCGGTACTTCGCCGCCCGCTTCGCCCGCACGGTGCTCGGCGTCTTCGTCACCGTGTTCGCGCTGGTCTACACCCTGGACTTCGTGGAGCTGCTGCGCCGCGCCGGCGAGGCCGAGGGCGCCTCGACGGGCCTGATGGCCCAGCTCTCCCTGTACCGCACCCCCGCGGTGGCGGAGGGCGTGCTGCCCTTCGCGGTCCTGTTCGGCTCGATGGCGGCCCTGCTCCAGCTCTCGCGCAAGCTGGAACTGGTCGTCGCCCGGGCGGCCGGGATCTCCGCGTGGCAGTTCCTCCAGCCCGGCATCTTCGTGGCCCTGGCCCTCGGGGCCGCCGCGGTCGGGATCTACAACCCGGTCTCGGCGATGCTGAAGCAGCGCTCCACCGAGATCGAGGCGCGGATCTTCGCGAAGGCGACCAAGGCGAGTTCGGGCAAGGACCTCTGGATCCGCCAGAGGGGCATCGACGGGGAGGCGATCCTGCGCGCCGAGACCGCGATCGAGGGCACCACGACCCTGTCGGGCGTCTCGGTCTTCGCCTTCGACGAGTCCGGCAAGTTCGTGGACCAGCTCGTGGCCGCCCGGGCCACGCTCCACGACGGCTATTGGGAGCTCTCGGACGTGCGGGTTCTCGCGCCGGACGCACCGCCCGAGTCGTTCGACACCTACCTGATCGCCTCGAATCTCGACCCCGGACAGGTCCGGCAGCGCTTCACCCCCCCGGAATCTGTGCCTTTCTGGCAACTTCCCACAACCATCGC
>CAXTCV010000454.1:0-2549 GCA_964242725.1 uncultured Methylobacterium sp.
CGGTGATGGTGCCGGGCGTCACGATGCGCACCACGGCGCGGCGCACGACCGATTTATAGCCGCGCTTCTTGGTTTCCGCGGGATCCTCGGTCTGTTCGCAGACTGCCACCGTATGGCCCCGGGCGATAAGGGTGTGGAGATAGTCGTCGGAGCGCTCGACGGGGACGCCGCACATGGCGATGTCCTCGCCCTGGTGCTTGCCGCGCTTGGTCAGCACGATGCCGAGCACCGAGGCCGCCACCACGGCATCCTCCAGGAAGAGCTCGTAGAAATCCCCCATGCGGTAGAACAGCAGCGCGTCGGGGTGGTCGGCCTTGATGCCGAGATATTGCGCCATCATCGGCGTGACCCGGTCCGGCGCGGCGTCCGGGCCGAGGCGCGGATCCGGCGGGGGCGGCGCCGCGTCCGACGAGGCTTCGGCGTGGCGGACGGTGGTGCTGGTGACGGCCATGCCGCCACCCTATCGCGATCGGAGGCTGGGCGCACGGCGGGCCGGAACGGTGTCCACGATCCTGTGACGCCGGTCGAAGCGTTCAGGCGAAGTCGAAATCCAGGGTCTCGAACCGCCCCACGGCGACGGGCGGGGCGCCGCGCTCGAGGTCCCGCAGCTGGAGCACCATCGGCGAGGGCCGCAACCGGGCGGGCAGGAGCAGCCCCGGCAAGGGCACGGCGTCGTTGATCCCGGCATAGACGAAGAGCGGCCGACGCTGCATCCGACAGGCGGCCGCCACCGCCGCCGCGACGTCGCGGCGCCTCACCTCGACCCCGGGCCGGGGCAGCAGGGCGCAGATCAGAGCGTGCGGGGCGCGCCGATCCGAGCGCGGCGCCGAGACGGCCAGAAGCCGGTCTCCGACGTGGAGCCCGTAGGCGACCCCCGGACGGCCGAGCCGCGCCCACAGGCGCTCGGGCGTCCAGGCCAGTCCCGTCTGCGCTCCTCCGCAAAAGCCGGCGAGGATGTGCCGGCCCCGATCCGCGTCGAGATCCGCGACGCGGTGCGACGCCACCGCGACGCCCGGCACGGGCAGGCCGGCGAGGCCGATGCGGATGTCGAGCCGCGCGACCTGCTTCAAGCGCAGGATGCGGGCGTTGACGTCGATCGCCGCCGCGTTCGGGACCGACAGGATGAAGCGCACGCCGCGCTCGCGGCAGGCGGCCTCGACGGCGCGGTAGAGCCCCACCACGGCGGCGAGCGACCGGTGCGCCTCGAGGACGAAGACGTCCACCAGGGCGACGGCCCGTTCGGGGCGGCCTTCCACCATGATGGTCTGGTGGAGCAGGGCGGCCTGGCCGACCTTGCGCCCGCCCACGGTGGCGGCCAGCACCGTCGTGCCTTCCCCATAGGCCTCCTCGTAGAACCACCGGAGGCCTTCGGCGGTGAACCGGCCGGACCCCGTGCCGAAGGCCTCGGCGGCCAGGGCCGCCGTTTCGGCGAAGCTCACGCTCGACTCGTGACGGACCGTCACGTCGGGGCCGGGCGGCAGCGGAGCGGCGATCGAGGCGGCGGCACTCATGAACGACTCCGGCCCCGGATGGGCGGCCTGGGGCCGGGCTGGCCCCATGCGCTTCGAGGAGGATGGCACCGGAAGGTTGAAAATCTCTGCTGCCTGCGAGCCACCGAAGTCGCGGCCCGGCGGCGCATCGTCGCTGTCATGCGGCGGTCGCGCGAAATTTTTCAGCCAACACCGACGAGGGCCACGCACCGAATCGCGGGCAGGCGTGACCCGGCGATCCCCGTGGAGCCAGCGGCTCGACGGGCGAGAGCGGGCCAGCATGACGTTGGTGAGGCCGAGTCCGCTACTGGTGCGGTCGCGAAGGGTTCCATTGCAACAAGCAGGCTATAGCCTTCGCGGCGGCGCTTGATCTTGAATGTGCTTCATGTTTTGGTTGCATTCGCGTCGTTTACGGCTCCCTGGCCGGCAACCCGGCAGAGAAGCGAAACATGGCCGACATCTTTCTTACCAGGAAACCTGCGGCGGTACCGGGGCTCGTGTCCGGCGCGGTGCTGCGCAGGGTCGGCGCGAGCGCGCTCGGGCTCGGGATGATCGCCTTCGCGCTGTTCTTCCTCCAGTTCGTGTCGGGCTGAGCTCACGCCGAGGGTGACGACCCGGACTCGATGACGCGGAGCGTCGGCGATGCAATGCGTCCCATGGAAGCCTAGCACCGGGCAGGACAGGCGACGGAGGCGGAGGGCAGGATCGGTGCCGTCCCGCGATCGCTTCATGGGCAGGGCAGCCTGGACATCGCGGGCGACGTCCAGGCCGTGAGAAGGGGCTGCCTCACCCCCCGATGTTGAAGGCCGCCAGTGCCGCCATGTTGACGATGTCCGAGTCGCGGGCGCCGAGCGGCACGATCTGGACCGGACGGTCGAGCCCGACGATCATCGGTCCGATCAGCGTGGCGCCGCCGAGCTCCTGGAGCATGTGGGTCGAGATCGAGGCCGAGTGGAAGGCCGGCATCACCAGCACGTTGGCGACGTCGGTCAGGCGGCAGAACGGATAGGCCGCCATGCGCTCGCGGTTCAGCGCCACGTCGGCGGCGATCTCGCCGTC
>CAXTCV010000455.1:0-2547 GCA_964242725.1 uncultured Methylobacterium sp.
CCACCTGTCGGGACGATGCGCTACCCGGTCCGATGGTCCCCCTCGTCGCGCTTTGCCGCCTGCCAGGCGGCCTCCAGGGCGGACAGGTCCGACCGGCCGAGGTCCCCGCCGGCCGCCCGCAGGTGCGCGGCCATGGCGGCGAAGCGGCGCTCGAACTTGGCGGTGCCGTCGCGCAGGGCCGCCTCCGGGTCGATCCCGGCATGGCGGGCGAGATTCGCCACCGCGAACAGGAGGTCGCCGATCTCTTCGGCGACGGCCGGCCAGTCGGCCGCCGCCAGGGCCTCGGCGACCTCGTCGGTCTCCTCCCGGACCTTGCCGACCACCTGGGCGGCGTTGTCCCAGTCGAAGCCGTAGGCGGCCGCCCGCCGGGAGATCTTTTCCGCCCGGGCGAGGGCCGGGAGCGCGCGGGCGACCCCGTCCAGCAGGTCCGGCGCGGAGTCCGCCGCCGCCCGGGCTGCCCCCCGCGCCGCCCGCTCCTGCGCCTTGATCGCCGCCCATTGCGCCTCGACCTGCGCGGGATCGCGCACCGGCGACCCCGCCGGCAGGCGCGTCCCGTCCGGCGCGAACACGTGCGGATGGCGGCGCACCAGCTTGTCGCCGATCGCCCGGGCCACGTCGTCGAACGCGAAGGCGCCCTGCTCCTCGGCCATGCGGGCGTGGAACACCACCTGCAGGAGCAGGTCGCCGAGTTCGTCGCGCAGGTCGTCCCGGTCGCCGCGCGCCACCGCGTCGGCGACCTCGTAGGCCTCCTCGATCGTGTAGGGCACGATGCTGGCCGGGGTCTGCGCCACGTCCCAGGCGCAGCCGCGGACGGGGTCGCGCAGCACCGCCATCAGGCCCAGGAGCCGGCCCAGGGCGGTCTCCTCCGCCGGCGCGCCCCCGGTGGGCGCCTTGGTGGACGCATCCGCCCCGCCGGATCGGCCCGTCTCGCGTGTCTCGCTCATGCCGGTGGCGTTAGCGCATCCCCCCGGAAACCGGAACCGGAACCGGACCGATGGGCCGATCTGCCGATGGGCGCCGCGTCCGTCGAGAGCCGGCAACCGCCGGGCGCCCGGGGATGCGTCAGGTCCGGACGGCGCGCTCGCGCACCTGCTCGGCCTGGAGGGCATTGAGATACCCGGTGAGGCGTCCGCTGACCGCCGGGTCGGCGCATTGCACCCAGAGCGGGGCCGGGAGCGCCCGGACGGGCAGGCGCAGCAGGAACGCCTCGGCCGACAGGGCCGCCTCCCGCTCGGAGGCGGCGGCCAGCAGCCGCGCCCCTGCCTGGGTGCCGATCAGGATCGCGATCGTGGCCATGGTGAGCATCCGCCTTCGGACGACAACGGCACGAGGGCCGCAAGTGTTGCGCCGGAAATGTTGCGCCGGAAATGTTGCGCCGCACTCAGCGCGTCGGGCGGATGCAGAGGGGGTCCCGGGCGAGCGCCCGGCTGAACGACCGCAGGAGCCGCCCGCGGCGCGGGCGGATGATCGCGCAGAGGCGAGCGGTTCCGGGCAGGGCTGATGCCGATCACGGGAAAGCGCGATCCCGCGCCAGGGGCCGCCCGCGGGCGTGACCCGGGGCCTCGTCCCGGAAGGCGGTTGCCGGGACGGGGTGCACGGGTCGCAGCCGGCCGCTCCGGGACGTGCGCGCCAAGCCGTGCGGGGTCTTGTTCCAGCGCTCGGGGGTGCGGACCAGCTCGATCAGCGCCAGCCACGCCGCCACGCTGACCAGCAGGAAGTAGGCGGGCATCAACGGGACCGATTGGGCGAGGTCGCCCCAGCCGCGCCGGGCGCAGCCGAGCAGGGCCGGGAGGATCAGGGCGACGAGCCCGGTCCCGAACAGGGTGATCGCGAGCCCCGTGGCGAGATTGTCGAGGAAGACGGGGGCGGCCGGGATCTCCAGGACCAGGAAGGCCCAGGCCGCTGCGGCGAGGCACACCGGATAGGCGAGCGCCGAGGCCACGGTGCCCGGAACCAGGGCCACGGCGCAGAGCACGTCCAGCGCCCCGAGGCGGCGCGCGTTGGCCAGCGGATGGCGCCCGTGGGTGAGGCTGGTCTGGACCAGGCCCTTCAGCCAGCGGGTGCGCTGGGCGAGCCACGGCCCGAACCGGGCCGGGGCCTCCTCGAGGGTGGCGCTCGGCAGGTCGCCGACCGTGTAGCCCGCGAGCGCCAGCCGGATCCCGAGATCGGCGTCCTCGGTCACGTTCGCGGAGTCCCAGCCGCGCAGGGCCCGCAGCACCCGGGTGCGCAGGTGCATCGAGGTACCGCCGAGGGGGACCGGCAGGCCGCAGCGCGCGAGCGCCGGGATCAGCACGTCGAACAGCCCCGCATATTCCAGGGCGAAGACGCGGGAGAGCCAGGAATCGTCGGCGTTGTCGATCACGAGCCGGCCCTGGAGGCAGGCGGTGCGCCCGGGCAGGCGCGCGAACAGCGCGGCGGCCAGCCGCAACTGCCCGGGATCGGGGTGGTCCTCGGCGTCGTAGACGGTGAGCAGGTCCCCGCGGGCGAGCGGCAGGGCGGCGTTGAGCGCCCGAGGCTTGGTGCGCGGCCCGCCCGGCGGCACCGTGA
>CAXTCV010000456.1:0-2546 GCA_964242725.1 uncultured Methylobacterium sp.
GCGGAGTGAATCACGAACTGGCCGACTCGCCGAGCCTTTTTCAGCGGCCTGTTAGACGCTCGTTCACCGCCATCCATGTCTCATCTGGCTGTCCCGACGTTTCGCGCCAGGGCCGCGTCAGGTTGCCCGACCGGTGCTGACCGCCCGTTGGCTTTCTGAGAAAACGATCTCGTCAGTGCCTATCCGCGAAGGGGTACTTGCTCGAGCGCCACAAGCATCACGCTGGGTCGATCACATTTCGGGATCTTGAGACGAGTCTCGGTACGCCGTCATCATGAACCTGCGTTATCGATCTACGAACTGGAACCACGCAGGGCTGCTAAGGCGTGCATCGAATCCCGCAGGGCGGGGTAGAGGCCGGCGTAGACCGCGAAGACCGCGTCGTAGCGCGACCTGCGGGCCGGGTCGGGGGCGGCGCGCTTGACCAACGTGATCCAGCTGTCACGGTCGTCGGTGGCGATCAGCCCGACGCCCAGCGCCGCCAGGCGGGCGGCGCCGAGTGCGGCTTCCACGTCCTCGCGGATGGTCCAGACCGGGTAGCCGGTGACGTCGGCGATGATCTGCATCCAGAGATCGGAGCGCGCCGCGCCGCCGACCACGACGAGCCGGGGCTCGAGGGGAACCGAGCCCTTGGCGCCCGCCTCCATGTTGTGGCGCAGCGCGAGCGTCACTCCTTCCAGCACGGCGCGGTAGAGGTGCGCGCGGGTGTGGAACAGGTTCAGACCCACGAAGGCGCCCGAGGCCCGTCCGTCCCACACGGGCGACCGCTCGCCCATGAGGTAGGGCAGGAACACCACGCCGTCCGAACCCGGCGCGACGGCGGTTGCCGCATCCTCAAGTATCGCGTGGGGGTCGCGGCCCGTTGCGAGCCCTTCGGCGACCTCCGCCTGGCAGAACTGCTCGCGGTACCAGGTAACCGAGGCGCCCGCCGTTGCGGCGCCGCCGAAGACGTAGAGGTCGTCACCGACCACGTAAGGGAAGGCGATGAGCCCGTGCGCGGCGTCGGCCGTGGGTGCGACATAGCCCCAGCACATGCTTGTACCGATCATGGCGACGTGGTGGCCGGGCTTGACCACACCGGCGGCGTAGGTGGCGACCGCGGCGTCGACCCCGCCGGCGATCACCGGCATGCCGGCGGAGAGACCCAGGCGGGCCGCCGCCTCGGGCGTCAGGCCGCCGACCGCATCGGTTGGGGCGACGAGGCGCTCGGGCATCATGCTGGCCGGGATGCCGAGCAGGTCGAGCGTCTCGGTGGACCAAGCGCGGGCCGTGACGTCGTAGACGCCGCCAATGTTGCCCGCCGACGAATGATCGACCGCGACCTCTCCGGTCAGGCGCTGGATCACGTATGCGTTGGGCGGCAGGAACAGCGCCGTGCGCTCCCACACGTCCGGCCGCTCGTCGCGCAGCCACATCATCTTGGTGAAGCCGTGGTAGCTGTCGACGCCGTTGCCGGTGACGCGGCCGAGATGCGCGAGGTCGAGATGGGCCTTGACCCAGGCGACCTGCGCTTCGGCGCGGCGGTCCATCCAGATCAGGCAGGGATGGAGCGGCTGCAGATCGGCATCGACCGGGATGCCGGAGCCGCCGTAGAGCGACGACACGCAGATCGCCTTGACGCCGCCCTGGGGCGCGGCGCGCGCCACCTCGGCCACGGTGGCCTCGACGGCGGCGAGCCACACGTCAGGGTGCTGCTCGGCCCAGTTCGGGCGCGGCGTGTCGGGCGCGTAGGCGCGCGACGCCTGGGCCAGGATGGCCCCGTCCCGCCCGACCAGCACCGCCTTGGTGCTCTGCGTGCCGATGTCGACGCCGATGACGTGGTCCATGAAAGCCTCTGACATCTGGTGTCCGACGGCCGATGGCCCCGAACGGATCGACTTGTGATTGCGAGCCTCGCCCCACCCTCCGTCATCCCGGGCTTGCCCCGGGATCCAGCGGTGCGGCCGGGCTTTCCCGTGACGCGTGACACCCCGTCACTCGGCAGGATCCCGGGGCGCGCCCGGGATGACAGCGAGGCGGGGCTGGTCGATCTACCATGCCGAACTCCTCCGGGGCTGCCCCGCGCCCCGCGAAGGGTCGAAGGCCCTTCGATCCCGATTCAGAGATCGACGGTCTGGGGCAGGATCACGAGGTCGCGGATCACGACGCCTTTCGGCCGCGTCAGCATGAACAGCACGGCTTCGGCGACGTCGACGGGCTGGATCAGCCCGCCGTTGGCGAGCGCGTCGTCGAGCTTGGCCTTCGGCCAGTCGTCGAGGAGCGCGGTGACGACCGGCCCGGGCAGGACCGCGCCGACCCGGATGCCCCGCTTCATCACCTGCCGCCGCAGGGTATGCACGAAGGCCTGCACGGCATGCTTAGAGGCGGTGTAGATCGGCTCGACCACCACCGGCACGACGCCCGCCACCGAGCTCGTCACCACGATGTCGCCCGAGCCCCGCTCCACCATGTGGGGCAGCACAGCATGGATGCAGCGGAAGACCGCGTTGATGTTGAGGTTCAGCATGCGGTCCCAGGCGTCGGGGTCGCCGCCGTGCACGTCCCCG
>CAXTCV010000457.1:0-2538 GCA_964242725.1 uncultured Methylobacterium sp.
GCCCGGCAGCCAGGCCGTGTAGAGCCAGGTCATGTAGATGCAGCCGAAATAGCCCATGATCATGCCCCAGGTGGTCCTGTAGGCGAAGAGCCGCTTCCAGTCGGCCCAGGTGACGCGGACGGGCGCGCCGGGCGCGTCGCCCTCGCGCAGGAAGGCGCGCTCCTCGTCGGTCAGCGCCACGTCCCGCGGGTTGCGGAACACGAGATAGACCGTGGCGGCGAGGACGAGCCCCGCCACCCCCATGGCGACGAACATGGCCCGCCAGCCGAGGCTCACCATCAGGAAGGTGAGCAGCGGCAGCGCCACGAAGGTGCCGAGCGAGGACGCGCAGTTCCAGATGCCCGTGGCGGTGCCGCGCTGGCGGATGTTGAACCAGTCGCGCGACACGCGGGCGCAGGTCGGGAAATGCGGCGCTTCGCCCATGCCGAGCACGATGCGGGCGCCGACGAACTCCCAGAAGGACGAGACGATGCCGCCGAGCATCTGGCCGAGCGACCAGCAGGCGAGCCCGAGCGTGAGCATCCGCCGCGGCCCGAGGCGGTCGGCCAGAACGCCGGCGGGCAGCTGCGCGAAGGCATAGGCCCATAGGAAGGCGGACAGCAGCAGGCCCATGTCGCCGAGCGACAGCCCCATGTCCTGCCGGATGAGCGGGTTCGCCACCGCCAGCGTGGCGCGGTCGACGTAGTTGACCACCCCGGCCGTCACCAGCAGCGCCAGCGAGATGGTCTGGATGCGCCTCACGCGCGGCGTGCCTCGAGCCTGCACCATGAAATCCTCCCCAGGAGCGGTGCCCCGGTCGGGGCGCCGCAAGCGCCGGCCGTTTTCGGCTCGTCGCGTCTCGCGGACCATTCTGCACCGAATCCGGCCGGGCGGAAGACGCTTTCGGGAACCGGCGGCGCGGTTCGGTGCCGAGCCGGCCCGTCGCCGTCCGGGCGGGTCCCCACGGCGGAGGGGGCCGCCGCGTCGCGGGACGCGGCGTTTTCTCGCGCCGTGCCGACCGACCCGGGCGCCAACTTCCGAATTGACAAAAGACAGTTTTCTGAACAGCCTTGACGTATGGGACGTCGTCGCGACCTGGGGACTCGCTATGCCGCACTACTTCTTCGATCTGTTCGACGGCAACAACGTCGTCAAGGACGAGTTCGGAGATGCTTTCCCGCAGTCGCAAGATGCTGCGGATCTGGCCTCCGGACTCCTGGTGGACATTGCCCGGGAGGTCATTCGCGACCGGGGTGGCAAGGATCTCGGCATCGCCGTCCGCGACGAGGCGGGCCGTGACGTCTACTGGGCCGCGCTGATGTTCCGCGACGCTCATCTCGACCCGCAGGGCCCGGCCTCGTCGCGCGCCGTCGCGCCGACGCTGACGATCGCCAATCCCGTCGACCTGATCCGGCAATCCCGCGAGGTCCGGGCCGCCTCGCGAGACACCTGGCGCCAGATTCAGGACACGGTGGCGGACCTGTCCCGCACCCTCCACGCCGTGATCGACACCGTCGGCGACGCGACCGGGATCGGCGAGCCGCGCCTGGCGACCGCGAAGGGCGCTTCCGTCCCGGGATAGCCCGGGCGGCCGCGCATCCCCGGCGACGGGCCGCAGCCCCGAAATCCGTTCGCGACGGTGCGGCCAGTCCGGGGCGCCCGAAGCTCAGCACATCGGGTGCAGCTCGTGCAGATCCGACCCCGGTCGCGTCCCGTCGTTCGGCTGGATCCCGGGTCCTCGGGCCTGCGGCCCTCGCCCGGGATGACGCCGAGGCCGCGCCGGCGTCGCAGCCGAGATGCTCGGCCAGGGGATCGAAGAGCCCGGGCGACGGCCAAGGGTTCGGCGGTCCCGGGATCGCGCGGGCGGCGGGACCGTCATCCCGGGCGATGGGCCGCAGGCCCGGAGACCCGGGACCCAGTTCGCGACGGTGCGGGGGCTCGTCCGTCTCCCGTCCGGGGAGACGGTGATACGGCGCGGCCGCGACTGATGGTTTTGGGACGCGGCGAATACCCAGGCCCACCGCCGCGCCGGCGCACCTTCTTGACTCACGATGGCTCTGATGAGAGGCGGCACGCTCCCGATCGCCGTTAGGCGCTCGCCTATCTGGCGGCACTGTTCAACACCAAATTGCGGGAGCTGATCGAGATGCGCGACCTGTGTCCCGAGTAGGTTGGTACAAGCGGCCGAATCTCGGCCTCCGCTAAGCAGCGCGACAGCCTGGCGAGGAGACCCTGTCCAGGAGATCGACTCGATCCCACCAAGTGTTCGATCAACTTCGGTCACTCGGCAATGGGGTTATTCCATCACCGCTTGTAGCAAAGTGAAGAAACTGCGACGTTGCACCCGCGCCCTCTTACGCCAGAACGAAAAGGCGAGTTGCCGGTTCGCGGGCCTGCACCGTTGCGCCCATCATTGACCTCAGGCATTCCCCCTCGTCCCGCCGCGTCCGCTTGAGGTCGTCCGTCCATGGTCCTGGGTTTCGCGATTCTCCTCGTCTGCCAGCTGCTCGGGGAGATCGCCTCGCGCGGGCTCGGGCTGCCGATCCCCGGGCCCGTGCT
>CAXTCV010000458.1:0-2515 GCA_964242725.1 uncultured Methylobacterium sp.
ACCGCATGCTCGACCTCGGCTTCATGCGCGACATCCAGAAGATCGTCAGCCTGCTGCCGAAGAAGCGGCAGAGCCTGTTCTTCTCCGCCACCATGCCGCCGGCCATCGCCAAGCTGGCCTCGACCCTGCTGACCAATCCCGTCGAGGTCGCGGTGGCGCCGGTCTCGTCGACCGCCGAGCGCATCCGCCAGAGCGTGATCTTCTGCCCGACGCGCGACAAGCAGGCCATGCTGCACGGGCTGCTCGCCGACGACACGATCAGCCGCGCGCTGGTCTTCACCCGCACCAAGCACGGTGCCGACAAGGTGGTGAAATACCTCAACGCCTCCGGCTTCAGGGCCGACGCCATCCACGGCAACAAGTCCCAGAACGCCCGCGAGCGCGCCCTGGCGGCCTTCAAGTCGGGGTCCTCGCGTCTGCTCGTCGCGACCGACATCGCGGCGCGCGGGATCGACGTCGACGGGGTGAGCCACGTCATCAACTTCGACATCCCGAACATCTCGGAAACCTACGTCCACCGGATCGGCCGCACCGCCCGGGCGGGAGCCGACGGTTCGGCCATCTCGCTCTGCGGCGAGGACGAGCGCTCCTACCTGCGCGACATCGAGCGGCTGATCCGCCTCAAGGTGCCGGTGATCGAGGGCAAGCTGGGCAGCGTTTCGGCGCCGACCCAGGCCGAGGTCCCCTATCGCGACCCCCGCGCCGCGCGCGGACGCCCGGGCCAGGGCGCGGGTGGCCGGCCGCAGGGCCAGGCCGAGAACCGTGGCGGCCATGGCGCCGGCCGTCCCGGACAGGGTCGACCGGGGCAGCCCCAGGGTGGCCAGCCCCGCCACGGCGCGGACGGCGCGGCGCGCCCGAACGCCGGTGCGCCGTCGCAGAACCGGCCGCGCAGCGCGCCCCGCCCCGCCGGGGTGGATCGCCCCGCCGGCGACGGTCGCCGCGTCCAACAGCCGCGCTGAGGCTTCTCGAACCGCGTCGCGATCGCGACGCGCCCGCACCGCCCCTTGGGCGGCCACGCCGATCCGGTCGGGCCCGGTTCGGCGTGGCGTCGCAGGGGCCGGTCCGGCCCCATTTCGGCTCTTGCGCGAGGAACGACGCCGGTCCTACCATCGGCTATGGCCGAGACTCTGATCACGATCCGGGGGGCACGGACGCGCGATGCTGTGGCCATCGCGTCCGTCCACGATGCGGCCTGGCTCGACGCCTATCGCGGCATCATCCCGGGCCGTGAACTCGACAGGATGGTGGCGCGGCGCGGTCCGGCCTGGTGGCTGAAGGCGATCCGCAACGGAAGCCGTCTGTCCGTCCTCGACTTCGACGACCGCATCGGCGGCTACACCAGCTACGGCCGCAACCGCGTCCCCGCCCTGCCCTATCGGGGCGAGATCTTCGAGCTCTATCTCGCGCCGGAATACCAGGGCATGGGCTTCGGCCGGCGGCTGTTCCAGGCCGCCCGCAAGGACCTCTGCGAGCACGGCTACGAGACCTGCCTCGTGTGGGCGCTGGCCGACAACGAACGCGCGACCTCCTTCTATCTCCGGCTCGGCGGCCGCATCGTGCGGCGGGCCGAGGAGCGCTTCGGGCAGGAGATGCGGGGCCGCATCGCCTTCGGCTTCGACTGAACGATGCGCCCGCGCGTCGCTTCTTCGATTGAGGCTTTGACGGCGAGCCCCGCTCGTCTATGAGCGGGCGCTGATCCGGGCCGCATCGCGCGCCCCCACCCCGACCTCACCGGAGACGCCCCCGTGAACCTCGACGCCATCGCGATCGGCAAGAACCCGCCCGACGAGATCAACGTCATCATCGAAGTGCCGATCGGCGGCGAGCCCATCAAGTACGAGCTCGACAAGGAGGCCGGCATCCTCAAGGTCGACCGCTTCCTGCACACCTCGATGCGCTATCCCGGCAATTACGGGTTCATCCCCCACACGCTGTCGGACGACGGCGACCCCTGCGACGTCATCGTGGCCAACACGCGCGAGATCGTGCCGGGCGCCATGATGGCGTGCCGCCCCGTCGGCGCGCTGATGATGGAAGACGAGAGCGGCGGCGACGAGAAGATCATCGCCGTTCCGGTCGCCAAGCTCACCAAGCGCTACGATAAGATCCTCAACTACACCGACCTCCCGCAGATCACGCTGGAGCAGATCGAGCACTTCTTCGCGCACTACAAGGACCTCGAACCCGGCAAGTGGGTCAAGATCGTGGGCTGGGTCGGGGCCGACGAAGCCAAGGAGCTGATCCGCAAGGCCATCGCGCGCGCCAAGACCGCCTGAGCCTCACTCCGAGGGGCGGACGGCACCCTCATCGGGATCGGGCATGACCTCGTCGTCCCCGGCCGCCACGGTGGCGCAGAAGCCGGCGTGCCATTCCCGGCGCTTGGCACTGCCGGCCGCATAGGGGTTGTCGTGCAGCGCCTGGCCGTCCCGGCGGGCCTCCAGGCCTTCCCGGAAATAGTCGTCGAGCGGCTTCGGATCGGTCGGGTGCATGGCGGTGCGCCTCCGGTCGTCGGGGC
>CAXTCV010000459.1:0-2513 GCA_964242725.1 uncultured Methylobacterium sp.
AACGGGCTGGCGAGCTACTTCGTCTGGCTCAACCGCGGCAAGGAGAGCCTCGTCGCCGACATCAAGGACCCGGAGGACGCCCACCTCCTGTATGCGATCCTCGCCCGGGCGGACGTGTTCGTTCAGAACCTCGCCCCCGGCGCCGCCGCCCGGGCGGGCTTCGGCGCGGCGCACCTGCGTGCGCGCTACCCACGGCTGATCACCGTGGACATCTCCGGCTACGGCACCGGCCACGCCTACAGCGACATGAAGGCCTACGACCTGCTGGTCCAGGCCGAGAGCGGGCTCGCCGGGATCACCGGCCATCCGGCCGGGCCCGGCCGGGTCGGCGTCTCGGTCTGCGACGTGGCCTGCGGGATGGACGCCCATGCCGCCGTGCTGGAAGCCCTGATCGCCCGGGGCCTCTCGGGGCAGGGCTGCGCCCTCGACGTGAGCCTGTTCAGCGCCGCCGCCGACTGGATGAATGTCCCGCTGCTCTATTTCGAGGGCCTCGGCCGCGTTCCGCAGCGGGTCGGCCTCGCCCATCCGTCGATCTGCCCCTACGGCGCCTTCCCCACGGCCGATGACAGCCTGGTTCTGATCTCGATCCAGAACGAGCGCGAATGGGCCCGCTTCTGCGCTTCGGTGCTGGAGGAACCGGACCTGGCCACCGCCGAAGGATACGGCTCGAACACGGCCCGTGTGGCCAATCGGGACGCGGTCGATCTGCGCGTCGGAGCCGCGCTGGTGCGTCTGACCCGCGCCGCGGCGGCGACCCGGCTGAAGGCCGCCGGGACCGCCTACGGCTTCGTCAACACGCTGGCAGACTTGGCCGCCCATCCGGCCCTCGTGCGCAGTGTGGTCGAGACACAGGCCGGACCGGCCCGGATCGTGGCGCCGCCTGTGCTGATCGACGGGCAGGTGCGGGCGCTCGGTCCGGTCCCCGCGATCGGCCAGCACACTGAACGGATCCGGAAAGAGTTCGCGCCCCGCGGATGAGGATGCGGAGGGCGGATCGAATGACCGAACGGGAGGTGACGATGAGGCTCGAAGGCAAGGTCGCGATCGTGACGGGGGCCGGCGGCGGTTTCGGGGCGGGCATCGCCCAGCGCTTCGCCGCCGAGGGGGCCCGGGTCGCCTGCGTCGACATCGACGCGGCCGCCGCCCGGCATGTGGCGGGCGAGATCGGCGCGCATGCCCTCGCGGTCGCCGCGGATGTGGGCGAGGCCGCCGATGTCGAGGCCGCCGTCGCGGCGACCCGGGAGCGGTTCGGCGACCCGGACATCCTGGTCAACAATGCCGGCACCACCCACCGCAACAAGCCGCTGCTGGACGTGACCGAGGCGGAGTTCGACCGGGTCTTCCGGGTGAACGTGAAGTCGATCTTCCACTTCGTCCGGGCGGTGGCGCCGCTCATGCGCGACGGCGGCGGCGGCGTGATCCTGACCGTCAGCTCGACGGCGGCTCTGCGGCCACGACCCGGGCTCACGTGGTACAACGCCTCCAAGGGGGCGGCGAGCCTGGCGTCGAAGTCGCTGGCCCTGGAACTGGCGCCCTGGAAGATCCGGGTGAACGCCCTCTGCCCGGTGATGGGGGCGACCGGGTTGCTCGAGCAGTTCATGGGCATGCCCGACACGCCGGAGAACCGCGCGCGGTTCATCGCCACGATTCCCCTCGGGCGGTTGTCCCAGGCGAGCGACATCGCGGCGGCGGCCCTGTTCCTCGCCTCCGACGAGGCCGCCTTCATCACCGGCGTCGACCTGCCGGTCGATGGCGGGCGCACCGCCTGAGGACCCTGCCATGGACGCCTATACCGAGATCCGCGACGCCGTGGCGAAGCTCTGCGCGGGCTTCCCCGGCCCGTACTGGCGCGCGCTCGACCGGGAGATGGCCTACCCGACCGCGTTCGTGAGCGCGCTCACCGAGAGCGGCTATCTGTCGGTCCTGATCCCGGAGGAATACGGCGGCTCCGGCCTGCCGCTCTCCGCGGCGGCGGCGATCCTGGAGGAGGTGCAGCGGGCGGGCTGCAACGGCGGCGCCTGTCACGCCCAGATGTACACGATGGGCACGCTGCTGCGGCACGGATCCGAGGCGCAGAAGGCCCGGTACCTGCCGGCGATCGCCGAAGGACGCCTGCGGCTCCAGGCGTTCGGGGTGACCGAGCCGACCTCCGGCACCGACACCGGCAGCCTCAAGACCACGGCGCGGCGCGAGGGCGACCAGTACGTGGTGAACGGCCAGAAGATCTGGACCAGCCGGGCCGAGCATTCGGACCTGATGCTGCTCCTCGCCCGCACGACGCCCCGGGTCGCGGGCATGAAACGCACCGACGGGCTGTCGGTGCTCCTCGTCGACATGCGCGAGGCGCGGGGCAGCGGCCTCACCATCCGCCCGATCCGGACGATGATGAACCACGCGACCACGGAGGTGTTCTTCGACAATCTCCGCGTCCCGGCGCAGAACCTGATCGGCGAGGAGGGCAGGGGCTTCCGCTACATCCTGTCCGGCATGAACGCCGAGCGCATCCTGATCGC
>CAXTCV010000460.1:0-2508 GCA_964242725.1 uncultured Methylobacterium sp.
GAGCAGGGCGGTCACCTCGACCTCCAGGACGTGCGCGCCGCCCTCGACCGGCTCGCGCCGATGATGCGGGAGGCGCTGGTCCTCGTGGCGATCGAGAACCTCAGCTACGAGGAAGCCGCCGCCGTGATGAACTGCCGGATCGGCACCGTGAAGAGCCGCGTCTGGCGCGCCCGCGAGCAGCTCGCGCGCATGCTCGGTTACGGTGGGGACGAGATCGGCAACGACGGCGTGATGCTGTCGGTGACCGGCACCACGGCCTGATCGGCGGCGAGCGCCGCTGTTCTCAACGTCGAACGATCGAATTCGGCATTTATCCGGATGTATTCATCAGGAATTTGACTTAGGTGAAAGCGCCTGGGCACGCGCCTGGGCGATATGAAGAGGGTTGGGCCGATCCGTCGGCTCGGCTCGGCTCCCGTCGGTGTGACATCCCCCCGATCCACCGACGGGAGCCCCCTTCGGATCCTCAGCGCGCAGCGCCGTCCGCCCGGTCCGCGTCGAGTTGCTGCAGCAGCTCCGCCAGGCGCGGATCCAGGACCTCGTCGATCACCGGATCGTACATCGCCCGCAGCTGGCGGCCGAGCCGCACGCGCGTCTGCGCGTCGAGGACCGGGCCGCCCGCGACCGGGATCACCCGCAGGGCGGCCGGTGCTCCGCCGGGCCCCGTCCGCGCGGCCTGTCTCGAAGCGGCGGGTCTCGGGGCGGCGTTCTGGGGTTCGAAGTGAGGCATGCCTCCTACATCGGCCCGCGGCGGGGCGACGGCAACCGCCCGGCCGCACGGAGTTTCGGGGACCGGAGCGATGGCGCATCGTCCCGCCCCGGTCCGGGGGGTCAGCGCAGACCGCGGGCCGCGAGTTCCTCCGGTGCGTGCTCGGCCGCCGCCTGGCGCGCCAGGATCGCCTCCAGCGCGGCCGGCCGGTCGTCCCAGGCATCGACGCCGACGTCGCAGGACCGGGTCGTGTCGGCCAGCCAGCCGTGGCTGTGGCCGTAGAGGTGGCGCGTCTCGCGCCACAGGCCCGGCCAGGCCCGGTGCGCGTAGTGCGACAGGAACAGGCGGTGCTCCCGGCCCTCGGCGTCCGGGATCGACAGGCGGACGCTGTCCACGGGCGGCTCCGCCCAGGGCAGATCCAGCACCCGGTTCGAATCGTGGTTGCCCCGGATCAGGCGCTTCGTCCCGTTCAGCCGGGCGAAGATGGCCGCGCACTGGGCGCGGCTCGCATGGGCGGCGAAGTCGCCGAGGTGCCAGACGCTGTCCCCGGGGCCGACGACGGCGTTCCAGCCGGCGACCAGGGCCTCGTCGTGGGCCGCGACGGTGTCGAACCGGGCCCGGCGCTGCCGGAGGATGTGCGGATCGCCGAAATGCGTGTCCGCGGTGAAGAAGATTGCCATGCCGCCGAGACCCGCCCCCGCCCTCGCATCCCTCGAGACCGTCACGGCGGGCCGCGCGTTCGCGCATCGCGGTGGACCGGAGCGTCCCCCGGGGTCGGCATCCGGATGGCGGACGCGGCGCCGGCCGAGACGGTAGGTGCCGGCCTCAGCGGCCGACCGTCCGGCGCAGGGCCTCGACCATCGCCTCGACCGCATGCTGGGCCGTCTCGCCGAGGTCGATCTGGGCTGCTCCGGCGGTGACGAGGCCGCGCCCCTCCAGTTCCGTGACGCCCTCGGGGTCGGCCTCGTGACCGGCGCCGTCCCGGCGGATCACCGAGGTGACGCGCTCGCCGCTGACGAGCCGATGATAGGTCGCGAAGGCGAAGATCGAGAGCGCCTTGTCGGAGAGTCCGTTCACGTCGTCGGCCATGTGGGCGGTCCTTGTGGGCGGTCTTTGCGGGGGGCCCCTGGGTCGGGCCCGACGGACGAACGCCGCGCGCGGCCGGCGGGTCCGGATGCCGGCGGGGGTGCGACGACGGGTGCGGCATCGCCGACGCGCGCGCATCGCACCGAGACCGTCTTCCTGCTAACCTGCCGCCATCCATGACCGCACAGACCGACCTGACCGAAGTGGAACCCAGCCCCGATGCGCCGCGGGGGCTTGCGCGTCCCGATCTCGACTATCGCCTGCGCCAGCAGGCGATCCTGTCGGAGTTCGGCGTCGAGGCCCTGCGGGGCACCGATGTCGACCACCTGCTCCAGCGGGCCGCGGAGCTGTGCGCGAAAGGCATGGGCGCCGAGTTCTGCAAGGCCCTGGAGTACCGGCGCGGCGCCGACACGCTGCTGGTGCGGGCGGGCGTCGGCTGGGGGCCCGACGTGATCGGTCAGGCCCGGGTCGGGGCCGACCTCGCCTCCCCGGCGGGCTTCGCCCTCAAGACCGGCCGGCCGGTGATCTCCAATCACCTCGCCGCGGAGACCCGGTTCCGGACGCCGCAGCTCATGGCCGACCACGGCATCCGCCGGGCGATCAACGTGCTGATCGAGAACCGGGACGGCGCCTTCGGGGTGCTGGAGGTGGACGACACCCGCGAGGGCATGTTCGAGGAGGCCGACATCGCCTTCATGCAGGGCTTCGCCAAC
>CAXTCV010000461.1:0-2508 GCA_964242725.1 uncultured Methylobacterium sp.
TGCACGCCCGCTCAACCCTGAGCGTCGCGATGCGCATCAAGATCCTCCTTGCCCTGACCCTCATCGTCTACGTCACGACCGGGCGTGCGCCGGGCATCCGCGAGCCGCGCAACCCCGATACCGAGCAGGCGGGCGGCCGCGTGGTGATCGCGATGAAGCGGGCCTGGGCGTGAGGGTCAGGCCGGCGCCGCGCAGGCCCTGAGCCGGGCGGCCACCAGGGCCTGGAGGCTCCACAGGTGCCGGTCGCGGATGCCGAGCCGCTCGCAGGCCTCCACGGTGCGGAACAGGTACTCGGCGCTCGGGCCGGCATGCCCGCAGGCGGCGGCGATTTTTTCCGCGATCTCGGCATCCGAGAGGCGCCCGGCGTAGCGGTCGCTGGCGCGGTTGGCCAGGAAGGTCAGCGCCGGGACGGTGCCGGCCTCGGTGGCCACCGGCAGCCAGCGGGCGACGTAGCCCCGGCCGCGCATCTCCCGCCGCCAGACCGGCATCAGCGCCGCGCGGATCTCCGTTCCGGGCAGGCGGAACGCGACGCCCCGGCACAGGCCGCCGCGGTCGAGCGCCAGGACGAAGCCCGGCCGCTCCGGGGTTCCGCGGAACCGGCGCTGGAGCAGGCAGAACCGCCGGTGGAAGCCGCGCACGGTCCCGATCCGGCGCTCGGCCACGGGGAATTCCGGGCGCCACATCAGGGAGCCGTAGGCGAAGACCCAGAGGTCGCCGCCCGCGCGCGCCGCGACGATCGCCTCCAGCCCCGGGCGCAGTTCCGCGTCGCTCAGGACGTCGAGGGCGCTCGGATCGTCGGGCACCAGGACGGAATGGGCGCGGGCGATCAGGTCGAGGCTGAGGTCGAGGGTGCGTGCCGGCATCGGGGACATGGCCGTCAACGCGGCCGGCTCACCGGGCGTTGCCGAGCGCGTCCAGGTCCGGGAAGGGCTGGCTGCGATGGCCGGTGCAGACCTCGTCGTCGTCGATCACCTCCAGCCGGTCGGCCTGGTAGCGCATCACCGCCTTGGGCCGCTCGGGCTTGCCGAAGGTCCGGCCGCTCATCCGGCTCGACACGCAGTAGATCGTCCGGCCGCCCTCCGCGATCGGCCCGGCGAGCCGGCTGCCCTCGAACCGCACCGGCAGCAGCGAGACCGATCCGAATGCGACCTGCCTCAGGGCCAGGGCGGCGATCCGCGCCTTGAGGGCCGGGGAGGGTGCGTCCTCGGCGGCGGGCTGCTTCGTCGCCCGGGGCGCGGCCGGCGCAGGGGCGGCGGCGATCGTCAGGACGGCGAGAGCCAGGAGGGCGCGAAACGGCATGCGGGCGATTCTCCGCGGCCAAGCTACCGCCGCCCGCCGGCCGCGCAAAGGCGGCCCTGCCGCCGGACCGCCCGGATCCCGACCACGGCTCGGGATCCGGGCGACGGCATATTATATGACGGGCTCGACGCGGCTCACGGAGGCCGCGATCCCCACCCTGCCCGCCGGTGATGTGACCCCGATGCAATGGACCGACGACGCGCTGGTGCTGGGCCTGCGCCGGCACGGGGAGAGCGGCGTCATCCTGGAGGCGATGACCGAGGCGCACGGGCGCCATCTCGGCCTCGTGCATGGCGGGCGCTCGCGCCGCATGCAACCGGTGCTCCAACCCGGCAACCGGGTCCGGCTGACCTGGCGGGCGCGCCTCGACGAGGGGCTCGGCGCCTACGCGGTGGAGCCCCTCGACTCGCAGGTCTCGCGGCTGATCGGGTCGGGGCTCGCCCTCTACGGGATCGGCCACCTGGCGGCCCTGCTGCGGCTCCTCCCCGAGCGCGACCCGCACCCGGCGCTCTACGCGGCGGCCGGGATCCTGGTCGCGCACCTCGACGACCCGGCCATCGCGCCGCCCCTGATGGTGCGCTTCGAGCTGGAGATCCTGTCGGAGCTCGGCTTCGGTCTCGATCTGACCGCCTGCGCCGCCACCGGCGGCAACGACGCCCTGGCCTACGTGTCGCCCCGGAGCGGCCGGGCGGTCAGCGCCTCGGCGGGCGAGCCTTTTCGCGATAGGCTGCTCGCCCTGCCCACCTTCCTGCACGCGGGCGGATCGCCGGGGCCGGACGGCGTTGCCCAAGGGTTTACCTTGACGGGGTACTTCCTCGACCGGCACGTCTGGGGCCCGCGCGGCCTCGCCCCCTCCGAGGAGCGGGCGCGATTCGTTGCGCTCGGCTGCGAGGCCGGGTAACGTTCCCGTTCTGTTCGAAGCCGTTCGGCCGGGGCGCGACAGGCCGGCGCCGCATCCAGATCCGCCACGCCAGCGGGGGACGCGGCGGATCCGTCATCCGGGCCTTGCCGCACGGCCCCGGGGGCGGGACGCCGGGCGTTCGAAACGTTGCATTGAGGAGCCGTCATGGGCCAGCCCTTCGAGCCGCCGTCCGGCGACGGGATCGAGAGCGTCGAGCTGAAATCCGCGCTCGAAGAGCGTTACCTCGCCTATGCGCTCTCCACGATCATGCACCGGGCGCTGCCGGATGCCCGCGACGGGCTGAAGCC
>CAXTCV010000462.1:0-2505 GCA_964242725.1 uncultured Methylobacterium sp.
GATCAGCGCCAGGGCGTCGGAGACCGAGAAGTGGGTCGGGTGCGGCGTGTCCCGCAGGGCGTCGATGATCAGCAGGTCGAGGCCGTGCAGCCGCGCAAGGCTCGCCGCCGGGATCACGCTGACGTCGGGCATGTAGGCCGCCCGCCCGAAGCGGAAGCCCAGCGCGGCCTCGTTGCCGTGCTCCACCGGGAGCGATTCCACGGTGATCGGGCCGCCCTCCCCCTCCACGATCAGGTCGCGGTCGGCGGCCAGGTCGCGCAGGTCGAGGATCGGCGGATAGGCGCTGCCGGGGGGCGTCTCGAAGCAGTAGCCGAACCGGGCGGTGAGTAGCGACCGCGTCAGGGCGTCGGCATAGACCGGGATGCGCGCCCGCATGGCGATCACCAGCGGGCGCAAATCGTCGATGCCATGGGTGTGGTCGGCATGGGCGTGGGTGTAGGCGACCCCGTCGAGGCGCCGTACCCCCGCGTCGATGAGCTGCTCGCGCAGGTCCGGCGCCGTATCGACCAGGAGCGTGGTCCGCCCGGACCCGGCGGTGCGCTCGACCAGGATCGAGCAGCGCCGCCGCCGGTTGCGCGGCTCCTCCGGGTCGCAGGCGCCCCAGCCGCTGCCGACCCGCGGGACCCCGCCGGAGGAGCCGCAGCCGAGGATCCGCAGGGTCAGGCTGGCCATCCGCATCCCCCGCTCCGCCCCGCCGCCTCACCGGGGGCCGCCTTGTCGAACAACCGGAAGAAATTCGCCGTGGTGATCCGGGCGAGTTCCTCCGGGGCGAGCCCCAGGGTCTCGGCCAGCGACCGGGCGGTGTCGGCCGTGTAGGCCGGCTCGTTGGTCCGCCCGCGATGGGGCTCGGGGGCGAGGAAGGGCG
Organism: uncultured Methylobacterium sp.; assembly: GCA_964242725.1. GTDB lineage: Bacteria > Pseudomonadota > Alphaproteobacteria > Rhizobiales > Beijerinckiaceae > Methylobacterium. Next base: position 866 of record CAXTCV010000462.1, read on the forward strand.
CGTCGGTCTCCACCAGGATCCGGTCCAGGGGCACGGCCCGGGCGATGTCCCGGAGATCGTGCGAGCGCCGGAAGGTGACGATGCCCGAGAACGACACGTACAGCCCCAGCTCCAGCCCGGCTTCGGCCAGACGCCGGCCCGACGAGAAGCAGTGCAGCACCGCCCTGAAGGGTTTTCGGCCCATCTCGTCGGCGAGCACCCGCTCCATGGGGTCGTCGGCGTCCCGGGCATGGATCACCAGGGGGAGGCCGGACAGGCGCGCCGCCGCGATATGGGCGCGCAGCACCCGCTCCTGCACGGCCTCGGGGGCGGCGTCGGGATAGTGGTAGTCGAGCCCCGCCTCGCCGATCCCGACGCAGCGCGGGCTGGCCGCGGCGATCTCCGCGATCGTCTCGGCCGGCACGTCCGGCTCCTCGGCGGCGCCGTCCGGGTGGGTGCCGATCGTGTGCCAGACCTCGGGATGGGCCTCGGCGATCGCCCGGTAGGTGTCGGCCCGGGCGACCCGGGTCGAGATGGTGAGCAGGCCGGCGACACCCGCGGCCTTCGCCCGGGCGATCACGCCGGGCAGGTCGGCGGAAAAATCGGAAAAATCGAGGTGGCAGTGGCTGTCGATGAGCATCGGGTCTCGGGGCCGGCGGGCGGCAGGGTCCTTCAGGCGGGAGGGCCTCAGGCGGAGGGGGCTTCGGGGCGCTCGAAGCGCGGGAAGATCGGCGCGGGGGCAGGCAGCGCCGTGCCGGGCACGAGGCGGCCCCCCTCCCCCAGATCGGCGAGGCTGCGCCGGTCGGCCGGCACCGCCAGCAGATCCAGGAGCTTGGCGGCCGCACCGGGCACGAAGGGCTGGATCAGGATGCCGAAGGCGCGCAGGCTCTCCAGCGTCGTGTAGAGCACGGCGTTCATCCGCGCCGGGTCGGACTTGCGGAGCTTCCAGGGCTCCTGGGCGGCGAAGTAGCGGTTGGCCTCCGCCACCACCGCCCAGATCTCGGCCAGGATCGTGTGGAGCGCGAGGTCGCCCATCAGATCCCGCGCCCGCTGCGGCAGGGCGTCGGCCTGGGCGAGCAGCGCCCGGTCGGCCTCCGCGAGCGCGCCGGGATCCGGCACCGCGCCGTCGCAGTTCTTGGCCACCATCGACAGCGAGCGCTGGGCGAGGTTGCCGATGTCGTTGGCGAGGTCGGCGTTGATCCGCCCGATGATGGCCTCGTGGCTGTAGCTGCCGTCGCCGCCGAACGGCACCTCGCGCAGCACGAAGTAGCGCACCGGATCGACCCCGTAGGTGTCGGCGAGCTCGAACGGGTCGAGGACGTTGCCCAGCGACTTCGACATCTTCTCGCCCTTGGAGAGCAGGAAGCCGTGGCCGAAGACGCGCTTGGGCAGGGGCAGCCCGGCCGACATCAGGAAGGCCGGCCAGTAGACCGCGTGGAAGCGGACGATGTCCTTGCCGATGATGTGCAGATCCATCGGCCAGAACTTTTTCAGGGGGGCCTCCGCGTCGGGGAAGCCCGTGACCGTCAGGTAGTTGGTCAAGGCGTCAACCCAGACGTACATGACGTGGTTCGGATGCCCCGGCACCGGCACGCCCCAGTCGAAATTGGTGCGGCTGACCGAGAGGTCCTTGAGGCCGGAGCGCACGAAGCTCGCCACCT
>CAXTCV010000463.1:0-2498 GCA_964242725.1 uncultured Methylobacterium sp.
GCTGTTTCCGGCCTCCGAGTACAAGGCGGCCCTGCTGGACGTGGTGGAGTTCTGCGTGCGCCGGGCGAGCTGAAGACGGTGACCGGCCCGTCTTCGGCCGCGATCCGGCGGCTCTGCGTCTTCTGCGGCTCCAATGCCGGCAACGATCCGCGTTTCCTCGATGCGGCCCGCGACCTCGGTCGACATCTGGCACGAGAAGGCATCGGCCTCGTCTATGGCGGAGCCTCGGTCGGCCTCATGGGCGCCGTGGCCGATGCCGCCTTGGCGGCGGGCGGCGAGGTGATCGGCATCATTCCGCAGGCTCTTGCAGAGAAGGAGGTCTCTCACAAGGGTCTTTCGGACCTCCGCATCGTCGGCTCGATGCATGAGCGCAAAGCCCTGATGGCCGAAGCGTCGGATGGGTTCATCGCGCTGCCGGGCGGTGCCGGGACACTCGAAGAGCTCTTCGAGGTCTGGACCTGGGCGCAGCTCGGCTACCACTCGAAGCCCTGCGGCGTCCTCGACGTCGCCGGATTCTACGTCAAGCTTTCCGAGTTCCTCGACGACGCGGCCCGGCACGGTTTCATGAAGGCCCAGCACCGCGCCATGCTGATGATGGCCGAGACGCCCAACGATCTCCTCGCGCGGTTCCGCGCCTATCAGCCGCCGCAGGTCGGCAAATGGATCGGCGCGGCCGAACGCTAACCGTCGCGACAGATCCTAGGCCTCTCGGCGCCGACGCCTATCGAAGGTCAGGGTGCGAGACTGCGATAGATGTCGGCGTAGGGAGCCAGGCGGACAGGATCGAGTTCCGATCCCTTGTCGGCGTTCCGCTTCGCGAAACCCACCAATCGGGCCGGAAGATCGGCATCCCAGGGTTTTATGGCCAGCTGCAGCATGAGGTCGGTGGCGTAATCCTGCCAGAGGATCTCCAGCGCGCGGTCGATCTCGGGGTGTCCTTCGCTCCAGGCATCGAACTGCGCAGGCCTCCGGCGGAACTGAGTCTCCAAAAATCCCGTCGGCCCGGCGCACATTTGCCGGATCAAGGGTAGATCGGCTTCGAAACCCGCGAGATCGAAGGCGACGCCGCTCCCTCGAGCCTGGACGACGAGCGGCAGATCCGTGTGGCAGGTCGCCCATCGGGCATAGCCGCGGTCCATGGCCCAGAGGCGCGCTCGCGTAACGCCATAGGTCGCTCCGCTCACGACCCCGACGGCGAGGAAGGTCACGGTGATGCCGGCGGCGACATCGAAACGAGCGCCCCGGCCTGGAGGCCGTGGCGTCGCGATCAGCACGATCAGGCCGAGCGCGAAGGGAACGAGGAAAGGCGCGGCGTGGAACGAGGCTACGGCCCAGTCGATCCCAAGATAGCGGCGCCCCTCGGCGAATGCCGCGACGCAGAGCGCCGAGAAGAAGATGAGGATGAGCGACGCGCGCAGCCTCCCCCGTTCGGCGGTCGCGCGCCGCGTCCAGAGAAGGACGCCGGTCAGCATCACCAGCGTCCCGCCCATCGCGAGCAGCACGGCGTGATCGTGGCTGCCAGACAATCCACCGAGGACCTGCAGGGCGTAGACGAGCCCGCCGATCGGATCGAGCCCCCGGGAGGTAGGCGGGCCGTCGGAGAGATGCGGTCTCATCCCGATCCTTGCGAGCGCCAGGATCCCGCCGGCCGAGAGCAGCAGGGCCGCCGCGGCCCGCGTCCTGCGACCGCTCGGGAGGAGCGCCTGATGCAGGGCCGCCGCGAACCAGGTGAACGCCCCTTGTGCAGAGGCGAGGCTTGCGACGGCACAGAGGAGCGCCGACAGCCAGACGGAACGATGGCCGAAACGCTCACCGAGCAGGAGATTGGCGAGAACCACGGTATTGACCAGGAACCAGCCGATTTCGAAGGCCCAGAGCAGATGCTCCATCTGGGTCGGATGAAACGCCATGGCGAAACAGGCAACATCGATGGCCAGCGCCATTCCGAGCGATCGTCGACTATCGGAGGCGCACCGCGCCGCCATGCAGGCGGTCAGCGCCACGAGGACGAGCGACATGTCCACGACGACTTTGAAATCGAGTCCCGCGATGGCGCGCAGGAGCCACAGAAGGGCGACCTGCGTTCCGATGGGATGTTCGTTGTTCCACAGGCCGAGGACGCCGGCGAAGCCGAGCGAACCATCGTCGATGTCCCGGAACCAGGTCAGCGTGTTGAGGTCGTCGATATAGAGCCAGTTCACGGCATATCGCTGCGCCAGGGCGAGAGCCGATGCCGTCAGACCGATGAACAGAAGCGAACGGGAACCGAAGCGTGTCAGCTGAACGGTCCCCTCAGGTCGGTGTCAACGTCAGGACTGAACTAGGCCGGGTGGATCGCGCCCGTCAAACCCCGGGCTGTTGCTGTCCCAAGATCGGGCTCGGGACGCGACGGCGCCGACGCTCCGCCTACCCCTGCAGAACGTTGGCCCGCGCCGAGGCGCTATGTTCTTTCAACACCTTTCCGGCGGGACCATCGACCTCCTTGAGGTGCACGTCGT
>CAXTCV010000464.1:0-2493 GCA_964242725.1 uncultured Methylobacterium sp.
CCTGCCAGTTCCGGCCCGAGACCGACCTCGCCGTGGTGCCGCTGCTGCCGCCGCAGCCGCGGATGCGCCAGACCGACCTGCTCGACCGGGCGGAATCCGGCGAGGAGCGCTTCATCGTGGCGATGTTCGTCGACCTGCGCGGCTCGACGCGGCTCGCCGAGGAGCGGCTGCCCTACGACACGGTGTTCATCATCAACCGCTTCCTCGGCGCGGTCGGGGACGCCGTGCGGGAGGCGGGCGGCTCGACCAACCAGTTCCTGGGCGACGGTCTGCTCGCCCTGTTCGGCCTGGAGACGGAGCCCGAACTGGCCGCCCGGGACGCCCTGCGGGCGGTCGACCGCATCGCCGAATCCGTCGCCACCCTGAACCGGCTGCTGGCGGCCGACCTGGAACACACCCTGCGGTACGGGATCGGCGTGCATGCCGGCCCGGCGATCGTCGGGGAGATGGGGGACGCCACCGATGCCCGGTTCACCGCGCTCGGCGACACCGTCAACGTCGCCTCGCGCCTGCAGGGGATGACCAAGGGCCTCGGCTGCGTGGCGGTCGTGTCGGAGGCGGTGTACCGCGCGGCCCGGATCGCCCCGGACGCGATCCGGGCCCTCGCCCTGGACGGCCGGTCCGAGGCCGTGCGGGTCAACGTGCTCGGACGCCTGTGACGCCCCGAGGGGCCGGACGCGGCCCCGGCGGAGATCGCCGCCGCGAGCAGCGGGGCGGCGCCGGCACGAGACCTCCGCTGCATCGCCGCGGCCTGTGAACGCGCTCCCGACGAATGTGCCCGCCGTCCGCGCGCGGATTGGCGCCGCCCGGGGCCGATCAGGGCCGGCGCGCGGGCGCCACCCGGAGGCGCGGCGCCAGGGCCAGCATGAGCGGCACTGCGGCCAGAGCCGTCGCGGCCGCCGCGACCGCCGCCCAGTGTGGCCCGGCCGCGTCGCCGAGCCGCCCGTAGAGCAGCGGCGCCGCCAGCGCGCTGCCGCCGAGGGTCCAGGTGTAGAACACCGCGAAGGCCCGCTCGACGCGGCCCCCCGGGGCCAGTTGCGGCACGGTGCCGTAGAGCACCGACGAGGTGCCGTTCAGCATCACGCCCAGGACCGGCAGCAGAAGCAGCACGGGCGCGAGCGGCAGCGCGATCACCGCCAGGATCGTCAGGGCGGTCCCGGTCTCGGTGAGGATCACGGTGCGGGTCACGCCCAGGCGCGCGCCGACGCGTCCGCAGATCGCCTTGCCGAGGGCACCGCCGACGAAGACCAGGGAGAGCGCGAGGCCCACCGTGGTCAGCGCCGCGCCCTTCTCCTGCATCAGGAACGGCAGGTAGATCAGGAAGGCCGGGCGCGCGGCGTTGTCGAGCATGCCGATGGCGACCAGCAGCCCGAAGCCGCCGCCGCCGGCCGTCCCGGGGTCGGCGGGCGCGGCCGTCCGGACGGCCGGGCCGGGCGCGGGACCGCGTGAGGCCGGATCACGCGGCAGCAGGCGCGCGACGGCGAGCGCCACCACCACCCCCGCGGCCGCGACCGCCCAGAGCGCGTGCCGCCAGCCCGACTGGGTCAGCAGGATCCCGACCAGGGGCGGAACCGCCGCCTTCCCGAGATCGCCGGTGAAATTGTAGGTGCCCAGCGGCCCCCGCGCCCCGGGGCCGTAGGCCCGGGCGATCACCGCCGAGGCCAGGGGGTGCTGGGTGCTGCTGCCGGCACCGCCGAGCAGCAATCCGGCGCCGAGGCCGACCAGGCCCCCCGAGGCGCCCGCGACGGCGTAGCCCCCGGCGCTGAGCAGGGTGCCGAGCGCCAGGACGGTCCGCGCCCCGAGGGACTGGGCGAGGCGGCTCGCCGGCATCTGCAGCGCCGCCAGCGCGCCGTTGTAGAGGGAGCGCAGCAGCGCGAGGGCGGCATAGTCGAGGCCGAACTCCGCCTGCCAGACCGGCAGCAGCACGTAGATGAGATCCGTGTAGCCGTCATGCAGGGCGTGGTTGAGCCCGGTGACCGCGAGGGTCTGGCGGGCCTCCTGCGGGCGGGCGTGATCGGGGGACGCGGTCCGGTCCGACGCGAAGGACATCCTGTCACCATCCGTGCTGGCGTCACAGGATGGCCGCCTGGTTCGAGCCTGACAAACGACTTATGCTGACGCTCGCGTGAGGAAACCTGACCCGTGCATCGCCGCCTGCCGCCGCTCAACGCCGTGAAGGCCTTTGAGGCCGCCGCCCGCCACGGCAGCTTCACCCGCGCGGCGGACGAGCTGCACGTCACCCACGGGGCGGTGAGCCGGCAGGTGCAGATGCTCGAGGCCTGGCTGGGGCTGCCGCTCTTCGAGCGCCACAACCGGCGCGTCGTCCTCACCGAGGCCGGCACCGCCTACGCCGCCGAGATCGGCGCCGCCCTCGACCGGATCGCCCTCGCCACGGCCCGGCAGGCGGAGCGGGGCCGCCCGCGCCTGCTGCACGTCAACGCGCTGGCGACCTTCACCCTGCGCTGGCTGATCCCGCGCCTGTCCGGCTTCCAG
>CAXTCV010000465.1:0-2486 GCA_964242725.1 uncultured Methylobacterium sp.
GGCAGATCGACGTGACATCGAGCCCGGTGCGACCGAGCTTGCGCTTTTCGAACATATGGGGGGCATCTCCGCCGGATCTCTGTCCGGCCTGGCGGGCCGGCAGGCCCGCCGAGCTTCACTGATGGCGTTCTAAGACGGCCTGATGGGCCTGTCGAGATCCACCGCTCAGCTCTGGCCCGTGACCACCGCGAGCCGTTTCACCTGGCCATTCTGGAAGGCGCGCAGGAAAGCGTCATAGTTGCGGAACGACACGCAGCCGTTGGAGTCCCCGTTCGGCCCCAGCATGAACGTGTGGGCGAGGAGCCCCGTCCGGCCGTAGACGCCGCCACCCCCGATCGGGTTGAGCCGTAGCGCCTGGACGCCGTGGAAGAGCGACTCGCGCATGGTGAGATCGTAGACGTGCGGCGGCGTCGGACCGACGTTGCGGGCGCTGACGTGGTGCGGGTCGTCGAGCATGCGGCCGAGGCCGGAATGCGCCTCGAGCCTGCTGCCGTCCGGCAGCGTGACCGTATGGGCCGAGATGTCGTAGACCGCGGTATAATGGTCGTGAGCGTAGGAGGCGGAGGGCGGGATCGCGGCCGAGCGGCCGAACAGTCCGTCTTCGGGCGCCGCATAGGCGAGCGTCGGGCCTCCCTCGGGCTTCGGCGAGCCGAAGAACTTCTCGAGGAACGACCGGTTGTCGGCCGGGACGGCGGGCGCCGCTGCGGCAAGGGTCGGTGATCTGTCGGTGTTGCGCGCCACCTGGCGGCGCGACGTGCGATATTGTTCCGGGGCGGCCCAGCGGAAGGCCGGACGCGGCTCCGGAATCGGCACGGCCCCGGGCCGCGACGCTTCGATCTGCGGGGTCGCAGCCTGAGGCGCCTCAGGCTTGGGAGCGGGTGCCTGGGGGGCGGCATCGGGCGTCGTGACAGCGGGTGCCGGGACCTGGAGTGCCGCGACCTGAGCGGGCTGGTCCGGGACCGGCGAAGGCGCCGTCCCCGTGTCGTGCGGATCCTCCTGCAGCGGCGCGATCATGGCGAATTCGGGTGACGGCGCAGGGGCCTCGACGGGCGACCGTGCCGGCGAAGAAGCCTCGGCCTGAGCCGGTCCCCCGGCGGGCGATGCCGGCGGCACGAACCGCGGCTCCAGCGGGGCGGCGTCGGCGAGCACGGCCGGAGCGTCTGCCCGGACGAAGCCCGGCGCCAGCATGGCGGTTTCGCTCTTCGGCGGCACCATGGTGGCGGCCGTAGGGGCGAGGTCGAGGGCCTGAGCGGGACGCGGGACGTCGGGATCGGCCAGCGGAGGAAGCGGTTTGGCGGGCGGTGTATGGAAAGCCGCCGTCAGCCGCGCCGTGCCGGGATCGACGGCCGCAACCAAAACGGGGGCAGGGGCGTTACCGCGATGATCGACGATGAGCGAGCCGATCAGCACGCCCAGGGTGATGGCGCCGGCTCCCGCCACCGTCCAGGTGGAGTGACGCTGCGACAGGCGGGCCCGATCGAAAAGCAACACATCGGACGGTGTCAGTGACGCGTCGGTCATTCGCCTCGCTTTCGGGGTGGTCCTCCAATCCGGCGCCGCCGCGCTGATGTGAAGGGAGGATCCTCGTCAGTCCTCTGCCGGGACATTGAGGCTGAGTTTGGTTAATCGAAGCTTAAATCCGCACCGAGACATCGCCATTGCCGGTCGGCCGATCTGATCGACGCCTTTGTTTCCAGAAATTGTGTCGGCTATCGGAGGATCCCGCGCGGGAAGCGGGGCGGAACCGGACAATTTCAAGGCCGCCCGCGGCCTGCAGGCTACGGACCGGTGCCGCCGAGGCGAGCCGGGCCGGAATTTCACAGAGCCGACCGCGCGTGCTAAGCGCCCCTCGATCAGGACTTCGAGGATTTCAACGGTATGGCAAGCGATCTACGCCGCATCGAACGCGCGCTGCTTTCGGTCTCGGACAAGACGGGACTCGTCGACTTCGCGACGTTCCTGCACGAGCGCGGCGTGGCCCTGGTCTCGACCGGCGGCACGCGAGACGCTCTGGCGGCTGCGGGCCTGCCCGTCACCGAGGTCGCCGACCTGACCGGCTTTCCCGAAATGATGGACGGCCGGCTGAAGACCCTGCATCCGCTGGTGCATGGCGGGCTCCTGGCCATTCGCGAGAATCCTACCCATGAGGCCGCCATGCTGGCCCATGCGATCCGGCCGATCGACCTCCTGGTCGTCAATCTCTACCCGTTCGAGGCCACGGTGGCGCGCGGCGGCACGCCGGAGGAATGCGTCGAGAACATCGACATCGGCGGTCCCGCGATGATCCGCGGCGCCGCCAAGAACCACGACGATGTCGCCGTCGTGGTCGATGTCGCCGATTACGCGGTGGTGCGGGCCGAGATGGAGGCCCATGCCGGCGCCACCACCCTGAAGGTGCGGCGCGGCCTGGCGCAAAAGGCCTATGCCCGCACGGCGGCCTATGACGCCACGATCGCCAATCACCTCGCCGCCACGGCGCTCGAGGA
>CAXTCV010000466.1:0-2476 GCA_964242725.1 uncultured Methylobacterium sp.
TTCCTGCGCAGCTTCTGGGCGACCGTGATCCCGAGCGTGACGGTGCCGCTCGCGCTGCTCGGCGCCTGCGCGCTGATGTGGATCGCGGGCTACACGCTCGACAACCTCTCGCTGATGGCGCTCACCATCTCGGTGGGTTTCGTGGTCGACGACGCCATCGTCGTCCTCGAGAACATCAGCCGCTACGTGGAGGAGGGGATGCGGCCGATGGAGGCCGCCTTCAAGGGTGCGGGCGAGATCGGCTTCACCATCGTGTCGATCTCGGTGTCGCTGATCGCGGTGCTGATCCCGCTCCTCCTGATGGGCGGCATCATCGGCCGGCTGTTCCGCGAGTTCGCCGTGGTGCTGTCGATGACGATCGCGGTGTCGGCCTTCGTGTCGCTCACGCTGACGCCGATGATGGCCGCGCGGCTGCTCAAGCCGCACGACGCCGAGCGCCACGGCCGCCTCTACCGGATGAGCGAGGCCGGGTTCGAGTGGCTGCTGTCGGTCTACGAGGACGCCCTCGACGTCGCCCTGCGGTACCGCAGGGTCACGCTTCTGGTCTTCTTCGCCACCCTGGCGCTGACCGGCTACCTGTTCGTGGCGATCCCGAAGGGCTTCTTCCCGCAGCAGGACACCGGCTTCATGATCGGCGTCACCGAGGCGGGGCAGGACATCTCCTTCTCGGCGATGATGAAACTCCAGGAGAAGGTCGGTGCGATCGTCCAGGCCGATCCGGCGGTGGCGACCGTCGGCATGTCGCTCGGCGGCAACGGCCAGGCGCTGAACTCGGGCCGCATGTACATCACGCTCAAGCCCCGGGAGGAGCGCGACGTCAACGCGTTCCAGGTGATCGGCCGCCTGCGGCCGAAGCTGGACCAGGTCGCGGGCGTCCGGACCTTCATCCAGGCGACGCAGGACGTGCGCACGGGCGGCCGCACATCGCGCACGCAGTTCGAATACACGCTCCAGGACCCGGACCTCGCCGAGCTGAACACCTGGGCGCCCCGGATCCTCGACCGGATGAAGACCCTGCCGGAACTGCGCGACGTCGCCACCGACCAGCAGACCCGGGGCACGACCCTGACGCTGTCGATCGACCGCGACGCCGCCTCACGCTACGGCATCACGCCCCAGCTGATCGACGACACGCTCTACGACGCCTTCGGGCAGCGGCAGATCGCACAGTACTTCACCCAGCTCAACAGCTACCACGTGGTGCTGGAGGTCCTGCCGGCCCTTCAGGGCAGCGTCGAGAGCCTCGACAAGATCTACATCAAGGCGCCCAACGGCGGCGGCCAGGTGCCGATCGCGGCCTTCGCCCGCTGGACCACGGATCCGGTGGCGCCGCTTGCCGTGAACCACCAGGGCCAGTTCCCGGCGGTGACGATCAGCTTCAACCTCGCCCCCGACGTGGCGCTGGGCCAGGCGACCGAGGCGATCGGCCGGGCGATGCGCGACCTCCAGGTGCCCCCCACCGTGGTGAGCGGGTTCCAGGGCACCGCGCAGGCCTTCCAGCAATCGCTCTCGACGGTGCCGCTGCTGATCCTCGCGGCTTTGTTCGTCGTCTATCTGATCCTCGGCATTCTCTACGAGAGCTTCATCCACCCGATCACCATCCTGTCGACGCTGCCCTCGGCCGGCGTCGGGGCGCTCGCCGTGCTGATGTGGGCGGGGTACGATTTCAGCCTGATCGCCCTCATCGGCATCATCCTGCTGATCGGCATCGTGAAGAAGAACGGCATCATGCTGGTCGACTTCGCCATCGTGGCGGAGCGCGAGGAGGGGCTGACCCCCGAGGAGGCGATCCGCCGGGCCGCGCTGCTGCGCTTCCGCCCGATCCTGATGACCACCATGGCGGCCCTGCTCGGGGGCATCCCGCTGATGTTCGCCACCGGGACCGGCTCCGAGATCCGGCAGCCGCTCGGCTACGCCATGGTCGGCGGCCTCGCGGTCAGCCAGATCCTGACGCTGTTCACGACGCCGGTGATCTACATCTACCTCGACCGGCTGGCGCACCGCTTCTCCTTCCGGGACAAGCCGGCGGCGGTGGACGCGGCGCCGGCCGATCCCGAGGCGGAGCCGGTCGAGGAAGTCCGCGGACCGCCCGCACTCCGCGCGGCGGAGTGATCCGCCGCCCCGCGCGCAGCGCGACGCGGAGGCCAGTCTGAGGCTCACGGCAGCGCGGCGCTGTTACCGGACCCCGCTTGGCGCGGGCCGAGGCCGACCCAGGTGAACCGGGTCCGGTCCCGCGGGGCAGTTCAGAATCGAAGGACGCGCATGAGCCAGACTCTGCCGCTGCGCGGGCTGACCGTCCTCGCCCTGGAGCAGGCGGTGGCCGCGCCCTACTGCACCGCGCGGCTCGCGGATGCCGGCGCCCGGGTCATCAAGATCGAGCGCCCGGAGGGGGATTTCGCCCGCGGCTACGACGATGCGGTGAACGGGCTGGCGAGCTACTTCGTCTGGCTCAACCGCGGCAAGGAGAGCCTCGTCG
>CAXTCV010000467.1:0-2451 GCA_964242725.1 uncultured Methylobacterium sp.
TCGAGGTTGTTGGCCGCCCCCGGGTGCTTGCGCCGGGCCATGGGCAGGGTGTCGACCACCGCCTCCAGCCGGATCGGCGGCGGGGCGTCGGCCCCGAGCCGGGCGTATTCCATGTTGAGGAAGCCGACGTCGAAGGGCGCGTTGTGGATCACGAGGCGCCCGTCGCCCAGGAAGGCCAGCAGCTCGCCGACGATCCCGGCGAAGGGCGGCTTGTCGGCGAGGAACGCGTCCGACAGGCCGTGGACCTTGAAGGCGCCCTCGGAGACCGCCCGCTGCGGGTTGCAGTAGCGGTGGAAGCTGCGCCCGGTGGGGATGTGGTTGAGCAGCTCGACCGCGCCGATCTCGATCAGCCGGTCGCCGCCCTTCGCCTCCGTGCCGGTGGTCTCGGTGTCGAGGACGATCTCGCGCAGCATGTCTCTCGCGGCTCACGGTGTGGGGGAGCGGATCCTAGCGCATCGGACCGGACATCGGAACCGGCGCGATGCACTAGGTCTTTGGTCTGGCATCATCTTTTTCCGAAAGCCGGAAGCCACCTTTCGGGACGATGCTCGATCCGGATACGCCGGATGGGTTAACCCGCCCTGCCGATTCGATCGCCGGCCGTCACCGGGACATGTCGCGGTAGAGGCAGACGCGGCCCGGGTCCTCGTACCCGCCCGGGCAGGCGGTGACGCAGGCGCCGGCCGCGACCTTCTTCGGCGGAGGGCCGGCGGCGGCGTCCGGGGCCCGGGCCGGCGCGGCGGCGCCCGGCGGGGCGAGCGCCGCCCCGGCCAGGATGCGGCCGGGCCGGATCCGATCGGTCATTCCGAGGCACCGCACCATCACGTCCACCAAGCGGCTGGAACGCCCCGGGGAGAGCTGCGACCCCAGAGATGCGGGGGCGCGGATGCGTCACCCTCCGGCCCGGTGCGGCGGCGCACGCCCCTCGGTGAGCCGGGCCACGATCCGCGCCACCTCGGCCTCGGCCGCGGGAAACCCCCGGCCCGTGTCGATCACGAAATCCGCCCGGGCGCGCTTCTCGGCATCGGGCATCTGCTTGGCCAGGATCGCCGCGAAGGCCGCCTCGGTCATGCCGGGACGGGCCAGGACCCGGGCGCGCTGGACCTCGGGCGGGGCGCTCACCACCGCGACCGCGTCGCAGCGGCTCTCGCCCCCGGTCTCGTAGAGGAGCGGGATGTCGAGGACGACCAGCGGGGCCGCCGCGTGCCGCGCCAGGAAGGCGGTGCTGGCCGCCCGGACCAGCGGGTGGACGAGGGCCTCCAGGGCGGCCATGCGACCGGGATCGCCCAGCACCGCGTCGCGCAGGCGGCCGCGGTCGACGCCGCCCCGCGGATCGCGCACCCCCGGGAACGCCGCCCCGATCGCCGCGGCCGCCTCGCCGCCGGGCCCGTAGAGGGCGTGGACGGCGGCGTCGGCGTCGTGGACCGGGACGCCGAGCGCCGCGAACATCCCGGCGGTGGCCGACTTGCCCATGCCGATCGAGCCGGTCAGGCCCAAGATGACAGGACGGCTGACGGGACGGTCCGGCCTCATCCGGCGAGGTCCGCCACGATCTCGGCGCGCAGCGCGGGGGTGACGGTGGGGCGCGGGCCGAACCAGGCCTCGAAGCCCGGCACCGCCTGGTGCAGCAGCATGCCGAGCCCGTCCACCGCCGCGAGCCCGCGCCGGCGTGCCGCCGCCAGCAGCGCCGTCTCCAGGGGGGCGTAGACGATGTCGGCCACCGCCGCGGAGGCCGGCAGCGGCGCGAGGTCGAGGTCGAGGGGCGGCTGGCCCCGCATGCCCAGCGACGTGGTGTTGACCAGGAGCCCCGCCCCGGCCAGCGCCGCCGGCAGGTCGTCCCAGGCGAGGGCCGCAGCGATCCCCGGCGCCAGGGCGGCCACGCCCTCGGCCCGGGCCGGGGTGCGGTTGGCCACGAGGATCCGGCGCAGGCCCCGCTCGGCCAGCCCGACCACGATCGCCCGGGCCGCGCCGCCGGCGCCCAGCACCAGGGCGGTCCCGCCCGCGCGCTCCGGCCAGCCTTCGCCCAGGCTGTGGTCGAGATGGGCGCAGAAGCCCGGCGCGTCGGTGTTGTCGCCGCCGATCCGGCCGTCCGGCCCGACCACCAGGGTGTTGACCGCGCCGATCGTCTTCGCCCGCTGCGTCAGGGTGTCGGCCAGGGCGTAGGCCGTCTCCTTGTGGGGGATCGTGACGTTGCCGCCCCGGAAGCCCGATTCCGGCAGGGCCCGGAGGAAGGCCGGAAACGCCGCCGGCGCCACGTCCAGGCGCTCGTAGGAGCCCGGGAGGCCGTGCGCGGCGAGCCAGTGGCCGTGGATCAGCGGCGAGCGCGAATGGGCGATCGGGTGGCCGACCACGAAGGCCCGGGGGATCGGGGCTCCGGTCACGCCGCGCACGCCTCGGCGAGGCGGCAGGCCGGGCCGCCGGCCGCCTCGATCTGCAGGGTGGCGTGGCCGA
>CAXTCV010000468.1:0-2445 GCA_964242725.1 uncultured Methylobacterium sp.
TGGTCTGGGGGGACCCGGCCCTCTACGACAGCATCCTGCGGATCCTCGACCGGATCGCCGCCCATGGACGCGTGGCCTTCGCCCGCACGGTGATCCCCGGCCTGTCCAGCGTGCAGGTGCTCGCCGCCCGCCACGGGGTGTTGCTGAACGGCATCGGCGGCGCGGTGCTGATCACCACCGGCCGGCGCCTCGCGGCCGGCTGGCCCGACGGCGCCGACAGCGTCGTGGTGATGCTCGACGGCGATCCGAGTTTCGCCCATCTCGATCCGGACCTGACGATCCACTGGGGCGCCTATCTCGGCGGCCCGGACGAGATCCTGATCGCCGGCCGGCTGGGCAGCGTGGGCAACGAGATCCGCCGGATCCGGGCGGAGGCCCGGACCCGTCACGGCTGGATCATGGACATCTACCTGCTGCGCCGCGACCCCGCCGCCGCGGAGAGCGGGGAGGCGGCCCGCTGATCGGAACCGGGCCGATGCCGCCAATCTTCGACACCGCATCGCCTCCGTCCGGACGTCGGTATCCCCCTGTCGGGACGACGCGCGACGCGGCGCCCCCCGGTCAGTCGGGGATCGCGAAGCCGATCGACAGGCACAGGGCCGCCACCGCCGTCAGGGCCATGGCGGCCTGCCGGACCTGATGCCAGCGCGCGTTGCGCGCACGTTCCTCCGAACTGGCGCCCAGCTGCAATTCGTCGTCGAACCCCCTCACGAAGGAGTCGAAGTTCGGGAAGGCCCGGCGCGCGAGCCAGACCCACACGCCGACGGCGACGAGGCTGAAGGCCCAGCCCCCGTAGGTAAACGCATCGTCCAGCATTCGGCGTGTGCCTTTGAGCCTACGCCCCCCTCGCCGCCCGTTCTACGGAAGGTTGCGGAGTTTGCCTAGGCGGCACGGCGGCGTCGGCGGCCGGTTTGGTGTTTCCGGACGTGTCCGGGCCGCGCCCGGCGCAAGGCCCCGGAACCCCGTTCGGGCCGCTCCCCGACGCTCAGGCCCGGCCCAGGGCGTAGAGGGTGATGGCGGCGGCGTTCGAGACGTTGAGGCTGCGGATCGCCCCGGAGAACGGGATCCGGGCCAGGACGTCGCAGCAGCCCCGGGTGCGCTCGCGCAGGCCCTTGCCCTCGGCGCCCAGCACGATCACCAGCGGCCGGGCCACCGTCAGCCCGTCGAGGCTCTCCGGCGCGTCGGAATCGAGTCCGACCCGCGTGAACCCCCGCTCGCCCAGGGCGATCAGCGCCTCGGCGAGGTTCCGGACGGTCACGAACGGCACGTGCTCCAGCCCGCCGGAGGCGGATTTCGCCAGGACCCCGGTGGCGCCCGGTGCGTGGCGCGCGGTGGTGAGGATGCCCGACACCCCGAAGGCCGCGGCGGTGCGCACGATGGCTCCGACATTGTGCGGGTCGGTGATCTGATCGAGCGCCAGCAGCAGGGCGTCGGCCGGCAGGTCGTCGAGCCCGGGGGCGGGCAGGGGCTCCGCCTCGAGATAGAGGCCCTGGTGGACCGCGTCCGGGCCGAGCAGCCGGCCGATCTCGCTCGGGCGTACCAGTTCCGGGGTGATCCGCAGGGCGCCGCCGAACTCCGCCGCCAGCCGCGCGGCCGCGTTCTCGGTGGCGAGCAGCCGGTGCAGGCCGCGGGCCGTGTTGCCGAGCGCCTGGACCACGGGATGCCAGCCGTAGAGCACCGCAGGTCCGTCGTCGTCGAGGTCCCGCCGCGGTCCCTTCGTGAAGGACCGGTTCCCGGGCCGGGCGCCCGGCCCCCGGGGTCCGGACGGACGGAGGCGGGGCGCCCGGCCTTCGGGGGAACGGCCGTCGGTGCGGCGGTCCGTCATCGGAACGCGATCGGGAAGCGGGGCATCGGCTCAGCCTTTCTGACGGCCCTCTCGGGCGCTCCCGAGAAACCGGGCGCCGCGGTCCGCGTCAAGGCGTCCAGGGCCGACAGGGACAGAAGCGGTGACGCGGTCGGGGCGATCGCGAGGTTCCGGCCGGGTCCGGCCTGTGGAAAAGACTGGCATATTCCCTTGAAACCATGTGCAGCCGTGCCCGTCCATCGGTGGGTTCGTCATAACGAACGTGCTCCGACGGACTTAGGAAGATTATCTAGAAGAGACTCTCAGAGAGTCAGTTCAGCAAGCTATATGACGTGCGAAATTCGTGAGCTACGCCAACGCATTGAACCCGTTTCTCGTATCCGACTCTGCGCGGTCGCGCATCGAACTCTGCGCCGGGACGTATCGGAATCTGCGCCGGTGCGGCACGGCGGCGTATCGGAGTCTGCGCGTCGGCGTATCCGATTCGGCGCGGATTCGAGCCCGGCGCGGTGGATAGCGGGGACGGGCTGCGCCCCGCCGGCCGTATCGAACTCTGCGCCGGGTGCGGCACCCGATCCGGCCGTATGCAAGTCTGCGCGGACGGCTGTCCGCGGCCCGGGGAAAAGGGGCGGGAAGCGGGG
>CAXTCV010000469.1:0-2444 GCA_964242725.1 uncultured Methylobacterium sp.
CGAAGTACCGGGAATCGCTGCGGATCCCGAGCTCGATCGAGCGCCGCCGCGAGCACTTTGCCCATGGTGGCGGCCACCACGCCGCTCTGGCGCTGCGCTAGAGAGATCGACCCGGCACGCGTGCCCGCGCCGAGCCGGCCCCGTCAGCGCACGACCGCGTCCCGCTGGGCGAGCGCCGTGGCGCTCTTCGACTTCTGCATGGTCGCGTCGATCTGCTCGCGCTGACGCCGGAAGTCGGCGAGCAGGCGGCCATCGAGTTCCCGACCCCGGGGGACGCGGATCTTCATCGGATCGACGAAGTGGCCGTTGATGATCACTTCGTAGTGCAGATGAGGTCCGGTCGACAGGCCGGTGGAGCCGAGATAGCCGATGACCTGACCCTGCCGGACCTTCACGCCCTCCCGGATGCCGCGGCCGAACCGCGACATGTGGTTGTAGGTGGTGACGTAGCCATTGACGTGCTGGACCTCGACCCGGTTGCCGTAGCCCGAGGTCATCTCGGAGCGGATCACCATACCATTGCCCGCCGCCATGATCGGCGTGCCGATCGGGTTCGCCCAATCGACACCCGTATGCAGCTTGGCGTAACCCAGGACCGGGTGGCGCCGATAGCCGAAGCCGGAGCGCATGATCCCGTCGGCGATCGGCTTGCGCAGCAGGAACTTCTTGAGCGACCGTCCCTGGTCGTCGAGGTAGTCGATCGTGCCGTCGTCGGGGGATTGGAACCGGTAGACCTTGCGCGTCTCGCCGCCGAGCGTCAGTGCCGCGTAGAGCAGGTCCGGACGGTCCGCGCTGGCCTCGTCGTCATAGGTATAGAAGACATCGAGGCCGTCGCCGCTGGCGATGCGACGCTGGAAGTCGAGGTCGTAGCTGAACACGCGGACGATGTCCTCCACGGTGGCCCGCGGCAGGTCGTGACGCGCGGCCGTTTCGTAGAGGCTCTGGTAGAGGCGCGGACCGGAGCCCGAATCGGAATCCTCGTCCTCGCCGGATTCGGCCTGGGGCTGCGGCTTGGGGGAGGGGGCCTCCTCGGCGGGGGGGGCCACCGAGACGAAGGCGCCCCGGTCGTTCAGGGCGGCGATCCCCTCGATGCCGGACTCGCCGTACAGCACCACGCGGGTGACCTGACGCGGGTCGCCGGGACGGGGACCCGGGGCGATCTGAACGCGGATCGGCTGGCCCTCGCTGAGGGCGGCGGTGCGCGTCTTGCCGCCGAGGGCCGCGACGATGCCGCGGACCGCCTCGTCGCCGGCGAATCCGGTGGCCTTGAGCACGCCCTCCACGGTCTCGCCCCGCTTGAGCGCCAGATCGCGCTCCTCCACCAGGGGCGCTTCATTGGGCTTCAGTTCGACCTTGGCGACCTTGGTGACGTTCTCCGGGACGACGAGCACCTCGATCGACTTGAACGGGTTCGCCTCCTTCGGCGCGGCCCCGTCGCCGTCGCCGGACGCGCCCTGCTGCAGGGTGCGTGACAGCATGATCTGCGGCGCGATCGGAATGGCGGCCCGGCGGCCCGCCTCGGCGGCGATGCGGCGCTCCTCCTCGACCTGCGCGGTGACGTCGTCGTCGGTGAGCGCGGGGGCGCCGGCATCGACGGCGGCGTCGGCCAGGTCGCGCTTGACGACCGTGACCTCGGCCCCGGGGGCGTCCGCCGCGGCATCGGGCGCGCGCTCGAGGGGTTCGTCGGACACGAATTTCATGGGATCGAACCGCGGCGGCTCGCCCGCATAGACCCCGGTCGTCATCGAGAGCGGCGTATTGAGCCGCACGAACGCCTTGGCCTTGATGATCTCGCGGTCCCCGAGCCTGACCGTCACGGGCGCCCGGAAACTCTGCTTGGCCGAGGCGATCATCAGGTTGCGCACCAGGCGGTCGCCCTTGCGGGCGAGGTTGGCGCCGCTCTCGCTCGGCTGCGGCCGGGGCACGACGGTCGCCCGTTCGGGTATGGCCGCGAAGGAGACGTCACCCTGCAGGGACACGTGAAGCGCCGCCGCGATCAGGCCGGCACCGGTCAGGCCGGTGAGGGAGCTCGCGCAGAGCCAGCGCAGGTTGACCGCGCGCCGGTCGATCTGGGTGGCGGCCGCCCCGAGTTGGTCGAGCGGCGCGTGGAGTCCGCGTCCCGGGGCGGCGGCGGCCACGTCGCTGATCTTGAGTCGCTCGCGCTTCACTCGACGGCCCTGAGAAGACGATGGCGAACGGAGCGCCTGATGGGTTCAAAGACCCGCGGTCGGTCGCTGCCAAGCCGGAGGCGACAGGCGCGACCGGCACATCCATCTCACGGCGCAGCGTGTCGAGATTGAGGCACTTCGTGGCGGTCGGCACGCCAGACAGGGGCTCCCCCATCTCAGGCCGGATCGCGACGGGTGCGACAGGCCGCCTGCGAAAAGGAGTTGACGTGTCAGGCCGCGGTCCGTATACCCCGGTTCATCGGCGCCGGCCGCGAG
>CAXTCV010000470.1:0-2414 GCA_964242725.1 uncultured Methylobacterium sp.
CGGCCATGCGGCCCGCACGGGCGGCCATGCGGGCCGCACGGGACGGGATCGGTCGCCCCGCCGCAGTTTTGCCGCGGACCGGCGCATCTGATAGGGGCTCGCGCCGCCACTGGACCGCAGCCGCCTCATGCCCGCCCGCCTTCGCACCCGCCTCGCGCTCGTCACCGCCCTGGCCACCGCGCTCCTCGGCCATCCGGCCGCGGCGCAGGATGCCTCCGAGCTGGTGGTGCGCCTCGGGCGCATCGAGAACCAGTCCCGGATGATGGCCGGGCAGATCGAGACCCTCCAGTACGAGAACCGCCAGCTCAAGGAGCAGCTGCGCAAGTTCCAGGAGGACGTCGAGTTCCGGCTGAGCGAGGGCAAGGGGGGCGGCAGGCCTGCGCCCGCGGCCGCGCCGCCCGCCGCGGGCCCGGCCGGCGGCGTCAACGGCGTCAATCCGGGCTCCGGACGGCCGGGCAAGCGCGGCGACGCCTTCGACCCCGGGCAGGCCCCCGGAGCACCGGGCGCGCCGATGCAGCTCGGCAGCACCCAGCCCTCCGCGCCCCTGCCGCCCCGGGAGGCCGTCGAGACGGCCGCACCCCGGCCGCAGCGCCTGCCCCAAGGGGCGATCAACGGCGCGATCGAGGGGGCGACCGAGGACGAGGATGCGGAGGCCGCCGCCCCCGGCTCCGACGAGCCCGTGGACCTGCGCCCGCCGGCCCGCACGGGGGCGATCCCGAGTCCGGCGGTTCGGCCCTCCGAGAGCGTCGCCGCCACGCAGACCGGCGACCCGGCGTCGGATTACGACGCCGCGGTGGAGCTGTTCCGCGCCAGGCAGTACGAGCAGGCCGAGATGGGCCTGCGCCAGTTCATCCAGTCCCATCCCCGCGACAACCGCGTCGCCGGCGCCACCTACTGGCTCGGGGAGAGTTACCTCGCGCGCGGCCGCAACCGCGAGGCCGCCGAGCAGTTCCTGAAGGTCTCCACCGACTACGCCCGCTCCGCCCAGGCCCCCGACGCCATGCTCAAGCTCGGCGTCACCCTCGCCGCCCTGGGCGCCCGCGAGCAGGCCTGCGCGACGCTGGCCGAGCTCGACCGGAAGTTCCCGAATGCCGGGACGGGCGTCCGCCAGGGCGTGGCGCGCGAGCAGAAGCGCGTCCGCTGCGGCGCTTGAGCGGATCGGACGACCCGGTCCGCGACGCCCTCGCGCCCTGGATCGACCGCGCCGGGCGGGATGGCTGCGGCCTCCTCCTGGCCGTCTCGGGCGGACCCGATTCGACCAGCCTGATGCACGCCGCCGCGCACCTGGCCGCGCACTTGGCCGCGCACCTGCGCGCGGGGCGCGGCGCCCTTACCGTGCAGGTCGCCACGGTGGATCACGGCCTGCGCCCCGGCTCCGCCGCGGAGGCCGCGGATGTCGGCCGCGCGGCCCGGGCCCTCGGCCTGCCGCACGCGGTGCTGTCCTGGGCGGGTCCGAAGCCCGGGACCGGCCTGCAGGACGCGGCCCGGGCCGCCCGCTACGGGCTGCTCACCGCCGAGGCCCGGCGGGTCGGCGCCGGCCTCGTGCTCACCGGCCATACCCGGGACGATCAGGCCGAGACGGTGCTGATGCGCCTTGCCGCCGGCAGCGGCCCCGCGGGGCTCGCCGGGATGCGGGCCGAGCGGGCGCTGGCGCCCGGGATCGGGCTGGGGCGGCCGTTCCTGGCCCTGCCGAAATCCGCCCTGGTGGCGTGGTGCGAGGCCCGCGCCATCCCCTACCTGCGCGACCCCGGCAACACCGACTCGCGCTTCGCCCGCGGCCGCCTGCGCGCGGCCTGGCCGATCCTGGAGCGGGAGGGCCTGACCCCGGCGCGCCTCGCCCGCCTCGCCGCGCGCGCCGCCCGCGACGAGGCCGCGCTGCGAATCGCCGCCGCGCAGGCCCTCGACGCGGTGCGGCTGCCGGAGACGGAGGGGCGCATCCGCCTCGACGGGACCGCGCTCGCGGCCCTGCCGGAGGCCGTGGCCCTGCGGTGCGTCGACCTCGCCCTGACCCGGGCGGGCGCGGCGCCCCGCCGACTCGAACGCCTCGAAGCCCTGGTCCTCGAATCGCTGCTGCCGGCCCTGCGCGGCCGCTCGGCGATCCGGCGCACGCTGGCGGGGATTCTGGTCTCCGCCGACGGGGCCGCCACCCTGTGTTTCGCCCCCGCTCCCCCGCGCCGGCGGGGGGTGGATCGGGGGGCGCATCGGGGGGCGCATCGGGGGGCGGATGCTGCCCTCGCCGCAGGGGGGCCCGACTTACTTGGCAAGGGAGAGCCCCCCGCCTACATTGGCAGGGTGTGCACGGATGGACCGGAACAGCCGAGCGACGCGTCCGTCTTGGGGGTCGCACACGCCAAGGATTGATCGATGAACCCGAATTTTCGCAACTTTGCCTTGTGGGTCGTCATCTTCCTGCT
>CAXTCV010000471.1:0-2411 GCA_964242725.1 uncultured Methylobacterium sp.
AACGGCCGCGACGTCCTGCTCGCCGGCGACGCCGCGGGCGTCGTCGCGCCGGCCTCCGGCGAGGGCATCTATTACGCGATGCTCGGCGGGCGCCTCTCGGCCGAGGCCGCCGCCACCTTCCTGAAGACCGGCGACGCCCGGGCCCTCGCGCACGCGCGCAAACAGTTCATGAAGCTGCACGGGCGCGTGTTCTGGATCCTCGGGATGATGCAGTGGGTCTGGTACCGCAGCGACGGCCTGCGCGAGCGCTTCGTCTCGATCTGCCGGGACAAGGACGTGCAGCAGCTCACCTGGGACAGCTACATGAACAAGGAGCTGGTCCGGTCGAAGCCCGCCGCCCACGCGCGGATCTTCTTCAAGGATCTCGCCCACCTCTTCCGCTGGGTCTCCCCGTGATCCTTCCGGTCGGACCGGGCTGGGGCCCGCCCGCGGTCGCGGCCGTCGCCGCCGTGCTGCTGGCCGTAGCCGGCGGCCTCGCGACCACCACGGACGACTGGTACCACCGCCTGCGCGTCCCAGCCTGGAAGCCGCCGGACTGGGCCTTCGGGCCGGTCTGGACCGTGATCTTCGCGCTCGCCGCCACCTCAGGGGTGCTCGCCTGGACCGGCGATCCCGATCCCGGCGCCCGGAGCATGCTGATCGCCGCCTTCGCGGCGAACGGGGTGCTCAACATCGCCTGGAGCGTGCTGTTCTTCCGGTTCCGCCGCCCCGACTGGGCGCTCGCCGAGATCGCGGCCCTGTGGCTGTCGATCGCCGTGCTGGTGGCGGTGACCGGCCGGGTGTCCACCGCGGCCGGGCTGATGAACCTGCCCTATCTCGCCTGGGTCAGCGTCGCCGCCTTCCTGAACCTGACGATCGTGCGCCTCAACGGGCCCTTCGGGGTGCCGGCGTGATCGACGGGCTGTTCGCCGCCCTGTTCGCCTCGGGCCGGATCGTCGACGGGATTCTTCTGCTCGTCGCCGCGGAAGCGCTCCTGCTCGCGTGGCTCAGCCGCCGCGGCGGCCCAGCCTTGCCGGCGCTGCTCGCCAACCTCGCCTCCGGGGCGGCCCTGATGCTGGCCCTGCGCGCCGCCCTGGTCGGGGCCGGCTGGATCGCGGTGGCCGGCTGGCTGCTGGCGGGGCTTCTCGCGCATTGCGCCGACCTCGGCCTGCGGTTCCGGGCGGCCACGGCACAACGCCGCAGCCAGCCCCCGACCGGAACAACGCCACGAACGGCCGCGTTCACGCGCGTCACCCGCTTGTAAAAACTCTAAACGACGCCCCGGGAGAGGTTGCCATGAAGCGCAGGAACGCCCTCTCCGCCGGCTGGGCCTCCGCCCCGATGCTGGCGGCCCTCGCACTGACCGTGCCGGCCCAGGCGCAGCAGGGCGGGTCGGACCAGATCGAGCGCGGCAAGTACCTCGTCACCATGGGGGACTGCGCCGCCTGCCACACCGCCCCGGGCGGAAAGTTCCTCGCCGGCAATTACGCGCTGAACATGCCCTTCGGCGTGATCATGACCCCCAACCTCACCCCTGACAAAGAGACCGGCCTCGGCGACTACAGCTATGCCGATTTCGAGAAATCCTTCCGGCAGGGCTACAGCAAGCATGTCGGCTACCTGTATCCGGCCTTCCCGTTCGGCTGGTACACCAAGGTCACCGACGAGGACACGCAGGCGATCTGGGCCTATCTCCAGTCGATCCCGGCGGTGAACGAGAAGCGGCAGGACAACCAGATCCCGTTCCCGTTCAGCGTCCGCACCGCGATGGTGACGTGGCGGACGGCCTTCTTCTCCGAGGAGCGCTTCAAGCCCGACCCCAACGCCAGCGCCGAGGTGAACCGCGGCGCCTACCTGGTCGAGGGCCTCGGCCACTGTGCCATGTGCCACAACGAGAACAAGCTCGTCGGCAACTCGAGTTTCGCGGGCCGCTTCGGCGGCGGTGTGATCGACGGCTGGTACGCCCCCAACATCACCCCCGACGGCCACCAGGGCATCGGCGCCTGGACCGACGATCAGGTGGTGACCTACCTGAAGACCGGTACCGCCCCCGGCGACCGGCCGGGCGTCGCCGCCGGTCCGATGCGCCAGACCATCATGGAATCCCTCTCCAAGGTGAAGGAGGAGGACCTGAAGGCGATGGTCGCCTATCTGCGCACGGTGCCGGCCAAGCAGACCTACAAGCCGAAGGATCTCGCGGTGTTCGACACCGCCGGCGCCCCCGGCGCCTCGACCTATCTGACCTACTGCTCCTCCTGCCACCAGCCGGACGGCAAGGGCATCGAGGGCGCGGTTCCGGCGCTCGCCGGCAACACCTCGGTGATGTCCGAGGGACCCGAGACGGTCCTGCGGGTGATCTATGGGGGCCTCGCGGCCCAGAGCGGGCTCGCCCCGATGGTGGCGATCGGCCAGCAGATGACCGATGTCGAGGT
>CAXTCV010000472.1:0-2404 GCA_964242725.1 uncultured Methylobacterium sp.
GTGCTGGCCTTCTTCGAGGAGCGGCGCGGCCGGCTCTACGGCTTCCGCTTCCGCGACCGGGTCGACGGACGCTCCGGGCCGCCCGGCCGGGCGATCGGCCCCCTCGACCAGCCGCTGGGCACCGGCGACGGCGCCGCCGCGATCTTCCCGCTGGTGAAGACCTACGGGGCCGGCTTCGCGCCCTATCGCCGCCGGATCGCCAAGCCGGTAGCCGGCAGCGTCCGGGTGGCGGTGTCGGGCCGGGAGGTCGGGTCCGGGGCCTTCGCCTGCGACCCCACCACCGGGCTCGTCGCCTTCGCCCCCGGCCATGTCCCGGCCGCGGGCGAAGCCGTGACCGCGGGCTTCGCCTTCGACGTGCCGGTCCGCTTCGACACCGACGACCTGACCATCGACCTCGCGGCCTTCACGGCGGGCGAGATCCCGAAGGTGCCCCTCGTCGAGATCGTCCCCTGAGAGGCAAGACATGCGCGACATCCCGGCGGCCTTCGCGGCCCATCTCGCGGGGGGCGTGACCACCCTGTGCCGCTGCTGGTCCCTGCGGCGGCGGGACGGGGTCGCCCTCGGCTTCACCGACCACGACCGGGACCTGACCCTGGCGGGCCTCGTCCACGCCGCCCGGACCGGGCTGGAGGCCGCCGAGGCCAGCGCCGAGCTGGGCTTCGCGGTCTCCGGCGGCGACGTCGCCGGGGCGCTGAGCAGCCTCGGGCTCACCGAGGCCGACATCGCCGGGGGCCTCTACGACGGCGCCGCCGTGGAGACCTGGCTGGTCGACTGGACCCATCCCGAGACGCGCCTGCTCCTGGACCTCGCCACGATCGGCGAGGTGCGCCGGGAGGGCGACGCCTTCGTGGCGGAGCTGCGCGGCCTCACGCACCGGCTCGACGCCGAGCGCGGCCGGACCTATCGCGCCACCTGCGGCGCCGATCTCGGGGATGGGCGCTGCCGGGTCGACCTCGCCCCCTGGCGGACCACCGGCACGGTCGTCGATGTCCCGGAGCCCGCGACGCTCGCGGCGGCGCTGGCGGGGACTGTCCCGGACGGGCTGTTCACCGGCGGCCGCCTCGCCTGGACCGGGGGTGCCAATGCCGGCCTCGCGGCGGATGTGCGCCTCCAACTGGGCGACCTGATCGAGCTCTGGACCGCGCCGCCCCGGCCGGTCGCGGCGGGCGACGGCTTTACCCTCACGGCGGGCTGCGACAAGCGCCTCGCCACCTGCCGGGACCGGTTCGCCAACGCGGCGAACTT
Organism: uncultured Methylobacterium sp.; assembly: GCA_964242725.1. Lineage (GTDB taxonomy): Bacteria > Pseudomonadota > Alphaproteobacteria > Rhizobiales > Beijerinckiaceae > Methylobacterium. The sequence continues at coordinate 1,246 of CAXTCV010000472.1, forward strand.
CCAGGGATTTCCGCACATGCCCGGCAACGACGCGGTGATGCGGCCGGTGTCGGCCTCGGACCACGTCCTCGACGGCGGGAGCCTGTTCCGATGAGCGCGATGCCGAGGGAGAGCGGCCACGACATCGGCGTGGCGGCGCTTGCCGCGGCGCGCCTGTGGCTCGGGACCCCCTACCGGCATCAGGCCTCCCTGCGCGGGGTCGGCTGCGACTGCCTCGGGCTGCTGCGCGGGGTCTGGCGCGGGCTCTACGGCGCCGAGCCGGAGGCGGTGCCGCCCTATGCGGGCACCTGGGCCGAATCGGCCGCCCCCGGCACCGACCCGCTCGCCGAGGCGGCGGCGCGCCACCTCATGCCGGTGCCCGGCGCCGGAGCCGCGCCGCGGGCCGGCGACGTGCTGCTCTTCGCCTTCCGCCGCCACCTGCCGGCCCGCCACTGCGCCATCGCCACCGGGGACGGCGCCATGATCCACGCCCATGACGGCGCGGTCGTCGCCGAGGTGGCGCTCACCGGATGGTGGCGGCGGCATCTCACCGGGACGTTCCGGTTTCCGGAGGGCGGGTCAGGCCCGGCTCCCGCGGATCCGGCCGCGACGGTCGGCCCGACGCCCGGGACATCCCTGGCCTTGCGGACGGCCTCGTGACGGGGCCGCGCGCGCCGGCGGCACGACCGTCTTCCCACACACGAAACCCGACCGCACGCGGAGTCCCGCCATGGCGACCCTGATCCTGTCCTCCGCCGGGGCGGCCGTGGGCACCGCACTCGGGGGGCCGATCGGGGCGGTGGTCGGGCGGACGCTCGGCGGGATCGCGGGCTCAGCCCTGTCCGGCTCCGGGCGGCACACGCGCTTCGTCGAGGGGCCGCGGCTCGCCGACGTGGCCGGGCTCACCTCCACGGAGGGCGATCCGATCCCCCGGGTCTACGGACGCGCCCGGATCGGCGGCACCCTGATCTGGGCGACGCGCCCGCTGGAGGTGGCCAACACCACGGCGGCGCGCGCCGCCGCGCCGGCCAAGGGCCTGGGCGGGCAGCGGACCGTCACGACCCGCTACGCCTATTTCGCCAACCTCGCGGTCGGGCTGTGCGAGGGCGAGATCGCCTGCATCCGCCGGATCTGGGCGGACGGCAAGGAGATCGACCAGGCCGGCCTCACCCTGCGGGTC
>CAXTCV010000473.1:0-2398 GCA_964242725.1 uncultured Methylobacterium sp.
GGGCCGAGAGCGGGCCGAAGCCGACCTGCAGGACCCGCAGCGCCCGCTCCTTCGGGAGCTGCGCGCCGCTGCGCTCGATGAGCTTCGCGACCACGTCGGCGCCGTGGCGCGCGGTGGCCGAGCGCAGCACGAAGGCGTCGATGGCGCCCTGCGGCAGCGCGGGCGCATCGGTCAACGTACCGGCGAGCAGACGGTCGACCAGGGCGCCGACATCGGCGATCAGCACCAGCTCGGCCGAGAGGTCCGGATGATCGCCGGCGATCCAGCGCATGATCTCGTCGGGTGCCGGCAGCGCGGAGCCGTCGCCCAGCGCCCACTTGTCACCCCTGCGCTCGGCGAGGCCGCTGCTCTCCAGGGCGTAGAGGGCGTTCAGCAGCCAGGGGCGCAGGGCCTCGGGCACGCGGCGATCGGCGACCGACACGGTCTCGCCCTGCGCCAGCCCGGAGGCGAGGCGGTAGGCGAGCGAGGTCGCCCAGCCCTCCAGCAGGAGGTGCCCCGGCGACAGGGCGGCGTCGGCCGGACCCTTCGCCCCGGCGGCGAGCGGCCGCAGGCGCGCGGCCACGCTGGGCCGGCGCTCCATCGGGATCGCCGTCGGCTCGGTGGCGAGTTCCGGCACCTGCGAGATGGCGAAGGCCGAGAGGTCGCCGCCGCTCTTGGCGCGCAGAGCCTGGAACCGCCCCTCGCGGATGGTGGCGATCACGGCCCCCTCGGCGTCGAGGAGGGTGAAGTCGGCCAGGATCGAGCGCTCGTTGCACCGGCGGGTCCGGATGATCGAGCGGGCGATCACCGCGCCGGGGCGCAGCAGCCGGACCTCGCCGAAGCGCACCGGGATGTAGGCCTTGCCGCCATTCTCGCCGAGCAGGTCGGCGAAGAGCAGGATCAGCCCGTGGAAGCAGGCGTCGAGCCGGTTCGGCACCAGGGCATAGCGGCTGTCGGGCTCGGCCGGCAGCAGGTCGGACACGATGGTCGCATCGTCCAGCCGGGCGCTCATCGCGACCTGCTGGAAGCTCGGGCCGAAGGCCAGGCCCGAGGCGAGCGCCTTGGCGTAGAGCGCGTCGCCGGTGAGCACATGGTCGCCGGCGGTCTCGAAGCTGAACCCGTTCAGCTCCGGCACCTTCGGGGCCGAGAACGTGCCCTCGACGATCTTGGCCTGGGCGTGAATCTGCCAGGGCGTCTGCGTCAGGCGCGGACGGCTGAGGACCTGGATGCCGTTGCCCGAGCCCGACAGGCGCACCGCGACCTCGCGCAGGGCGTCCTCGGCGAACACCATCGGCGCCACGATCTCGAAATCCGCCAGCACGACCTCGTCGTCGCGCAGGGCCTCGCGGACGCAGGCCAGCGCCATCTCCACGAAGCCGGCGCCGGGCATGATCACCTGGCCGTCGACCTTGTGGTCCTCCAGCTCGGGGACCGTGGCCGGATCGACGAAACCGTTCCACTCCAGGCCGTCGAAGGTGGTGCGCGAGCCGATCAGCGGGTGGTAGGGGCGGGGGCTCATGGCGCCGACGCCCTCGGTGGTGTCGGCGAGGCGGAACGGGCGGCGCTGCCACGGATAGGTGGGCAGGCGCACATCGCCCTTCGGCGCATCGCCGAACAGCAGGGCCTCGTCGACCTGCGCACCCTGGACCAGGGCGGCGCTGACCGCCTTGGCGATCGGGTCGCCGCCGGAGGCCTTGCGGTGCATCACGCCGACCGTGGCGGTCTCGATGCCGAGGGGATCCACCGCGTCGCCGACATGGGACATCAGGGTCGCGCGCGGGCCGACCTCGACGAAGATGCGGGCGCCCCGGCGGGTGGCGTCCTGCACGGCCTCGCTGAAGCGCACCGGCTCGCGGATGTTGCGCCACCAGTAGCCGGCGCCGAAATTGGACCCGTCCAGCACGCTGCCGGTGACGGTGGAGACCATGGCGGTGGTGCCCGCCCGCGCCTTCAGGCCGGCGAGGTCGCGCAGCAGCGGCTTCTCGGTCGGATCCATCAGCCGTCCGTGGAAGGCGTAGGCGAGGTCGAGCTTGCGGCCGCGCCGGCGCTTGCGCGACAGGGCCTTGAGGGCGGCGTCGATATCGGCCACCGGCCCGGCCACCGTCACGGCCTTCGGGCTGTTGTAGGCGGCGATGTCGAGGCTCGGATAATCCTTGAGGAAGCTCTCGACCTCCTCGGCCGGCATCAGCAGCACCGCCATGGTGCCCTGGCCGTGCGTCGTCTCCTGGTGGTGGCTGCGGTAGTAGATGACCCGGACCGCGTCCTCCAGGCTCAGGATCCCGGCGGCCTCGGCGGCGGCGATCTCGCCCACGCTGTGGCCGAGGACGTAGGACGGGATCAGGCCCTTCGCCCTGAGCGCGGCCGTCGAGGCGCTCTCGATGGCGAAGATCAGCGGCTGCGAGACGCTGGTGAGCGCGAG
>CAXTCV010000474.1:0-2396 GCA_964242725.1 uncultured Methylobacterium sp.
CCGGTTCGAGTCGCTACCAACCTTAGAACCACGTAGGGCAGGACGCCATATCCTATCCCAGCAGGATCGTGGCGATCACCCGCCGGGCGCGCTGCAGATCCAGCTCTGCCTCAGCTACAGCCGCCTCGGCTTGGGCCAGCATGTGCACGGCTCGCATCAGGGGCGAACCTTTCGCCATCTTGGCCAGAGTCTCGATTGCGCCCTGATCGACCTCGACGAGGTTCGATGTGTCGCCAAGCAGCAAACCGAGGCGATGCTCGCAGTGCCGCCCTTCCGTGCCATCGGAGCAGGTGCAGGTGAAGCGGATCCCACGGCCAGTGGACATGGCCTCCATGCGGTGGATTTTGTCGCCGTCTGAAGTGCGCACTGAGAACATCAAGGCCGACATGCTTCCTCGCTGAACCTCTGGCCGTGAGCCGGCCCTTGCGGTGTCCAGTTCCCCCGCCGTGCCGACCCTCACGCAGCGGCATCAAGGCCGCGGCCGCGCTTTGGCGCTCGGCTGGACGGTGCGGAGAACCTCGACGAGCACTCCCAGCGACCCGATCGCGATCTCGCGTGTGTCGGTGACGAGACGGGCGTGATCACCCATCGGGATAGTGGGACGCGCCACGATGCCCTCGAATAGCTTTACTGCTGATCGCACCGTGTCGAGTGCATTGTAGAGGTCAGGGCTGCTCCCGGCGGCGTTCGAGCGGATCAAGGTCAGGTGCGTCGTCGCAGTCCGAGAGGCGCTGCCGTCGCTTCCGGGCCGCGCCGCAGCCTGGATGGCCTCGACGAGACCGGCAATCCCCGTCGCAAACCACGGCGGCAAGCCGGCTCCGGCCAACATCTCGTTCTCGTTCGTCATACCGCCTGCCGCTCGTCGGCAGCCCTTCTTCGGTTCCGTGTCCACAACCTGGCTCTGTGGATCTCCCCGATCCGTGGGGTGAACCGTTTTGCACCTTATGCCTGCGGGACGTCGGCCCGAATGAGGCGCACAGGACAACGCACAAGATCCGATCGTCGAGTGCTGGATTGCTGACGAAAGTATCAGCCGCCGATCGAGAGTGACGTTACCTCTGGGCGCCAATCCTCCAAAGATTCATCCCGGCTCGTGACCATCTCGGGCTCAGGGTGTTGTCCTACCAGGATCTGGAGGTAGGCATGCCTGTCCCCTACACTCTCGCACGAGCCTTGACAGCCAAGGTGGGTGCCTGCGTCGAGATCACTCTGGAGGCGGACGACGGCACGCAGTTCACGTTCGCCGCCACGCCCGAACAGGCGGACGAACTCGCCGAAGATCTCGAAGAGATTTTAGACGATACCCAGACTGCCACGCGTCCGCCTCACCCGAGACATTGACGAGAGCACATGCCGGGCTGTGTTCAGGGTAGGTGCAGAGCCTTCCGTCCGTCTGGTCCTGCGGCAGCCAACATGACGTCGTCGCTGCCGATTTCCGCGCCCGTGTAACCGAGCATGCGCGCGAGCTGCTCGCGGGCGCGCCAGATGCGGCTCTTCACGGTGCCGATCCGGCAGTTCATCACGGCGGCGGCTTCGTCGTAGCTGAGGTTCTCGATCGCCACGAGGACGAGCGCCTCCCGCATCACTGGCGCGAGCCGGTCGAGGGCGGCGTGCACGTCCTGCAAGTCGAGGTGGCCGCCTTGCTCAGGCACGCTCGTGAGCCGATCGGCATAGCTGCCGTCTTCATCCCGCACCTCACGGCTCTGCTTGCGGTGCCGGCTGTAGAACACGTTGCGCAGGATCGTGAACAGCCACGCTTCGGCGTTGCTACCGATCTGAAAGCTGTTCCGACTCCGCCATGCCCGCAGCAAGGTGTCCTGCACCAGGTCATCAGCGGTGGCGGGATCATGGCTCAGTGTCAGAGCAAACCGGCGTAGCGCCGGGGTTACAGCGAGAAGCTGGGCTTGAAATTCTGCTGTGTCGCGGCGGCTTGCCTCGTCCAGCGTGGCTTCAAGCCTCGCGAGGAGGTCGGCGAAGCGCTCGATCGTGCTCGGCTGGGTGTTTACCCCATCATAGGCAGAAGCGAGCAGGCGCCCGAGGTGTTGGCGAATCTCCTCAGGCAGAGTGGGGCCTTCTGCATCCGTGCCTACGATATCGGGCGGCGAGCTATCAGCTCCGGTACTCACGCTCGGCGCCCCTGAGAAGCTTGTGGCATCACACGAACCTCGTTCGTCCGCTCAATCGGTCGCTGATACCGCCCGCGCCGAATCTCGGGAATTACATTGGTTAAGGTCATCCGCTGCCCTTCGGCAGCCCCTTCCCCATCATCAGCATGACCCCGGCGCGTCGCCCTCTCCAGCAGCGCGACGGGGTCATGCGCTTGCTATCCGCGACGCGGCTCGCATCAGCGGATTCGCACCTGCAGATCGCTTTCGCGACGTTGCTGCTGTCCTCGA
>CAXTCV010000475.1:0-2393 GCA_964242725.1 uncultured Methylobacterium sp.
TCACCGGCCGGACCATGATGTCGGTGTTGAGCAGCGCGAAGACGCGGCTGTGGCCGACCACCTGGTCGCCGGTCAGCGTCGCGAGGGCGGTGCCGACCGGACCGTCGAGCTCGCCGATGATGACCTCGGGCTCGGAGGCGGTGTTGGGCGGCCCGCCCGCCACGAGCGCCTCGCCGGCGCGGAGGATGATGCGTTCGCTCATACGGTCAGCTCCATGGGTCATGGCTTGGGTTTTGGCGTGCGAGCACGCCCGATCGTGTCGCGCGGCGCGCCCGATGGGCCTCCACTAGCACGCGCTCCGGCGCGGGGCGCCCGCCGTCGGCGCCGATCCACCCCGATCGGCGACCGGGACGGCGCCGGGCCCCGCTCTTGGCGCGGGCGGCCCGGACCATTAGGAAGGCGCGCATGCCGGGACGGCCGTGCCTGCGACCGCCCGCCGAACTTCCTGATGTCTCTCGCGGATCGCGGCGTGGGCAGCTTTGCGGGCTTCCCGCGTATCCGGACCTGACCATGCGCCTTCGAGATGTGTTCGTCGCCGGATCGTCGGACAAAGCCGGCCTCGCCGGAGCCGCGCAAACCCTCGCGCGTCCGCTGACCCGGCGACTGACGCGCCGCCGCACCGAGCCCCGGCAGGCGGATCTCATCCGCGCGGTGAAGGACTCCGGCCTGTTCGATCCGGCCTGGTACGCGCGCCGATACCCCGACGTGGTCGGCGAGGGCCTCGACCCCGCGCTCCACTACGCGGTCCATGGCGGCCGCGAGGGACGCTGGCCGCACCCGCTGTTCCACGGCGACCTCTACCTCGATTCCGTCCCGGGGCTGCGGGCCGAGGGCATTAACCCGGTGCTCCACTACCTCGACCGGGGCGCCGCGGCGGGGATCCGCCCGAACCCGCTGTTCGATCCGGACTGGTACGCCGAACGCTATCTCGGCGGCGCGGAGCAGCGCGGCCGGGCGTTCCTCGACTTCCTGGCCCGGACCGACACCGACCCGTCGCCGCTGTTCGACAGCGCCTGGTACCTGTCCCGCTACCCGGATGCCCGCGCTGCCGGGGGCAACGCCCTGAGCCACTTCTACGAGACCGGCCGGAAGCAGGGCTACCTGCGCAATCCGGAGGAATTCGCCGGCCTGTCGCGGCACGTCGATCTGATCCGCCGGTCCGGCCTGTTCGATCCCGCCTTCTACCGCGGGCGCTGTCCCGAGGCCGAGACCAGCGGGCTCGAGCCGCTGGAGCATTACGTGATGGCCGGCGGCTACCGCCGCCACGCCCCGCACCCGCTGTTCGATCCGGACTGGTACGCCGCCCAATCCGCCGCGGTGCGGGCCGACAGCCTCAATCCCCTGGTGCATTACCTGGAACACGGCGCCGCCGAGGGGCTCGATCCGGGACCCTGGTTCGACACGCGCTGGTACACGAAGACCCATCTCGCCGACGATCCGACCGGGTCGAACCCGCTGGTCCATTTCCTCGCGGAGGGCGGCCGCACCACCAGCCCGTCGCCGCGCTTCGACGCGCCCTGGTACCGCGCCCGCTACCCGAAGGTGGCGGCCCTCGGGCTCAACCCGCTCGTGGACTACGTCACGACCGGCCTGGAGGCCGGGCACCTGACCCGCCGGGTTGCCGAGGCCGCCGTGCCGGACGCCGCCGAGGCCCGCCTGTCCTGCCTGAAGCGGGAACCGCGCCGGCACGGCCGCACCGCCCTGTTCATCACCCACGCCCCCGAGGGCCGGATCCGGGGCCATGTCGAGCCCTATCTCGAGGCCTTCGCGGAGAACGGCATCGACATCGTCCTGATCATCGCGGCCGATCAGCACAAGAACGCCGTGCCGCAGGCGATCCTGGACCTCTGCGCCTCCGTCTACCTGCGCGAGAACCGGGGTTTCGACTTCGCCGCCTGGGCGCATGTCCTGCTGGAGGATGTCGACCTGCTCGATTGCGAGACCCTCTATCTCGCCAACGACAGCCTCGTCGGCCCCCTCGACCGCGGCGACTTCACCGGGCTTCTCGCCAAGATCGACGCCTTCCCGGAGGCGGTGATCGGGCTCGCCGACAATTTCTACTACAGTCACCACCTGCAGAGCTTCTTCCTGGCCCTGAAGCGGCGCTGCCTGGCCTCCTATGCCTTCAACCGCTTCCTCCAGGCGGTGGCGAACTGGCCGGACAAGAACGCGGTCATCACCGAGTACGAGCTGACCTTCTCCGGACGGATGCGGGCGGCGGGGCTCGGCATGCGCAGCCTGTTCTCGGCGCAGAACAAGCACATGTCGCTGGTCAACGACCCGCGCAACAACCGCACCCTGTTCGACTGGGAGAACATGCTGGCGCAGGGCTTCCCGTTCGTGAAGCGCTCGCTCCTGGGCGAGCACGCCGCGATCGGCGGCGCGGCGGTGCG
>CAXTCV010000476.1:0-2392 GCA_964242725.1 uncultured Methylobacterium sp.
AGAGCTGGGGCTTCATCCGCGACCGGCTGCATTACCTGAAGGGCGATTTCGAGAAGCCCGAGACGTTTTCCGCGATCGGCAGCCGGATCACCGGCAGCGCGGTGTTCTACTGCGCGGTGGCGGCGCGCTTCTTCGGGACGATCGTGGACGGACTCGGCCAGGCCGGCCTGCTCAAGGAGCAGAGCGGCGATTTCCGCCGGGTGGTGATCGAGAAGCCGTTCGGCTCCGACCTCGCCTCGGCCCGGCAGCTCAACGCCCGGATCCTGAAACAGGCCGACGAGAGCCAGTTCTACCGGATCGATCACTTCCTGGGGAAGGAGACGGTCCAGTCGATCATGGCGTTCCGCTTCGCCAACGGCCTCCTGGAGCCGGTCTGGCGGCGGGAATACATCGACAGCGTGCAGATCACCGCGGCCGAGACGGTCGGTGTCGAGGAGCGCGGCGGCTTCTACGAGCCTACGGGGGCGCTGCGCGACATGGTGCCGAACCACATGTTCCAGCTCCTGTGCATGGTCGCCATGGAGCCGCCGAACTCCTTCGCGGCGGAGGCCGTGCGCACCGAGAAGGCCAAGCTCGCCGGGGCGGTGCGGCCGATCCCGCCGGAGGATGCGGTGCGCGGCCAGTACGGTGCCGGCACCTCGGAGGGGCGCGCCGTGCCGGCCTACCGGGACGAGCCGCACGTCGCCAAGGAGTCGGTCACCGAGACCTACATCGCCCTGAAGCTCCAGATCGAGAACTGGCGCTGGGCCGGGGTGCCGTTCTACGTCCGAACCGGCAAGCGGATGACCGGGCGGCGCACCGAGATCGCGGTCTTGTTCAAGCCGGCGCCGTTCAAGATGTTCGAGGACACGCCCAACGCCGATCTCGGGCCGACCGTGATGCGGATCCTGATCGATCCGGATCACGGGGTCAGCAGCGAGTTCAACGTGAAGGTGCCGGGGCCGCAGATGCGGATCGGGCGGGTCCGCTCGGGCTTCCGCTACAAGGACTTCTTCGCCGACACGCCGAATGTCGGCTACGAGACGCTGCTCTACGATTGCATGACCGGCGACGCGACCCTGTTCCAGCGGGCCGACAACATCGAGGCCGGCTGGGCCGCGGTCGACCCGCTGCTCCAGGGCTGGCCGCAGGCGGACGTGGCCCTCTACCCGGCCGGAAGCGCCGGCCCGAAAGCGGCGGACGACCTTCTGGCCCGGGACGGCCGCCACTGGCTGGGCCTCGACGGCGAGACGGATTGAGAACGGAACCGCCATTCCGGGCCCGATGATCGACGCATCGGGTCCGGCCGTGTTCCGACCGGCCGCGCGGTGCTCGCCTTGATCAACCTGGAGATGTCCCGTCGCGCGGAGGGATGGCGCCGTTCACCGTCCAGCGGGTCGTCTCGCCGAAACCCGTGAACCGATCGTCCACCGCGGGGACATCATCGTGTACGACGTGGAGGCTGTCTCCGTGCGGGTGCTGCGGGTATTGCACGCCGCGCTGTCATGGCCGCCGCCATCGCGCTCAAGTCCGATACCGGAGCGGATCGACCGCGCGCTCACCGCCGCTTGAACGGCAGCATCGCGGCCACGGCCAGCGCGTCGACCCGGTTGTTGAGCGGGTCGCTGGCATGGCCCTTGACCCAGTGCCACGCCACCTCGTGGCGGTCGCGGGCCAGGTCGATCCGGCGCCAGAGGTCCTCGTTCTTCACCGGCTTCTTGTCGGCGGTGCGCCAGCCCCTCGCCTTCCAGTTGTGGATCCAGGCGGTGATGCCCTGGCGCAGGTACTGGGAGTCCGTGAACAGGTCGACCCGGCAGGGGCGCGTGAGCGCCTCCAGGGCCGCGATCGCCGCCAGGATCTCCATCCGGTTGTTGGTGGTGTGCGCCTCGCCCCCCGAGAGCTCCTTCCGGGTGTCGCCGAAGATCAGGATCGCGCCCCAGCCCCCGGGCCCGGGATTCCCCGAGCAGGCGCCGTCCGTGTAGATCTTCACCCGCATCGGCTCGGCCGCGGCCGCACCGGCGGGTCCGGCCACGTCGGTGCTCATCCGGCCTTCACCCCTGCCGCCCGTAATCCCGGGCGTCCCGCGCCTGCCGGTGGAAGGTGAGCCGGCGATCGAATTCCCGCGGGTCCTTCGGCTTGACCAGGGCCCCCGGGGGCACGTTCAGCCAGTCGACCAGCCGGGTCAGCAGGAAGCGGAGCGCCGCGCCCCGGCACAGGATCGGCAGGGCCGCGACCTCGTCGGCCTCCAGGGGGCGCACGGCCTCGTAGCCGGCGATCAGGGCCGCCGCCATGTCCCGGTGGACGGTGCCGTCCGGGTCGAAGCACCACGCGTTGAGGCACACCGCGAGGTCGTACGCGAAGGCGTCCGTGCAGGCGAAGTAGAAGTCGATCAGCCCCGACAGGGCATCGCCGA
>CAXTCV010000477.1:0-2391 GCA_964242725.1 uncultured Methylobacterium sp.
CGCCCGGTGCGTCGGGATCGGCCGCGGGGTCGAAGGCGTCGCCGTGCCGCACCGGCGCGGCACTCGGCGTCGGCTCGGCGGCGGCCGGCGCGCCGACGGCCGGGGCCGCCGGCGTGGCGGCGGCCAGGGCGCCGGGCGAGGGATCGCCGAGCTCGCCGTGGCGCTGCAGCGGCGGCTTGCCGCCCGGCGCGATCGGAGCGCGGTTGAGGTCCTGGAAGCGGAAGTCGACGTCCTGCTGCATCTTGCGCAGCGAGTCCTCGAGCCGCTTGTTCTGGTTCTCGAGCTGCTCGATCTGCCCCGTCAGGCTGCGAAGCTTGTTCTCCAGGCGGTCGACGCGCACCAGCAGCGCCGCGGCGCTGGACGGATCGGGGGCCGCATCGGGGTCATCCTGGGCGAGCAGGACGGGCGGGGCGGCAGAGCGGTCGCCCGCCGATGCCCGGCCCGGCACACCGGAGATCATCAGGGCCGCGCAGGCGAGCCCCACGGCTGGGGTCAACAGGGATCGGACGCTGAATCTCATGGAGGCTCCTCGCGGTCCGGGCCCGCGACGGCGGACCGGACGACCGGCACCCGATCTTATACAAGCATCGGGTCGCGCGGGGCAGGGGCCGAATATTGCCGCGCTCCCGGCCAACGCGGTGGCCCGCCGCGAGGGTCCGGCCCTCTGGCTGTCACCCGTGCGGGCTCGCAACGCTTCCGGCGCCTCCGGCCGCCCTGAAGAGGAGTCCATCGGCGCCGCAGCGCATCGGGGGGGGTGACGGACGAGTTCGCCGGCCCGCCCCGGAGCCCGCTCCGTTCGGATCAGGACGCTTCGGCGCCCTTCAGGACCGTGACGGCGCGGCGGTTCTGCGACCAGCAGGAGATGTCGTTGCACACCGCCACCGGGCGCTCCTTGCCGTAGGAGATCGTCTTGATGCGCGACGCCGCGATGCCCTTGGCGACGAGGTACTGCTTGACCGCCTCGGCGCGCTGGGCACCGAGCGCGAAATTATACTCGCGCGTGCCGCGCTCGTCTGCATTGCCCTCGATGGTGAAGGCGTAATGCGGATATTGCGCGAGCCAGCGGGCCTGCTTGTCGAGCGTCGCCTGGTTGGCGGCGGACAGGTCGGTCTGGTCGGTGTCGAAGAACACTCGATCGCCGACGTTCTGGGCGAAGTCGCCCGGCGTGCCGGGGGCCGTCGAGCCGTACTTGCCGGATCCCGCACCGAAGCGGTTGCCTCCGCTGCCGAAGGCGCCGACGGCCTCGGCTGGGTCCTTGGCGCAGCCCGCGATGGCGAACCCCGCCACCGCGACGGCGCAGAGGCCGAGAGCGCGGGCTTTGTGGAGAGATAGCATACCGATGATCCTCGTGCAGAAGCCTGCCGGCGACCCCTCGGTGATAGCCCGCGATGGTTAAACGAAGGTTCCGTCAACCTTGACGAGGCGTTGAGGCGATGCCGTGAACGTGTGTCCAGCAAGGGCCATGGTTAATGGCGGGTTGATGGCCCCAATGCGGCACCCGTCCCGTTTCGACCGGCACTGTTACTGCAGGGACACGGTCACGCGACCTGCATTCACCGCGCCGTGGTGCGGAGGTCGGCTCTGCTCACTCCGCCGCGAGTGCCGGCGCTTCCGTGGCGCCGGTCGCACCCCGCAGATCCGCCTCGGCGGTGAACAGGTAGTCGCGCGTCAGGGGCGCGGCATCGACCTGTTTGCCGAGCTGGACCTGGAACACCATGAAGCCGAAATACCGGAACGAGATCTCGCTGCCGACGAGGTAGAACTCCCACATGCGGCGGAACCGCTCGTCATGGGTGCGGCTGAGCTCGGACCAGCGGGCCTCGAACCGCTCGCGCCAGGCGCGCAGCGTCTCGGCATAGTGGAGCCGCAGGATCTCCATGTCGTTGATCCACAGCGCGTTGCGCTCGATCGACGGCAGGACCTCGGACAGGGCGGGCGCGTAGCCGCCGGGGAAGATGTATTTGAGGATCCAGGTGCTGGTCGGCGCCGGCCCGTACATCTTTCCGATCGAATGCACGACCGCGATCCCGGCGGGCGTCAGGAGGCGCTTGATCGCGCCGAAATAGGTCTCGTAGTTCGGCCGGCCGACATGTTCGAACATGCCGACGGATACGATGCGGTCGTACTGGCCCTTCAGCAGCCGGTAATCGATCAGCTGGAAGTCGACGCGGTCCGCCAATCCCGCCTCGGCCGCTCGCCGCCGCGCCACCGCGAGCTGCTCCTTCGACAGGGTGATCCCGGTGACCTTGACGTCCGCCGCCTTGGCGAGAAACAGCGCGAGGCCACCCCAACCGCAGCCGATGTCGAGAACCCGCTGGCCGGGCTCGAGCAGAAGCTTGGCGGCGATATGCTGCTTCTTGGCGAGCTGCGCCGCCTCGAGATCGTCGCCGG
>CAXTCV010000478.1:0-2388 GCA_964242725.1 uncultured Methylobacterium sp.
GCGAGGCTGGTGAGGCGAACCGGGGGCGTGTCCATGGCTGATTCCTGTGGCATCGAGGGCGACGAATGAGGGTTGCGCCCGGTCCTACCAGACAAGGGCGGGCATCCGGTACAGGCGGCCGGGGGAGGCCGCCGGCCGCGGGTGCGGTGGCGCGTCGCCGACCTGAAGGGCGCTGAAGCCGGCCCCCAACGCCCCCAGGACGTCGAGCGCCACGGTGTCGCCGATCCCGAGGACCCGCTCGGGGTCGACCGGCCGGCCCCGTGCCCGCCCGGCGCGTCCCAGGGCGTGGCGGTAGATCAACGCGCCGGGTTTCCCGGTCTCGACCACGCGGCCGCCGAGCGTCCGGTAGCGCTCGGCCACGAGGCCGGCGAAGCGCAGGCGCGTCGCGCCCACCGTCACGGCCGTGTCCGGATTAGTGCAGAGCAGGCGGTGGCCGCGCCGGAGCGCGACAGCCAGGACCGCATCGAGGTCGTCATCGCCGTCCGGATAGCCCGTGCAGACGATGAGATCGGCGGCCTCGACGCCCGTCAGCGCGACCGGCAGGCCCTCGAACAGGATGCGGTCGCGCGCCGGTCCGATATGGTGCACCCGCGCCGACGCCTCCTCACGCAAGAGGTCGCGGGCGACGTCGGCCGCGGTGACGAGGTCGTCCCAGGCGGCGGGTATGCCGCGGTTCCGGAGCGCGTCCGCGAGGCGGCGTCCGGGTTCGGCGGCGTTCGAGACGAGCACCACCGTGCCGCCGGCCGCGCGGAAGGCGCCCAGCGCGCCGGTGGCGGCCGGAAGGACGCGCGTCGCGTCGTGGAGGACGCCGAACACGTCGCACAGGACGACCGCGTAGGCGTCCGCGACCCGGCCCAGCCCGGCGATGGCCTCGGGTCCGTCAGGCACGGACGTCCCGGACGCGCGCCTGGACGATGGTCGTGCACGCGCTCTCGAGCTTCGGCAACTCGCGGGCCGGCGCCATGGTGATCGCCAGGGGGCGGGACTCCCCGCGCACGATCGGACAGTACGGATCCACCTCACCGAGCCGATCCATCAGCCGCCGACGCCCGGCGCAGCCGCCATGGCAGGACGCCTCGTACGCGCAGCCCCGGCATGGCTCCGGCAGGGCGCGGACCGCCGCGAAGGGGGCGGTCTCGACGATCCCGCTGCCGGCCTCGCGCAGGGTGTCGAGACTCTGGCCGGCGCCGCTCCAGTAGACGCAGGGTTGCACCGTGGCCCGGGGCGTCACCCGCACCGTTCCGACCCCGCACCCGCCCTTGCGCGCCGGCAGGCCGGCCATGGCCCGGACCAGGGGCTCGCCGATGGCGATTACGTCGGTCTTGGCGAACAGGCGCGCGAACCCGCCCCAGTACTCATCGTAGGTGAGCGCGAAGGCGTCGGTGCGCACCGCCTGGTAGACGTTGATTCGCAGGGGCGCCTCGAAGCTGTGGGCGATGGCGGCGATCTCGTGCAGCCGATCGAAATTGGTCCGCATCATCACCGCGATGAAGGTGACGCCGACGCCGAGCGCCCGGCAGCGGGCGGCCTGCGCCATCACCAAGTCCCAGTTGCCGGCGCCGCGCTGCGCGTCCTGCTCGTCCCGGTTCGGATAGTCGATGGAGAATTCCACGTCCGCGAAGGCTTGGACCGCCGCGTCGTCGATCACCGCGATCGAATGCCCGTTCGACGTGATTGTGAGCTTGATCGGCTCGGCCCGCAGCATGTCGAGGAGCCGCGGGAATTGCGGATGCATCCCGTTCTCGCCGGTGCCCAGGTTGACCGAGCGCACCGGCAGGCTGTCGAGGACGGCCCGAACCTGATCGGGCCCGAGCCGGTCCAGCCGGTCCGGATCGCGGTAGCAGAAGCTGCAGGCGAGGTTGCACTCGTTGGTCAGCCCGATCCCGAGCGAGAAGGACCGGACCGGGTCGGCGGCGGCCGGCATCGGAAGCGCGGGCGTCTGCGACGTCGAAGCCATGGAGATCCTCGGACGCGATCCGGCGTGACGTCTCACGATGATCGGCATCGTGCCGCGCGGAGTTCTTGTCTCCTTCGCACGGAGACGCGTCGCGGTAACATCACATCTTCGGCGGCCCCGCGCGCCTCCGGCGCCATCCGGCCCTGGGGGCGCCCGCCCCCAGGCAGCCGGGCGCTGGCGGCGCGGCTCGTAACCGCCCGGCACCGGCCCGCGAACTGCCGTCGTCAACAGGGGTTCTCCTGGCCCGGTGACCCCGCGCCGGCGACAGCCGTCAATTGATTGGACATCCGCCTCCGCTTGCGGGTGTAGAGTGTCGGGACAGTATGCTGGGGGCGACGATGCTGAGACGGACGTTGAGTGGGGCGCTGCTGGTGGGACTGGGGTGCCTCGTCGCGTCCGGTCCCGCGGGCGCGCAGGGCAGCGCCAAGCCG
>CAXTCV010000479.1:0-2380 GCA_964242725.1 uncultured Methylobacterium sp.
CCTGGATCCGCGCCCCCACCTCCGCAGGAAGGCTCGCCAGCGTCTGGGCTTCGGCCGCGGGGCCGCCCAGGCCGAGCGCCGCCAGGGTCAGGACGAACGCCGCGCGGCAGCCGCGGGAGAGCCGACGGGATGCAGAGCGGGAAACCAGTCCCTGCACCTTGGAAACCGCGAACCGCATCGCCGGGACTCAACCGTTAAGCTCTCGTTAACGAAAGCTCTCACGCCGGCGGCCCGGCGGCAATCCGCCGATTAACAAAAGGTTAACGCTGTGCGCAACGCGGATAAGACTGCCACAGCGCCGGGCCCGGGGACGGCCCAAGCGGCAGCGCGAAATCGTGATGGCGGGACCCGGCGCCCGGCGCGGCCGACCGCCGTTGTCCCCCCACCGCACCACCGCGAGGACGCAAGTGGGCGCGAGGCGGACAAGAACGGCGATCCGACCTGTCACGTCACCGACGATGGCAAGACGGTCGATTGGTACACGATGTCCGGCTACCTCCGGCACAGTGCGAACGGCATCGCGTGCCAGGGGCCGGACGGCATGGGCTCGACCTACGCGCCCGCCCTGGTCGATGCCCTGAAGGGCATGGACTGCGCGCGTCTCGCCGGCATCGGCGGCGGCGGCTAGACGGACGTGAACGCCGCCCAGGAACTCGTCATGCCGGCCTTCGGGGATAACCGGACCCTCGTGGGCTCCACGCCCGACATCTACACCTCCCTGCGCGCCCGCGCCGACGGCGCGCTGGGCCGCAACCGCCCCGCCGAGCACGAGCCCAAGCCCGCGGCCTCCTCGAAGGCCGAGGACGCCTGCATGACGTGAGGCCCGGCGCCGGACACCCCGTCTCGGACGGCGGAACACCCCGTTGCGCGGGTCGATTGCGCGCGACATACTCGGCCCGCGACACGGAAGAGCGGACGACAAGTCCGCCACAGGGGGGCCGCAGGGGGTGAGACGTGGCTCAGGGATCGGGTGTGCGCCGCCATCTGTGCGGCATCTGGACGGCCTGGACCGAGGTGGCCACGGCCGCCGACGCGGTCGCGGAGGTGGCCCGGGCGATCCGTGAGGCCCGCCTGTCGCAGATCGTCGTGTTCTTCTCGGCCGATTACGACGCCGGGATCCTGGCCCGGGAACTCGCGGCCCGGTTCCCCGGGGTGCCGGTCTGCGGCTGCTCGATGTCGGGGGGCATCGCGCCGGCCGGGGGCCTCGACCGCGGCCTCGTCGTCATCGCGTTCCCCGCCGAGCGCTTCCGCATCGTCTCGACCGTGCTCGACGCCATCGACCACCTCGACGTGGAGCGGACCGCCACCGCGGTGCGGGCCCTGCGCCGCACCCTCGACCCGCTGGACCGGTGCCGCGAGGGCGATCCGGCCCCGACCGGCCGCCGCTTCGCCCTGTCGCTGATCGACGGGCTGGCCAACGCGGAGGAGACCGTCGTGTCGGCCATCGCCTGGGCCCTCGACGGCATCCCGATCGTCGGGGGCTCGGCCGGCGACGACCTGCGCTTCCGGGACGCGGTGATGCTGCATGGCGGCCGGATCCACCGCAAGGCCGCGATCCTCGTGCTGGTGGAGACCGACTGCGCCGTCGAGATCTTCAAGAGCGACAATTTCGAGCCGACCCGGACCAAGTTCGTGGTCACCGCCTCGGACGGCGAGCGCCGCACCGTGCACGAGCTCAACGCCGAGCCGGCGGCGCGGGAATACGCCATGGCGATCGGCCTGGACCCCGAGGGCCTGTCGCCGATGAGCTTCGCCGCCTATCCGCTCGCCGTGAAGGTCGGCGGCGAGTATTTCTGCCGCTCGATCCGGCGGATGAACGAGGACGGCTCGCTCAGCTTCTTCTGCGCGGTCGACGAGGGGGTGGTGCTGACGCTCGCCGAGCCGCGCGACATCGTCGCCTCGACCCGGGCCGAGCTGTCCCGCCTGGACCGGGTGCTGGGCGGGGTCGACCTGATCATCGGCTTCGAATGCGTGCTGCGCCGCCTGGACGCCGAGAGCCGGCAGGTGCGCCACGGCATCACCGACCTCTACCGCCGCTACAACGTCGTCGGCTTCGAGACCTTCGGCGAGCAGTACCGGGCGATGCACCTGAACCAGACCTTCACGGGCATCGCCATCGGCAAGAGCCTCGAGGACGAGAGCCCGGCAGCCTCCGGCGAGGCGCCGGCCGCGCCGTGACCGCGCCTCCGAACGGGCCGGAGACCGACGCCGCCCTGCGCCGGCGGATCGCGAAGCTCGAGCGGATCAACGCGGCGCTCATGTCCCATGTCGAGCGCAGCATGGACCAGCGGGGCAGCGCCTACTCGCTGTTCCAGACCGCGATCATGCTGGAGGGCCGCGTCCGCACCCGCACCGAGGAGCTGACCGGGCTGATGCACCG
>CAXTCV010000480.1:0-2363 GCA_964242725.1 uncultured Methylobacterium sp.
TCAGAACGGCAGCAGGATATCCACGATCTGCTGGCCGTAGCGCGGCTGCTGCACGTCGGTGATCTGGCCGCGGCCGCCATAGGCGATCCGGGCCTGGGCGATCTTGGTCGAGTCGATGGTGTTGTCGGATTCGATGTCCTCCGGCCGGACCACGCCGGCGACGACCATCTCGCGGATCTCGAAATTGACCCGGATCTCCTGCTTGCCCTCGACCACGAGGTTGCCGTTGGGCAGGACCTGGGTGACCACGGCGGCGACGTTGGTCGTCACGGTCTCGGCGCGCTGCACCGAGCCGACGCCGTCGTTGGAGGTCGCCGAGGTGGCGGAGAGCAGGGCCGTGGCGCCGACCCCGAGGGACTTTCCGACGGCGTTGTTCTCGAGCCCCAGGGCGTTCGGCAAGCCGAAGCTCTCGGTATTGGCCCGGGTCCGCTTGGTCTCGTTGCTGATGTTGGCCTGATCGGTGACGTTGACCTTCACGGTCAGGATGTCGCCGAGCCGGGCGGCGCGCTGGTCCTTGAAGAAGGCGCGCGAGCCGGTGCGCCAGAGCGAGTTCGGCGCGTAGGAGACCGGCTGCACGTCGGGCATCGGCATCCGCACCGGCTTGTAGCCGGGCTGGCTCGTGGGATCCTCGATCGCCGACAGGGCCGGGGTCGCGCCGACCTGCGAGAGCCGGTCCGCGGTGTTGCAGGCGCCGAGCGCCCCGGCGATCAGCGCGGCGGCGAGCGGATTCAGGACGGTGCGCGGGGCCATCGGGGTACTCTCGGGCTACTCTTGCGGGCGACTCTTGCGGGCTACTCTTGCGGGCGACTCGTGGACGCGGCCGAAACGGGCGATCAGCGCAGGGAGGCGGTCGCCTGGACGGGGGCGGCGGCCTGCTGGGTCGCCGGACCCGGGCCCACCGAGACCCGGCCCTGGCCGATCACCGTCGCCTGCAGCACCTTCTGGGAGGCCGTGTTGACGACGTTGACGACGGCGCCGAGGCGGCCGCTCTGATTGGCGAGGCCGCGCATCGCCAGGCTGATGCTGGGCGTCTCGTAGACGATGGTCACGCTCTCGCCCCGGGCGACGAGTTCGGGCGGGGCCGTGTCTCCGGTCCGGAGCACCGTTCCGGCCGCCAGGGCGTGCTGGGCGACCTCACCGGCGATCGTGCCGGCGCTCGCCAGCGCGTCCGCGGGCACCGCCTCGCGCGGGCGCCGGTTTGTGACGAGGTCGCCGGCCTTCACCGCCTCGCCGCGGTCGAGGGCTCGGGTGAGGACCGCCACCTCGCGCATCTCGAGGACCACGCCGGAGACGCGCAGCGATGCCTGCCGCTCGCCCAGGCTGACGAGCCCCGCCACCCGGCGGGAGCGCGGATCGTAGGTCAGGTCCACGGCGGCGGCTTGGCCCTGCAGGTCGACCGACGCGAGGAGCGTGGGGCCGTCGCCGTCGAAGCGGATGGCGACGTTGCGCGGGTCGAGTCCGTAGCCGGTCTCCAGCCCGGTCTTGAGCGCGGCCTCGATCTCCGGCGGGCCGATGCGGCGGGCGGCGCGCTGCACGGCGATCTGCAGCCGGCCGCCGGTCTCGATGCCGGTGAGGCCCAGCGCTTCGACGGCCTCGAGGATCCGGCGGCTCTGGATCGTCCCGGTGGCCCCCAGGGCCGGCGAGCGGAACAGCGGACGTGTCGCCAGGGCGGTCGGCGCCCCCTCGATCAGGTCGGCGAGCGTCAGCACGTCGCCGCGGGCGGTCACGTCGCCCCGCAGGCGCAGGCCCTCCGCCCGGGCCATCGCCGGGATCGCCAGGGCACCGAGCACCGCGACGGTCAGCACGGCCAGCACCGCCCGCAGCACAGGGGCCATGCCGAGGGGCGTCACGCGGGGGCGGGGTCGGCGGATGATCGGGTTGAGGTCGGACCCGTCCTCGCCCGTGCCGACGAGGGGCAGGGCGACGGAATCGTAGGCGGAATCGGGGAGCAGGGCGGTATTCATGATCGGGAACCTGAGGCGGCGCGCTTAGCCGCGGAACATCTGCGAGGCGGTGGAGAGCATCTGGTCGGCCGCGGTGACGACCTTCGAGTTCATCTCGTAGGCGCGCTGCGCCGCGATCAGCGACGAGATCTCCGTGACCGCGTTGACGTTGGCTTCCTCCAGATAGCTCTGCTGGAGGTTGCCGAAGCCCTCGTTGCCGGGCAGGCCGCTGATCGCCGGCCCGGAGGCGGCGGTCTCCACGAACAGGTTGTCGCCGATCGACTCGAGGCCGACCTTGTTGATGAAGCGCGAGAGCTGGAACTGGCCGAGCGCCTGGGGCGCCGTCTGGCCGGGCAGCGTCGCCTGGACGGCGCCGGTGGCGCTGATCGTCACCGAGGTCGCGGTCTGCGGCACGGTGAT
>CAXTCV010000481.1:0-2355 GCA_964242725.1 uncultured Methylobacterium sp.
CAGGAGGGCGGCCTGATCGCCCTGTGCGGCCTGTTCGACATCCCGGTCGAGGCGGCGCTCGCTTTGTCCCTGGTCAAGCGCTTCGCCGATCTCGGCGTCGGCCTCCCGAGCCTCCTGCTCTGGCACCGGATCGAGGCCCGGCAGCGCGTCGAGGCGCCCGAGGACGGGGATCCCCAGGCCGAGGCCGAGACCGGACGCGTGGTCCAGCGGGCGCCGCAGCCCGCGACCCTCGGGCCGTTCTACAGCTACGCCCCGCCCCGCATGGGGACGCGTCTCGGCGACGGCGAGGAGTTGAAGAAGTGCGCCTGACCCATCGGTTCGCCGCCGCCCGCTTCGCTGCTCCCGTCGCGGCCCTTCTGGCCGTGCTCATCCTCGTCCCGGCCCCATCAAGGGCGGCGGACGATCCCGCCGTTCAGACGGTGCGCGACCTCTACGCCGCCTTCACCACCGCCCTGAAGAACGGCCCCGGACCCCTGCCCGCACGGGTCGAGGCCGTGGGGCCGGCGATGGACAAGGCTTTTGACTTTCCCGCCATGGCCCGCGTCGCGGTCGGCCCGAAATGGTCGAGCTTCACCCCGGAGCAGCAGGCGGCGGTCACCGACGCGTTCAAGCGGAGCCTGACCGTCACCTACGCGAACCGCCTCGCCCGCGCCGCCGGAGGAAAGTTCGACGTGACCCCGAAGGTCGAGGAGCGCGGCGCCCAGCGGGTCGTGGCAACCCGCGTCACCGCGGCAGACGGCGACGATTCCGAGGTCGATTTCGTCGTCAACGCCGGAAACCGTATCCAGGATGTCCTGCTCAACGGCGACGTGAGCGAGATCGCGGCCCAGCGCACCGCGCTCTCGGGCCCCCTGAAGACGGGGGGCGCGGACGGCGCCGTGAAGTTCCTGCGCCAGCGCGCCGACGGCATGCTCGCCGCCAAACCGACGCCGTGAAAGCCGAGGCCTCGGGCCGCACGGCCGGCCATGCCGACCTGAACCGGCCGTTCGCGGCCATCGTCGCTTGAGGCGGCGGGACGATCGCACGGACCCGATTGGATGGATTTCTCCTCCCTGGCGTTGCTCGCCCTCTCGTGGCTCTCGCTGCTCTGCCTGATCCTGGCGGCGGCGGGTTGCCTCTACGGGCTCGCGGCCGCCTATTGCGCGAGCCGCTACGCGGCCCGTGCCGTTCCGGTCCTGGCGTCCGGTGCGCCGCGGCCCTCCGTGACCGTGCTGAAGCCGCTCTGCGGCCTGGAGCCGAACCTCTACGAGAACCTCGAGACGGTCCTGCGCCAGGCTTACGCGGGCCCGGTCCAGGTGGTGTTCGGCGTCCAGAGGGCCGCCGATCCCGCGATCGGCGTGGTGGAACAGCTGAAGCAGGCCTATCCCGAGGCCCGCATCGACCTCGTGATCGACGGCCGCCAGCACGGCTCGAACCGCAAGGTCTCGAACCTGATCAACATGTCCGAGCGTATCGCCCACGACGTGGTGGTGCTGGCCGACAGCGACATGGTGGTCCGGCCCGACTACCTGGAGCGCCTGGTCGCCGAACTGTCCCAAGAGGGCGTCTCGGGCGTCACCTGCCTGTATCACGGGGTGCCGGCGTTCCGGGGGCTGTACGACCGGCTCTCGACGTTGGCGATCGATGTCCAGTTCCTCCCCAACGTCGTGATGGGGGTGAGCCTCGGCCTGGCGAAGCCCTGCTTCGGCTCCACCGTCGCCTTCACTCGGGCGAGCCTGGAGGCGCTGGGTGGTTTCCGCAGCTTCCGCGACGACCTCGCCGACGATTACGCGATCGGCGCGGCCCTGCGCGGTCTCGGCGGCCGGGTGGTGATCCCGAGCTTCACCATCGGCCATACCAGCGTCGATACCGACCTTGCCGGCCTCTGGCGCCATGAGCTGCGCTGGAACCGGACCATCCGCACCGTCGATCCGGCGGGCTATGCCGGCTCGATCGTCACCCACGCCTTCCCGCTCGCCGTCCTGGGCGCACTGCTGCCCGGCGCCGGGTCCGGCGCGCCGGTCGTCGCGGCCCTCGCCTTGGCCGGGCGGGTCCTGCTCTGCCGACAGCTGGAACGCGCCTTCGGCCTCGCCCCGCACCCCTACGGACTGTTGCCGATCCGCGACATCCTCTCCTTCTTGAACTTCTCCTGGGCCTTCGTGTCGGGGGCGGTGACATGGAAAGGTCACGATTATCACGTGGTTGCGGACGGTACCCTGATCCCGGATCCCGAACTCGGCCGCGATGCCGGCGCACCCACCCGCTGATTCCGGCTCCCGTTATTTCCGCCCTCCCCCGGCAACGCCCTGAGGCCTTGAACCCCATGCGCACGCTCTTCCTCCAGGCCCCCACCTTCGACGGTTTCGACGGCGGCGC
>CAXTCV010000482.1:0-2355 GCA_964242725.1 uncultured Methylobacterium sp.
GGCCGGGCCAACGGGGTGATCACCCCGGAACTCGCCCTCAAGGTCGGGCAGGCGGCGGGCCTCGTGTTCCAGCGCGGCGACCACCGCCACCGGGTGGTGATCGGCAAGGACACCCGCCTCTCCGGCTACATGATCGAGACCGCCCTGGTGGCGGGCTTCACCTCGGTGGGCATGGACGTGCTGCTGCTCGGGCCGGTGCCGACCCCGGCCGTGGCGATGCTGACCCGGTCCATGCGGGCCGATCTCGGGGTGATGATCTCGGCCTCGCACAACCCGTTCGAGGATAACGGCATCAAGCTGTTCGGCCCCGACGGGTTCAAGCTCAACGACGCGATCGAGCACGAGATCGAGGGGCTGATCGACGCCGACATGCACAAGCGCCTGTCCGCCTCGAACGATCTCGGCCGGGCCAAGCGCATCGAGAGCGTGCATGCCCGCTACATCGAGTTCGCCAAGCGCACCCTGCCGCGGCACGTGACGCTCGACGGCCTGCGCGTGGTGGTCGACTGCGCCAACGGCGCCGCCTACCGGGTCGCCCCCGAGACCCTGTGGGAACTCGGCGCCGAGGTGATCGCCATCGGCACCGAGCCGGACGGGTTCAACATCAACCGCGACGTCGGCTCGACCGCCCCGGCGGCGCTGATCGCGAAGGTGCGCGAGCGCCGGGCCGATATCGGCATCGCGCTGGACGGCGACGCCGACCGGGTGCTGATCGTCGACGAGAAGGGCCACGTGGTCGACGGCGACCAGCTCATGGCGGTGGTGGCGCGCTCCTGGCAGGAGGACGAGCGCCTCACCCAGCCGGGCGTCGTGGCGACGATCATGTCGAATCTCGGCCTGGAGCGCTATCTCGGCGGCCTCGGGCTGACGCTGGCCCGCACCGCGGTGGGCGACCGCTACGTCCTCGAGCACATGCGCGAGCACGGCTACAATCTCGGCGGCGAGCAGTCCGGCCACATCATCATGTCGGACTACACCACCACGGGCGACGGCCTGGTCGCGGCGCTGCAGCTCCTGAGCGTGGTGCAGCGCCAGGGCCGGCCGGTGAGCGAGGTCTGCCACTGCTTCGACCCGCTGCCGCAGATCCTCAAGAACGTCCGCTACAGGACCGGCCAGCCGCTCAGCCAGGACAGCGTGGTCAGCGCGATCGCCCAGGCCCGCGACCGCCTGGGCAATGGCGGCCGCCTGGTGATCCGCCCCTCCGGCACCGAGCCGGTGATCCGCGTGATGGCCGAGGGCGACGACCGCAGCCTCGTCAACGCGGTGGTGGACGAGGTGGTCGACGCCGTGACCAAGGCCGCAGCCTGAAATCCGGGATCCCGAAGGGTGAGCCCTGTGGCGGGGTTCGGGGGCGGAGCCCCGAGATCGGGCGACGCCCGGCACCGGGCTTCGCCCTGGACCCGCGACAGGTCTCGGACCTTTTGAATCCCTGATGTCCGCGCTCAGTCGTAGGCGGCGCGCAGGTCCGGCGGGGCCGTCATGCGCCACGCCGCCAAAAGGGCGGTGCGGAGCGTCTCCTCTTCGCACGGGTCGAGGTCGAGGTTGGTCCAGCCGCGGCGGCCCCAGGCTCCATCGAGCGGCGTGAACAGGTCCGGCTCGGCCGCGCAGAGGTCGGCCTGATCCGCGGGGGCGAGCCGCAGCACGACCCGCGCCTCCTCGACCCACAGGGTCGCGAACACCCGGCCGCCGACGCGGAAATCCGGGTTGCCGCTATGGGCGCCCGGGACCGCCTCGGGCAGCATCAGCGCCAGGATGCGCACGTCCTCGGGCAGCATCGGCGCCTCACGCCGCCGCGCCGGGCCGGAACCGGCGGCGCGGGGATGCGCGGAGCGGGCGGCTCATGCAGTCTTCCTCACGTGCGGTGCGATCCTCGGCGCTGTGGCGACGCTCCGCATTGGACACGGGCCAATATTTGCGGAGCAACGGTTTGCGCAGGCCGGGCGAAAACATGCAAGCCTAAGACTTAACGTTAAGCCGGGTTTAAGACGTTGCCCGCATTCTTCACAGGGTAAACCAAGAGCACGCACGCCGAGCGTCGGGCTCACGAATTCAGTAAAGGAAGTCTTATGGCCCGCTCCAAGCTCAACGCTTTGGTGCGTAGCCTGACGCTCGCGGCGAGCGTCGGCGCGCCCTGCCTCGCCGTTGCGGCGGATCTGCTGCCTCCGCCCCCGCCGCCGCCCGAACCGATCGAGGTCGGCGGCGGCTGGTACCTGCGCGGCGACGTGGGCGCCAGCGTCTACAACCGCCCGAAATACAGCACGGCCTACGATTACACCGGCTACCCGGACGCCAACCGCTCCTTCGGCAACGAGATCGGCGGCGGCGGCTTCGCGGGCGTCGGCGTCGGCTACCAGT
>CAXTCV010000483.1:0-2344 GCA_964242725.1 uncultured Methylobacterium sp.
ACGAGGAGGATCTCGGCTCCGACCGGTTCATCCAGTCGGCGATGCCCAAGGACGCCTAGGGTCGGGCCGCGCGATCCGGCGTTAGCCATATTCGGCACGCCGCGAAAAAGATGCATCCGATTCCGGGGATCGGGCGTTACCGGGCCGAGCTTCGCCGCGTCCCCGCGGCGGAACGCCACGGAACGGAGAAGTCCCGCATGACCCTCAAGACCCTCATCGCCGCCTCGGCCCTCGTCCTGTCCCTGCCGCTGGCCGCCCAGGCCCAGGGCACCATCCCGGGTGCCGAGCGCGGCGCCGCCGCCGGTGCCGATGCGGCCGGCCCGATCGGCGGGATCGTCGGCGGCGCCGTCGGCGCGGCCACCGGCACGGTGGGCGGCATCCTCGGCGTCGACATGGCCCCGCGCTTCCGCAGCTACGTCCGCGAGCGCAATGTCCGCTCCTACGACTATGACGGCCGCGTCGTCGTCGGCTCCACCCTGCCCGCCTCGGGCGTGACCTACTACGACGTGCCGAGCGAGTACCGCGTGCAGCCGGGCTACCGCTACACCGTGGTGAACGACCGCCCGGTGCTGGTCGACCGCGGCCACCGCATCGTCGAGGTCATCGACTGATCCGACGGGCCGGTCACGCGCCGGCCCCCCGGACCCCGGAGCCCGCGCTCCGGGGTCTTTCCGTTGGCCGCGGCCGTCGGCGCAACGCTTCCTGCGACCGGCCGTTGGTATACGGTTCGACCCGTGAGGCGACGATGAGCGACCATACCAGCGAGCCCGGTGCCGTGCTGCCCGAACCGGTGCGCGATCATCTCGGCCAGCAGCTGCGCGGAGTCCTGCCGGTCGAGACCGATAAGCCGCGTTTCCTCGGCGACGATCCGCTGCCCGACCTGTTCGAGCCGCAGATCCGCCGGCTCGAGACCCGCCTGAAGACCCACGAGGAGGGCACCGGCGCGGTCGGCCAAGCCCTCGACCAGATCCTCGACGCCTTCGGGGTCAAGCCCGGGGAGACGGGCGAACCGCAGGGCTGAGGCTCAGACCCGCGGCTTCGCGGCGAGGAGGTCCCGGATCTCCGACAGGAGCTTGACGTCGGCCGGCACCTCCGCGACCGCGTCGGGTTTCTTGTCCTCCGCCCGCTGGAGCTTGTTCATCGCCCGGATCACCAGGAACAGCACGAAGGCGACGATCAGGAAGTTCAGCGTCAGGGTCAGGAACTGGCCGTAGCCGAGCACCGCCCCCTGCTTCCGGGCATCCGCGTAGGGCAGCCCGGCCTGTACCTTGGACGAGAGCGGGATGTAATAGTTCGAGAAATCGAGCCCGCCTGTGACCGCGCCGATCGCCGGCATGAACAGGTCCTGGACGGCTGAATTGACGATGGCCCCGAAGGCGGCGCCGATGATCACGCCGACCGCGAGATCGACCACGTTCCCGCGCAGCGCGAACTTCTTGAACTCTTCGAGCATGAACCAGCCCCCCGCCGAATGCTGCCAAGATAGGGGTCGGTTCCGCCCAGGCCAGGGTCAATCCGGCCCGGCAAGCTCATCCGGCACGAGGGCCGGCCGGTCCTCGATGCCGGCCGCCAGCTCCGCCTTGAGCCGGCGGCGGTACTGCGCGGCGACGACCGGGATGGTGGCGAGGTAGCCGGCGCTCACCGCCACCAGGGCCTCGAACGGGTAGCTGATCAGGATGCCGAAGGCCGCGACCCCGAACAGGAAGATCGGCAGGACGAGGCTGCGCGGCACCCGCTTGCCCATGGTCTTGCCCGAGTAGGTCGGGACCGTGGACACCACCAGCAGGGCGATGCCCAGCACGTAGATCAGGATCGCCGGCGCGGCCCAGCGCTCCAGGCCGAAGCCGAGGAAGTGCAGGTAGAGCGGCAGCATCGCGGTGAGCGCCCCCGCGGGCGCCGGCATGCCCACGAAGAAATCCTTCTTCCAGTCCGGCCGGCCCGGATCGTCCAGCATGGCGTTGAAGCGGGCGAGCCGCAGCGCCATGGCGATGGCGAAGATCAGCGCCACGATCCAGCCGGCCGACTTCAGGTGGAACAGCACGAAGCCGTAGAGGATCAGGGCCGGAGCGCAGCCGAAATTGACGAAGTCGGCCAGCGAATCGAGCTCGGCCCCGAAGCGCGAGGTGCCCTTGAGCAGCCGCGCCACCCGTCCGTCGATGCCGTCGAGGACGCCGGCCACCACCACGGCGATGACGGCGGGCTCGAACTTGCCCTCGAAGGCGAGCCGGATCGCCGTCAGCCCGAGGCAGAGGGCCATCAGGGTGATCATGTTCGGCGCGATCATCCGGAACGGCACCGGCTTGAACCGGCGCGGGCGCGGCTCGTTCGGATCGGGCGCGAAGGG
>CAXTCV010000484.1:0-2335 GCA_964242725.1 uncultured Methylobacterium sp.
TCGGCCTGCAGGCGGCCGTCGCGATAGTGGAAATGGTGCATCTCGGCCGTGTCTCGTCTGCGCGCGGAGGCGCGGGCTGTTTCCCGTGAAACATCCGGCCGCGGAGCGCTCCGGCGACCGGATCGCCGGGAGAGCACCGCGACGGCGCGGCCCTCCGGCCCCCGCCCTCTACAGCAGCGGATCCAGAATGAAAGGTTCCTTCGGGATGCGGTAGCCCCGCCGGGCGCCGCGGCTGGTCTGCACGGGCGCGTCGGTGCCCCCCGGCGGCACCGCCGCCTCGGACAGCTCGTCCCCGGCGCGCACCGAGGCCGCATCCGGCTCCGGCGCGCCGCCGCCGAGGCCCACGGAGACCGGCAGGGTCCGGCGGCCGTTCACCGCATCCGAAGCCGCCGGCGCGGCGGCGGCGGCGGGGGCCGCGGTCTGGGGCGGTTCGAGGGCGCCCCGCCGCCCGCAGGCGGAGACCGCCAGGGCGACGAGGCCGGCCGCGGCGAGGAGCTTGAGGGCGGGGTTCGACAACATCGCGCGAGGGTCCGGCGGGCTCGGCACCGGCACGCGGAGGGGCCGGCGGAAGCGCGACCTTAGCGGGTGTCGCGCGCCGGCGCGAGCGCAGGCCCGCAACAGGGCCGGGCCGGAACCGAGCCGGGCAAGCCCGGTTCAGCCGCGGCGTTCCTTCCCGCCCTGCGCGCCCTGCCGGCCCTTGGCGGGCGCGTTCTGATCCTGCTCGGCCTCGTAGGCGTCGATCGCGCGGCGGCAGTTCTCGCTGAGCTTCGTCCAGTTCTTCTGGAAGCAGGCATCGGTGGCCGGATCGTCGGGGGCCAGGTTGCCGCAATAGGTCAGGTAATCGCCGGTGCAGTACTTCTTCAGGGTCTCGTTGCCGCGCTTTGTTTGCTGCGCCGCTGCCGGCAGTGTCAGGGCAGCGGTCGCCACGACGGCGAGGACGATGGGCTTCAGGCGCATGGGTATCCGTACCATCTCTCGGACAGGGAAAATGCAGAGCGAGTCCGCGCTGCGATGGGGCCTACGCGTGGTCGAAACAAGGCGAGGGTCGCAGGTTTCCGCGTCCGACGCGCCCGGGGCAGGGCCGCCCGGCGGGCCCGAACCCGGGTCAGACGCGTTCGGCCTGTGCGACCGGGTAGGCGGCCCGGGGCATCCGGCCCGGGTTCGTGAGGGCGTCGGCCACATCGGCGATTCGCCGGCGCAGATCGGCATTCTCCCGCTCGATGCCGGCTTGACGGTCCGACGATCGATCGCCTTGCCGATCCCCCTGGCGATCCGCCACCGTCAGGGCCAGGGCCTCCTCGGCCGCCCGGAGGCTCGCGCGGAGATCGTCGCGCTCCGCCGCCACGGCCGCGGCATCCGGGCCGGCAGCCGCGGGCGCACCCCGGCGCAGCCCCAGGAGGCTGTCGAGGAGGTCGGCATGGGCCTCTTCGAGGGCCTGGAGCGTGGCGAGGCTCGCCGTACCGTCCTCGCGGGCGAGGGCGAGTTCAGTCTCGAGTTCCCGGGTCTTGGCCTGGGCCTGGGCGATGTCGGCGTCCCGCGCCGCGACGTCGCGGGCGAGGGCGGCGACCCGCATGGTCCCGGCCCCGAGCGCCGCCATCTCGGCCTGGCGCTTGGCCTCCGCGGTCTCGGCCCGGCGCTCCAGGCGGCGCTGCTGCACGGCGAATTGCGCGCGCAGGAAGTCGCGCTCGGCGGCGATCTCGGCCGGCGACAGGGGCAGGCGCGCCTCGGCCCGCCGCCGGGCCAGCCGGGCGGCGCGGGCGTTGAGGGCCGGCAGCAGCAGGAGGCCGCACAGGCTCGCCGCCAGGAAGCCCAGCGCGAAGATCATCGCCGTTTCGATCACGAGGGGACAGCCCGCGTATCCGGCCGGACGACCCGACCCGTTTCCACTCTAGCCCAGGTTGATCGGAAGGGTGAAATCCGATTCCGCCGATCCATCAGAACGGGTTCCAGGTCGGCTCCGGGGTGAATTTCAGATACCCGACATTGATGCCGAGCCGGGCGCCGACGCCGCTGCGGATCGGCACCACGATGATCCGGTCGTTGACCACCGCGGTCATGCCGAAGCCCCCGACCAGGTAGGCCGAGCCGTCGACGCCGGCGAAGCGCCGGTACAGGTCGCGCACGTTCGGAAGGTTGTAGACCAGCATCATGGTGCGCGCCCCGTCGCCGCCGACGTCGAAGCCCAGGGACGGTCCCTGCCAGTAGATGCGCCGCTGGCCGGCATTGCGGGTGAAGAGGGTGCCCTCGCCGTAGCGGAGGCCGGCCACCACCGCGCCGCCGCCCTCCTGGCCGAGGATGTAGCCGTTCGGCTCGCCCCAGCGCCGGCCCGCCTCCT
>CAXTCV010000485.1:121-2331 GCA_964242725.1 uncultured Methylobacterium sp.
GCGGAGGCTGCTGCCCGTACCCGGGCGGCGGACCCTGCGGAGGCTGCTGCCCGTACCCGGGCGGCGGACCCTGCGGAGGCTGCTGCCCGTAGCCGGGCGGCGGACCCTGCGGCGCGCCGTTACCCTGCTGGGGCTGACCCTGGGGCTGTCCGTAACCGGGCGGCGTGCCCTGCGGCGCGCCGTACGCCGAGGACGACGACCCACCGCTGCCGGGGAGCTTCCCGTTGGACTGGAGGAAGCGAGCGGCGGCGGCGGCGGTCCCGACGAGGATCAGGATCAGGACGAGCCAGAAGCCGAATCCGCGTCCGTAGTCGACCTTGTAACCGGTCGGCGCCTCGTCGCTCTTGTCGCCGGGCGTCACGAAGATCGCGATGATGATGAACAGCAGCGACAGCGCGAACAGGCCGATGGCCACGAGCCGCGCGGGCACCGGCAGGGTGACCTTCAGGAACAGGTCGACGGCGAGCACCACCGCTGCCACCAGGGCGAGCAGGACGGCGAACCAGCCGAAGAACCCGTGCCACGCGCTCTCGTGGGCCGACTGGCTGTAGCTCCGGCCGGCAATGGTGGCCGAGACCTTGCCCGTGTAGAAGGTGAAGAAGGAGAAGATCAACGCCAGGACGGGCGCCGCCAGCGCGGCCCAGTCCAGCGGGTTGACCGCGCCGAGGTCGACGCCGCCGCTCGCGGGTGCGCCGTAACCGCCCGGCGCGCCGTAACCGCCTCCTGGTGGCGGGCCGTACCCACCACCGGGCGGCGGGCCGTAGCCACCACCCTGGGGGGCGCCGTAACCGCCGGGGGGCGGCGGCTGTGATCCAGGGGGACCGTAACCGGCCATCGAGCATCAACCTTCCGAGTCGGTGCATTCACGAGTTGATCGTGTCGAAGTACCCTAACGCGGGCTGAGTGCAACCGCCTGCACAAAGCAACGCGCCGGAGCACCCGTGATGGATGCCCCGGCGCGTCGGCGTGCTGGGTCTGAATTACTGCGGCATCACTGCGGCGGGCCGTACCCGGGCGGGGGCGGCGGCTGCTGCCCGTAGCCGGGCGGGGGCGGCGGCTGCTGCCCCGGGCCGGGGTGCGGCGCCGAGCCGCCGGTGAGCCCGCCCTGCGGGCCGTACCCGCCGACGTTCGGGATCTTGCCCTGCAGCCCGCCGGGCAGCTGACCGCCGGTGGCCTGGAAGCGCATCAGGCTGAGCACCAGGCCCGCGATGATGACGATGAGGCTGGCCCAGTAACCGAACCCGCGCCCGGTGTCCACGCCGGCGATGTCCGGCACGTCCTCCGGAAAGACGAACAGCGCGATGATCACGGAGATCGTGGCCACCGCGAACGCACCCAGACCCGCGAGGCGGGCGGCGACCGGCATCTTGATGTGCGGGGCGAACAACGAGACGGCGACCACAGCCGCGCCGACGACGGCGAGCAGGGTTGCGAACCACCCGAAGAAGCCGTGCCACGCGGACTCGCTGCTCGATCCGAAGCCACGCACCGATGCCGTGTAGTAGTCGAACAGCGAGAAGATGAAGGCGAGCACGCCCGCGCCGACGATGCCCCAGTCGAGCGGGTTGATCGTCTTCGGGTCGAAGCCGCCGGAGCGGGCCGGGCCGCCCGCGGGCGGCGGACCCCACTGCCCGGGCGACGGGGGCTGGCCGCCCGGTGACGGCGGCTGACTGCCGGGCGGCGGCGGGTTGCCGGGTGGCGGCTGGAACGTCATGACGTTCTCCTTGATGCGGGATCGAATGGATCTTGGCAAACTGCCAGGAACTGCTGTGCAGCAAGGTAGCGCCCTCGGGCGCTGATGCGGAACAGCAACGCGAGCACATCGATCACCCCGGCGAGCCTCGAACGGGTTCCGAACTCACAACCACCCCGGGCAAACCCGGACGAGCCCGGACAAAGCAAAGGACCGCCGCCGGATCCGGGGCGATCCCGGTCCTGCGACGGTCCCTTACGAGTTGGTGACGCGCACCCCGCGACGAGCAGCGTGCGCCCTCGGCGTCAGCCGCCGAGGACCTCGCGCATGAGCGCGGCGGTGGCGCTCGGCGTCTTGCCGACCTTGACGCCGGCCGCCTCGAGAGCCAGCTGCTTGGCCGCCGCGGTACCCGACGACCCCGACACGATGGCGCCGGCGTGGCCCATCGTCTTGCCCTCGGGAGCGGTGAAGCCGGCGACGTAGCCGACGACCGGCTTGGTCACGTGCTCCTTGATGT
>CAXTCV010000486.1:0-2329 GCA_964242725.1 uncultured Methylobacterium sp.
CCTCCGGCACACGCGGCCGGGCGCCCTACGACATCGTCCTGACCCACGGCTTCGTCCTCGACGGCAAGGGCCTGAAGATGTCGAAGTCCAAGGGCAACGTCGTCGCGCCGCAGAGCGTGATCAAGGATTCGGGTGCCGACATCCTGCGTCTGTGGGTGGCGGCCTCCGACTATACCGACGACCTGCGGATCGGACCGGAGATCATCAAGACCTTTGCCGAGACCTACCGCAAGCTGCGCAATTCCCTGCGCTGGATGCTCGGATCCCTCGCGCACCGCGTCGAAGGCGACGATGTCCGTCCCGAAGATATGCCCGAGCTGGAGCGGCTGATCCTGCACCGGCTGGCCGAGCTCGACGGCGAGATCCGCGAGGCCTACGCGACCTTCGACACCAAGCGGGTGGTGGCGCTGCTCAACGGCTTCATGACGGGCGACCTGTCGTCCTTCTACTTCGACGTGCGCAAGGACGCGCTCTACTGCGATCCGATCGCCTCGGTCCGCCGCCGGGCGGCCCTGCAGGTGATCGACGCGGCGTTCCGGCGGGCGGCGATCTGGCTCGCCCCGGTGCTGGCCTTCACGGCCGAGGAGGCGTGGCTCGACCGCTACCCGTCCGCGGACGGCTCGGTGCATCTCGAGACGCTGCCGGACACCCCGGCCGCCTGGCGCGACGACGCCCTCGCGGAGCGCTGGCAAAAAATCCGGCGGGTGCGGCGGGTGGTCACCGGCGCCCTGGAGATCGAGCGCGCGGCCAAGCGCATCGGCGCGAGCCTCGAGGCGGCGCCGATCGTCCACGTCGCGGATCCGGAGCTTCTGGCCGCGCTGGAGGGCTGCGACTTCGCCGACACCTGCATCACCTCGGACATCGCCGTGGTGGCGGGCGAGGGCCCGGCCGACGCCTTCCGCCTCGACGAGGTCCGCGGCGTCGCCGTGGTCCCGAGGCCGGCCGAGGGGCGCAAATGCGCCCGCTCCTGGCGGGTCAGCCCGGCGGTGGGCGGCGATCCGGACTATCCGGACGTGACGCCCCGCGACGCCCAGGCCCTGCGCGCGTGGGACGCGGCACATCCGGAGGCGAGCGCGGCGTGAGTTTTCTCGGGGCTATCTCCGCCGACGCCTCCCCCTCTCCCCGCACGCGGGGGGAGGGGGGAACTGCCGTCGGCCTCGCAGCCCGCCCATGACTCCCGCCCGTGCCGGCCTGCTGGCCCTCCTCCTCACCCTGGTCCTCGACCAGGCCTCCAAGCTCGGGCTCTATGTCGGCACCGACCTCGTCCTGACCCAGCCCTGGCGGCTGGCGCCCTTCGCCGACTTCGTGGTGGTCTGGAACCGGGGCGTCTCCTACGGACTGTTCCAGCAGGAGGGCGGGCTCGGGCGCTGGCTCCTCGTGATCCTGTCGCTCGCCGCCGCCCTCGGGCTCGGGATCTGGATGATGCGGGCGGGTTCCCGGCTCCTGGCGGTCGCCCTCGGGCTGATCGTCGGCGGCGCGCTCGGCAACGCCGTCGACCGGGCCGTCTACGGGGCGGTGTTCGACTTCGTCCACCTGCATGCCGGCGGCTGGTCCTGGTACGTGTTCAACGTGGCCGACGCGGCGATCGTGGCCGGGGTGATCGGCCTGATTCTCGACAGCCTGTCCCCGGCCGGCCGCAGGGGACGGACGGGACCCGCGCCGGGCGATCCGGCCCCGCGCCTGTGATCCGTGCGACACAATGGGCGACCTGCCCGTTCGCCCTGGCGCGACGTGGCCAAGGCGCCATACGATCGCCGGAAACCGGTCTCAGGCCGGAACCCGTCGGATCGGGCCGCGCCGCGGCAATCCCTGAGCCGGACTCCCTGTCCGGAACCCGTGAGGCAGCATGACCGCGCATCGCAGGCTTCGTCTTCTCCTTCCCGCCGCGGTCGCCCTGACGCCGCTCCTCATGGGCGGCGCCCAGGCGCAGGAGCGCGGCGAGTTCATGCGCGACGCGCTGTCGGGCATCGGCCTGCTGGAGAAGCGCCAGGACCCGATCGACTATCACGAGCGGCCGCCGCTGGTGATGCCGCCCAAGATCGACGGCAAGGCCCTGCCCCAGCCCCGGGCCCGCTCCACCAGCGCCGCCTGGCCGAAGGATCCCGAGATCGTGGAGCGCGAGCGTGCCGCCGCGGAGCGGCGCCGCCCGACGGGCAGCCAGGTCCGGGGTCGGTACGACGACAACAACGCCACCCTCTCGGTGGAGGAGATCCGCAACGGCCGCCGCGCCGGGGCGAACGTGACCACCGAGGCCGAGCGCAAGCCCGGCGACAACAACCGCGACGACAGCCTGCTCAGCCCCTTCGAGCTGCTGAAGGGCAAGAGCGCC
>CAXTCV010000487.1:0-2325 GCA_964242725.1 uncultured Methylobacterium sp.
CCGCCTCCAGTCCCCGGGACATCCGGGTGATCGCCGGCGCGGTGACCGGCCGGCGCGACTGGCCGACCGTCGCCTGTACCGCCATTCCCGGTCGCCGCCTCGCCGACAGCTTCGGCCACGCGGAATTCGCGGTCGCTTCGGTCGAGGACCACGCGACTCGTCCGCAATTCCGCGGTCGCATGGTCCACAGCGCCGCGCACGCGCCGTTCATCGGCTATAACCGCGCGCAGGCGGCGGTCCTGGAGGGCGCGATCCTTTCGACCCGGCTCCACATGCTGGAGCCCGACAAGGTGTTGACGGAGATGGCCTACCTCGCCATCGCCATCGGCAAGACCGCGGGTCCGCGCGAACGCGAGGCCTGGGACTGGATCGAGGACAAGGTCGCGGCGGCGCTCGGCCCCGCGGCGCGGATGCTCGGTCGGGACGACCGCTGAGGGCGGGAGGAGAAGGACACGATGAAGGCAATCACCCTGGCCCTGGCGGCCACCGCGGCACTCGTCGCCGTGACGGCTCAGGCCCATGGCCCGACCCGGCGCAAGATTTCCGAGTCGATCGAGATCAACGCCCCGGCCGACAAGGTCTGGGCGGTGCTCGGCGACGTGAAGAACGCCGACTGGGTGCAGAACGTCACCAAGACCGAACTGACCGGTGACCCGGCGGGCAAATTCAAGCGCGTCCTGACTCTGAAGAATGGCGATCAGATCCAGGAAACCAGCAACAAGTACAAGCCCGAGGACAAGCTGTTCTCCTACTACATCGACAAGGTCGACGTGAAGGACCTGCCGGCGAACGACTATTCGGCGACGATCACCGTCGAGCCCGAGGGCGATGCCAAATCGAAGGTCGAATGGAAGGCGGCGTTCTACCGCGGCTACATGAACAACGACCCGCCGCCCGAGCTGAACGACGAGGCCTCGGAGAAGGGCGTCGGCGACTGGATCAAGGCGAGCCTCGCGAACCTGAAGGCCAAGGTCGAGAAGGGCTCGTGAGCCCGGGCCGGGGCCGCTTGGCTTTCGCCGCCGGCCTCGCCCTCGCGGCGACCGTCGCCCGCGCCGAGCCGGCGCGGGAGGCGATCGTCACGGCGCAGCTCGGCGGTGCCGTCGAGATCATCGACCTGAACGATGGCACGCTGGTGCGCCGCATCCCCGTGGACGGGGCGCCGGCCGGTATCGCCCTGTCGGCGGATCGCAGGCGGGCCTACGTGACCCGGCCGGAAGGGCACGGCATCGCGGTGATCGACCTCGATGCCGGCCGCGTCCTGTCCGAGGTGCCCCTGCCCGGCGGACCGCTCGGCATCGCGGCAGACCCCCGCGGCGGCGCCGTCTACGTGGCCGACTGGTACGGCCACCGCCTGTTCGTCCTGACCGAGCACGACGGCACGCTGCAGCCGGATGGCGAGATCGCCGTGGGGGCCTCGCCCTCCGGCATCGCCGTCAGCCCGGACGGAGCGACACTCTACGTGGCCAATCGCGAGGCCGACACGGTTTCGGTGGTGGATGCCGCCGGACGCCGAGAGACCGGGATCATCCCGGTGGGCCAGCACCCCTTCGGCATCACCCTCGATGCCGCGGCGGGCCGGGCCTACACGGCGAACGTGACCGGCGACGACGTGTCGGTGATCGATTTGGCATTGGGTCGCGAGATCGGCCGGATCCCCACCGGCCGGCGCCCCTACGTGATCGCCCTGGCGAAGGGCCGCGGCTTCGTCACCGATCAATATGCCGGCAGCGTCACGGTGTTCGACCTCGCCACGGGCAAGCCGATCACCGACATCGATGTGGGCGACCACCCCGAGGGGATCGCTGCCGATGCCGACGGCCGCCTCTGCGTCGCCAACTGGGGCGACAACACCCTGAGCCTCATCGACGCAGGCACCCTCATGGTGATCAAGACCATCCCCACTGGCGACGGCCCGCGCGCGTTCGGCACTTTCCTGCGGTGAAAGGGTGTAGGCTTCGGGTCGCCTCGGACGGTGATAGTCCGCCGATGCGCACGGCGCCTGCATCGCGACGCATGCCTTCCGGGGCCCGCTCGATGACCGATGCCGCGTTGGGGTTTCCCCGCGGGTGGAACAGCGCGCCCGAGGGGCACGAGGCCTCCACCGTTCCGCGCCGGCTGACCGCCGTCAGAAGGTCCGGCGCTGCGGCGCCCGTCGGTACGCGATGCGGGCCACCACCAACGCGCCGCCCAGCTGTAGAAATCCCGTCTCGCCAAGATCCGGCGGGCCGAAATGGGCCTGGATCAGCATGCGCGTGAGTGCGTTCAGGGCGAGCAGGGTCAGGCAGAAGGCCGCTGCGGCCAGCAGGCTGGCGACGAACTCGGGCA
>CAXTCV010000488.1:0-2311 GCA_964242725.1 uncultured Methylobacterium sp.
CCCTCGGCGCGGCGCGGCTCCGGACGGCCCTCCGGGCGGCCTGGCCCCTCCTGCTGGCCCTGCGGGCCGCCGTCCCGGCCGCGGCCCGCGCCGCGCGGGCGGTTCTGCGGGCGCTGATGGGCCGGACGCTGATGGCGCTGGAGGCGCCAGACCTCGATCTGGGGCACCTCGCCGGTGGGCTCGCCCTCCGACTCGGCGGTCTCGGGCGCCGCCTCCGCCGCGTCGATCTCCGTGGCGGGCTCGGCCACGGTGGACGCGTCGCCCTCCGCCGCCTCAGGTGCGGCTTCGGGCGCCGCCGCCCGCTCCGTTTCGGGCTGCTCCGCCTCGTGGTGTTCCGCCGCAGGAGCGTCGGCCGGGCCGTGCGTCTCGGCAGCGGCCTCGACGGGCTCGGAGGCCGCCTCGGATCCTTCGACCGGGGGCTCCTCGGTCGCGACCGCGTCCGCCGCGCCGGCGGCCTCGGTGGGCTCCGCCTCGGCGACGGGCGCGTCGCCATGCACGTCGCCATGCACGTCGTCGCCCGGCGCGGCCTGCGCCGCACCGGCCGGGGCCTCGACGCCGCCGGGCTCGGCGGCGTCCGCCTGCGCGGCGACCGCCTCGTCGGAGGAGGCCGCGGCGGCGACCGTCGCGGCGGCCGGGGTCGTGGCGGCGGCCGGGAGGAGGGGCACCGTGATGGCCGGCCCGGGGCGGGCCTCCGCATTGTAGCCCAGCGACTTCAGGATCGAGGCGAAATCCTCCCCCGAGCAGCCGACCAGGGAGGTCATGCCGACGGTGGCCACGAAGCCGTCGCCGTCGGCGGCACCTTCCGGCGGAGCGCCCGGGGTGGTGCCCGGTCGGTAGGCGATCGCCGGGCGGATCAGGTCGGCGAGCCGCTCCAGGATGTCGACGCGCACCGCCCGCTCGCCGCTGACCCGGAAGCCGGCGGCGCGATAGAGGCCCTTGGCGATCTCGCGGTCGACCTTGATCGAGGTGCGGCCCGAGCCGGCGAGATGGGCGATCTCGTCGAGGCCGCGCTGGTCGAGGCCGCCGTTGCGCAGGGCCCAGAGCTGGGCCGCCAGGGTGCGCGGCGCCGGCTTCAGCAGGGCCGGCAGGAAGATGTGATAGGCGCCGAAGCGGACGCCGTGCCGGCGCAGGGCCCCGCGACCGTCCTGGTCGAGGCTGCGCATCTCCTGCGCCACCTTCGAACGCTCCAGCACGCCGAGCGCCTCGACCACCTGATAGCCGATGCCCTTGGCGAGGCCGGTGAGGTCGGCGGCGGTCTCGATCTCCATGAGCGGGCCGAGCAGGCGGACGACATGGGCCTTCAGCCACGCGTCGAGGCGGGCCTCCACCTTCTCGCGATGCGCGCCGGTCAGGCTGTCATCGGCCAGGAGCCGGATCTGCGGGGCGAACAGCTTCTCGCCGGGGGTGAGCTTGGCGACGGGCGCCCCGGTCCAGCGGATCGTGCCGTCATGCGCCAGCACCAGGGTCGAATCGGCCGTGGCGGCGAACCGTTCGGCCCGGGCGTCGATCTCGCCGGCGAGCGCCTTCTCGGCGGCGCTCCGCAGAGTCTTGGCCTCGTGTCCCTCGGCGCTGGCATCCGGAACGAACAGGAATCCGTGGAGGTGGCCGACATGCTGACCCTCGACGGTGACGTCACCGTCGGCGGTAATCTGGGCTTCGAGCATCGTGTTCTCTCTCAGGCGCCGCATCAGGACGCTTGTGCGCCGGTCGACGAAGCGGCTCGCGAGGCGTTCGTGCAGGGCGTCGGACAGCCTGTCCTCTACCCGACGCGTCTCGCCCTGCCAATGTTCTGGGTCGCGCAGCCAGTCGGGCCTGTTGGCGACGAAGGTCCAGGTGCGCCCCTGGGCGATCCGGCGGGACAGGGTGTCGATGTCGCCGTCGGTGCGGTCGATCATCGCCACCTGCTCGGCGAACCACGTATCGGGGATGCGCCCGGCCATGCCCTTCATGAGGAATCGGTAGAGCTGCGCCACGAGGTCGGCGTGCACCTGCGGGTGGACCTTGCGGTAATCCGGCACGCCGCAGACGTCCCAGAGCCGCCGGACCGTAGCGGCGCTGCGCGCCATGTCGCGGATGTCGTCTTCCTTCATCAGGATCTCGAGGGCCTGCTGGTCCTCGCCCATCGGGGCGCGGGTCAGGCCCGATTCGCGCGGGTGCGCGTCGAGGCTCGCCTGCAGCGCCTCCAGGCTGCCGAAGGTGAGATCCGGGTTGCGCCATTGCAGGATGCGCAGCGGGTCGAAATCGTGGCTCTCCAGCCGCTCGACCAGCTCGGCCTCGAAGGGCGGGCAGCGGCCGGTGGAGCCGAAGGTCC
>CAXTCV010000489.1:0-2307 GCA_964242725.1 uncultured Methylobacterium sp.
AGCATCTCGGCCGGCGGCGTCCAGTCCGGCCACTCGGCCTTCCGGCTGACGGTCTTGAGCCCGCTCCAGGCGAAGCCGGGCCGGCCGACGCCGATGCCGTAGCGCAGTGCCCGCTGGCCCGGCTGAACGAGATAGAGGTGCTTGCCGGAGGTGTCGATCACGATCGTCCCGGGCCTCTGCGGCCCCGCGAACGCGACCTCCTGGCGCTGGAATTCGGGCGCCACGACGCGGGCGATTCGGCCACCGTCGGCACGGGGCGCGCCGTAGACCGCGGCCGGAGGCGCACCATAGACCGGGGCCGGTGCCGCATAGGCCTGCGCGGGCTCCGGCTCGGCGGGCAGCAAGTCGCCGGAATAGGCGGCGACCCGCTGCGGAGCCATGATCGGCTGCGGGGCTGCGTATCGCTGCGGCGCAGGGTAACGCTGCGGCCAGGTCCGGCCGCCGCTCCCGCCGACGCCGGTGACGAGGTACTCGATCAGGCCGCCGCCGTAACCGCCCTCCGCATAGCGCGCCTGCTGGGCCTCGGCCGGGGCGCACCACAGGGAGACGGCCGTCGCCGCCCACACGCACAGACGGACTGAACCCCGCATCGCACCACGCTCCCGTCCCGGGCATCCGACCCCGGCCCAGGAACGATCGGGCCGAACGTCACCGAATCAGGTGAAGGAACGTGGTAAATCCGCTCCGGGCGTCCGGCCGTCCCGGATCCATGATCGGCAGCGTGAATCGGCGGTAAAACGACCGCGTGCTGCACCGCTTACGGATCCGGCGCCGGGAAAGCGCGCCGCGGACCTCCGCGCAAGCTCGGCAGTCACAGTCCGCTAACCGATATGGTAGACAGTCGAGGCGACGAATCCTGAACGCCAACGCCCGGACGATGACTCAGAAGCGCTATCGCATCGAAGACAGCCTCGGGCTTCCCGGAGCGCCACCGCCGACACCGGGGAGTCCCGCGTCGACCGAGCGGCTGGAGGATATCTTCTCCGCCATTCAAGAGTTGCGCCGCGTCACGCAGATGAGCGCGAGCGAGACCATCGAATCCTGCCGCCGCGAGTTGCATGAAGCGCTGGCGATGCGCACCGAACTCGACGTGATGAAGGAGGCGATCACCCGCACGAAGTCGGAGCTGGCCACGCTCCATCGCACCGAGAACACCGGCAAGGGCATGCGCCGGGCCGCGGACGAGCTCGACGCGGTGGTGGATTCCACGGAGCGCGCGACGACGAAGCTCCTCGGCGCCGTCGAGGAGATCGAGATCCATGCCGGCATGCTCAACGCGGGGTCGCTGCCACCCGGCATGAAGCCGCATGTCGACGTCATCCTGGAACGGGTGATCGCCGCCTACGAGGCCTGCAACTTCCAGGATCTGACCGGGCAGCGGATCACCAAGATCGTCGGCGTGATGAAGTTCATCGAGGAGCATCTCGACCGGCTCATCACCACGTGGTCGGAGCTGGACAGCTTCAAGGAGCTCATCACCGTCATGCCGGTCTCGACCGCCCTGGACGACGAGAGCTCGCTCCTCAACGGGCCGAAGCTCGACCACGATCCCGGCCACGTCGATCAGAGCGACATCGATTCGCTGTTCGACTGATTCGTCGCCCCCGGCGGTGGGAGCGCGAATTTTATTCGCCGCCCCGGTCCCCGCTCGGCGCCGGAACGCTTAGATCTGCGGTATGACCCGCAAGGCCCTCTCAGACCTGCCCCCCGACACCTTCGACGACGGTCGCGACGCCGAGCGGGACGAGATCGCCGACGCGTCCGAGGCGCCGCTGTCCGACGATCTCGCGCCGGAGATCGACTTCGATTTCGAGCCCGGCGCCGTCCTGGCCGGCACCGAGGTGATCCGCCGCTTCTGGTCGACGCTGCCGTCCTCGCCCGGCGTCTACCGCATGTTCGATCACCGCGGCGACGTCCTCTACGTGGGCAAGGCCAAGAACCTGAAGGCGCGGGTCGGCTCCTACGCCCGGGGCCAGGCGCACTCGAACCGCATCGCCCGGATGATCTCGCAGACGGCGGCGATGGAGTTCGTCACCACCGCGACCGAGACCGAGGCGCTGCTCCTCGAAGCCAACCTGATCAAGCAGTTGAAGCCGCGCTTCAACGTGCTGATGCGGGACGACAAGTCGTTTCCCTACATCCTGGTGACCGACGACGGCCCGGCCCCGCAGATCGTCAAGCACCGCGGCGCCCGGCGCCGGAAGGGCAACTATTACGGGCCCTTCGCCAGCGTCTGGGCGGTGAACCGGACGGTGAACGCCCTGCAGCGCGCCTTCCTGCTGCGCACCTGCACCGACAGCTACTACG
>CAXTCV010000490.1:0-2296 GCA_964242725.1 uncultured Methylobacterium sp.
TCAATCCCGCATCGTCATCGCGCGCGCAGCGCAGCGACCCAGTGACACGCCATCGCAACGCAGCGCGCGCTGCCCTGGGCCGCGTCGCGGCGCGCGCGATGACGGGGCGGGGCGGACGGGTCGAGCGCCGAACCCCGTGAACGGGCTGGGCGTGCCGCCCTTTGGACACCCTCGAGCGCGCGTCGATGGGTGACGCTGTCCGCGCGAGGACGCGATGAGACGCGCGCGTCGTCCACGGTGATGGCGGCGCGCGAAGACGCCGTATCATCCGCAGAGCTTCTCGCAGACGTTGCACCGCGCGACGCTTCCCAGCCACACCGGGACCGGGTTAAGCAGGACCGGCACAGGTCACCGCCAGAGCTGACCGGCCCGCGAGGAAACCCAAGACGGCCCGCCGCTCCCGCCGTCTCCGCGGTGGTGGCCGGCGCCCTCTCAGCCTGCGCGGGCCCGGCCGTGATCTGGATCGTTCCGGACCCCGACGCGCGACGAGGACAGGCCCATGACCGGCCCCATGACAGGCTCCCTGACAGGCTCCCTGGACGACACCGCCCTGGAACGCGCG
The DNA here is from genome assembly GCA_964242725.1 of uncultured Methylobacterium sp. GTDB lineage: Bacteria > Pseudomonadota > Alphaproteobacteria > Rhizobiales > Beijerinckiaceae > Methylobacterium. The sequence continues at coordinate 563 of CAXTCV010000490.1, forward strand.
GCGATGCGCCGGATCGGCTGGCGGCTCGTGCCGTTCCTGATCCTCGCCTACTTCGTCTCCTTCCTGGACCGGGTGAATGTCGGCTTCGCGGCGATCCAGATGAACCACGCGGTCGGCCTGACGGCCACGGTGTTCGGCTGGGGCGCCGGGATCTTCTTCCTCGGCTACTTCCTGATGGAGATCCCGAGCAACCTGATGCTGGAGCGCTTCGGGGCGCGGCTCTGGATCGCCCGGATCATGGCGACCTGGGGGGTGATCTCCGCCGCCATGGCCCTGGTGCAGGGGCCGTGGTCCTTCGTCGGCCTGCGCTTCCTGCTGGGGCTCGCCGAGGCCGGCTTCTTCCCCGGCGTGATCCTCTACCTGACCTACTGGTTCCCCTCGGCCTATCGGGCGCGGATCATCGGGATCTTCATGATCTCGATCCCGATCTCGTCGTTCCTCGGCTCGCCGATCTCCGGGGCGCTGCTCAACGTGAACGGTCTGGGGCTCGCCGGCTGGCAGTGGCTGTTCATCCTCGAAGGCGTTCCGGCGGTGCTGATGGCCGTCGCGGTCCTGCGGTTGCTGCCCGACCGGCCGCGGGACGCGGCCTGGCTCCCGGCCGAGGAGCGCGACTGGCTGGAGCGGCGGCTCCAGGCCGAGGCGGCGCGCAACACCCGGGACGGACAGGCGGCGAAGCCGCCGCTCCGGGAGGTGCTCCGCGACCGGCGGCTCGCCCTGTTCGCGGCGATCTATTTCGGATCGACGGCGAGCAGCTACGGGCTCTCGTTCTGGACGCCGCAGATCGTGAAGAGCTTCGGCCTCGGCAATGTCGAGACCGGCCTCCTGAACAGCATCCCGTACGGCTTCGCCTCGGTGGCCATGATCCTCTGGGGCCGCCACAGCGACAAGACCGCCGAGCGGCGCTGGCACCTCGCCCTCTCGTTCCTGATCCTGGCGCTGGGGCTCGCGGGCGGCACGGTCCTCACGGGGCTCGGCCCGGTGGTGGCGGCGCTGACGGTGGCGGCGGTCGGCGTCTACATGCTCAAGGGCCCGTTCTGGGCGCTGGCGACGGAGCAGATGCCGCCCGCCACGGCGGCGGCGAGCATCGCGGCGATCAACGCGGTCGGCAATCTCGGCGGCTTCCTCGGCCCCTACCTGATCGGCGCGATCAAGGACGGGACCGGCAGCTTCACCCTGAGCCTCCTGCCCCTCGTGGTGTTCGCCCTGCTCTCCGCCGGCCTGTCGCTGGTGCCCGGCCGTACCGCCCGGCCGGAGGAGCCGGGCCTGCGGCGCCCGTCGGCCGCCTGACCGGTCGCGCGCGTCCGCAGCGGGGCAGGATCCGGCCGGAACGCGCCGCTGCCCCGCCAACGGCCTCCGATGGCCGCGCATCTCCCGCGGCCGTTCGACGGGCCGCGCCCGTCGAGACCCGCGCCGGGCAGGCCCTCCGCCCTCTGCGGGGCAGGGAGACGCGCGCGGGTTGGGCCATTGCCTGTATCCGGACGCGCTCTGCGACCATCGCCGCCGCTGCGGCGGCGGAAAAGCCGCGGTGTCCCAGGTGCGAAGTATCGACTTCGCGGCGTGATCCGGAAGCCCAAATGCAGCGCGGCCGCCCCCTCTCGGGAACGGCCGCGCTGACGGTCACGTGGATCGGGGGCCCGACGGCGCGGAGGAAATCCGCGCCGTCGGGCCGTCCGGATGCCCTTAGTACGAGCCGAACTTGTAGTTCAGGCCGGCGCGGACGACGGCGAACTCGTC
>CAXTCV010000491.1:0-2293 GCA_964242725.1 uncultured Methylobacterium sp.
CCACCGTGTCGACGATGTGCAGGTAATGCGCGAAGGTCTCGGCGAAATCCTCCCAGGGATGGGCGGTGGCGTAGGCCGAGACGTAGGATTCGTCCCAGTCGGCCGGCGCACCCTTCGCGTAGTGGTCCTGCAGGGCCAGGACGTAGTTCCGGCTCTCGTCGCCGAACAGCGCCCGGAAGGCCCCCATCGTGGGGCCGTTCATGACCAGCAGATACCAAAAATAATGCCCGATCTCGTGGCGGAAATGGCCGAGCAGGGTGCGGTAATGCTCGCCGAACAGGATCCGGCGGCGCTCCCGCTCGACGTCGTCGGCCTCGGCGATGTTCATGGTGATCAGGCCGTTGATGTGGCCTGTCAGCACCGGCGGCCCGCCGGAAAAGCTCTCGGACGGGTCGACCAGGAAATCGAAGGCCAGCCCGTCCGTGTACTGGGCGCGGGTGGCCAGCGGCAGGTCCAGGCGCAGCAGCGAGTAGAACAGCCGGTGCTTGGCGGCCTCGACCGGGCGCCAGCGGGCGAGGTTCCAGGGCTGCGCCAGGTCCGGCACCACCCGGTTGTGGCGGCAGGCGGTGCAGTAGATGTCGGGGTCGTCCTCCGGCACCAGCCAGTTGCAGGCCCCCGAGAGGGCGTTGTTGCACAGCCGGTAGCGCCGGCCGGGATCCGCGTAGGCGTGGAACACCGGGGCGCCGCCCATGAGCGGGTGGGCCGAGTGCCCCTGCGGCTCCAGGGCCGAGACCTCGTGGACCGCGCAGACATAGCCCAGGCGCCGGGCGCAGCTCTCGCAGGCGGTCGCCTCGAAGGTGACCGGCTGGTCGCAAGCCTGGCACTGGAAGATCTTCATCGTGCGGTCCCGGGCCGGCAGCGGGCCCACTGGGCGGTCAAGCGGGGCCGGGCGGCAAAGTTCCGGCCGCGGCGCGGCGGCGGGAGGGCGCCGCATGGAAATTGCTTGTCACGCGGTCTGTGTCGCATAACCGCCCGGCGGGGGCCGGCGTTCGGCCCGCCGCGGCGCCCGGGACCGGCGACGAGACCGCGTTCGATCCTTACGACGGAGCCATCGTGTCGATCAAAGCTGCCCTGCACCACGTCACCCATTACCGCTACGACCGGCCGATCAGCCTCGGTCCCCAGGTGATCCGCCTGCGCCCGGCCCCGCACGCGCGCACCAAGGTCCCGGCCTACGCGCTCAAGGTGACCCCCGCCAACCACTTCCTGAACTGGCAGCAGGACCCGAGCGGCAACTGGCTCGCCCGCCTCGTCTTCCCGGAGAAGGCCGACGAGCTCAAGATCGAGGTCGATCTCACCGCCGACATGGCGGTGATCAACCCGTTCGACTTCTTCGTCGAGGATTACGCCCAGACCCACCCCTTCGCCTACGATCCCGACCTCGCGGAGGAACTGGCGCCCTACCGCGCCCTGGTCGACGCGGACGGCCCCGAGATGGAGGCGCTCCTCGCCCGGCTCCCGGAGGAGCCCAACACCGTCCTGTTCCTCGTGGCGCTCAACGGCCTGATCGCCGGCGAGATCGCCTACGGCGTCCGCATGGAGCCGGGCGTCCAGACGCCGGCCGAGACCCTGCGCCTCAAGAGCGGCTCCTGCCGGGACTCGGCCTGGCTGCTCGTCCAGGTGCTGCGCCGGATCGGCCTCGCCGCCCGGTTCGTCTCCGGCTACCTGCTCCAGCTCGTCCCCGACACCACCGCGGTCGACGGCCCGACCGGCGCGTCCGCGGACTTCACCGACCTGCACGCCTGGGCGGAGGTCTACCTGCCGGGCGCCGGCTGGGTCGGCCTGGACGCCACCTCGGGGCTGCTCACCGGCGAGGGCCATATCCCGCTCGCCGCCACGCCGCATTACCGCTCGGCGGCGCCGATCTCGGGGGCGATGGAGCCGGCCGAGACCACCTTCGACTTCGCGATGCGCATCACCCGGGTCGCCGAGACGCCGCGGATCACCAAGCCGTTCTCGGAGGCGGTCTGGGCGTCCATGGACGCGCTCGGCGAGCGGGTCGACGCCGACCTCGCGGCGCAGGACGTGCGCCTGACCATGGGCGGCGAGCCGACCTTCGTGTCGGTGGACGATTTCGAATCGCCCGAATGGACCATCGCCGCCGTCGGCCCGACCAAGCGCGGCCGCGCCGACCAGCTGATCCGGCGCCTGCGCGACCGGTTCGGCCCGGGCGGGCTGCTCCATTACGGCCAGGGCAAGTGGTATCCCGGCGAGAGCCTGCCCCGCTGGGCCTTCGCCCTGTACTGGCGCAAGGACGGCAAGCCGATCTGGACGGACCCGGCCCTGATCGCCC
>CAXTCV010000492.1:0-2286 GCA_964242725.1 uncultured Methylobacterium sp.
CGACATAGAGCAGCGTCTGTCCATCCGGGCGTTCCAGCACCTTGTGCCGATCCCATATCTTATCGAACAGCGTGCGCGGACCCGTCTCGTCCAGCATGCGTCAGTTCCTCCGCCGGCGTCATTGCACCGTTGAGAGCGACGCTAGCGCAGAGGCGGCCCGCGTCGAAGGCTTTTTACGGCAACGAGCTTTCGCCAGCTGCGAAAGCTTCGCCGGCCGTCACCAGGTGATCCACCAGCAGTTTGACATGCGGCGGCTGTTGCCCGACCGACAGGCAGATGCTGAGCCGGCGGTGCGACCATGCTTCGCTCAGCGGCCGCATCATCAGGTTCATGGCGGCGCAGTGTCGCCTCGCCGAGCGCGACGGCCCGATCCCGATACCCAGCCCGGCCTGGATCATGCGATACAGCGTCTCGAACCCCGAGATGCGGGCCCGGATGCGTAACGCCACGCCAAGTTCGGCCGCCCCCGTCAGCACCAGTTGCTCCAGCGCGCTGCCTTTGCTGGAGCCGATGACGTCGTAAGGCGCGATCTCTGCCAGTCCTACCGGGCAAGAACCGGCAAGCGGGTGACCCGGCGGCATGATGGCCACCAGATGATCGCCGGCGTAAGGCAGCAGGCGTAGGCCTTCGCCCCCCATCTCGCTGATGACTATGCCGATATCGGCGGTACCGTCGCGCACGGCGCGGAGCGTCTCGACGCTGACGGCCTCCTCGATCTCTACATTCAGCAACGGGTGGGCAGCCAGGAAGGCGCTGATATGGGCGGGCACGTATTCCGCGATGGCCCAGGTATTGGCGTACAGCCGGATGGTGCCGCGCACGCCATCCATGCGCTGGGCGAGGTCTGCCTCCATCTGCCTCACGTCGCGCAGGATGATATTGGCGTGCTGCATGAGCGCCCGCCCGGCGCCCGTCGGTTCGACCCCGCGGCTGTGGCGCCGCAGCAGAGTCAGGCCAAGCACCGCCTCCAGATCGGAGATGCGGCGGCTGAGGGCGGACAGGGCGATATGCTCCCGTGCCGCGGCCCCGTTGATGCTGCCCTCCTCGCACACCGCGGTGAACAGCCGAAGGGTGAGCAAGTCGAACCCGGCGAGGAGGGGGTTGCGGCCCATCGTGGTCCCGGCAGTGGCTTGAGTAACCGAGGCTGCCGGAGTTAGGCGCGCACGACAAGCGCAGCGCTAACTTCCCCTCGTGACGTCGAGCTGCGTTCTGACCCAGCTGCGAAATTTGCGAAGCGCCGGCGAGGCTGGGCGATCCCGCGGCCGCACGAGGTAATAGGCGTCGGTGAGCACATGGGACCCGGGCAACGGCGCGATCAACAGGCCATCCTTCAGGTTCTGCTCTACGAGCACATGGATGCCCATTGCCACCCCAAGGCCGCGCAGCGCCGCCTCGTAGGCGAGTGCGGAGCTTTCAAAGCTGATGTGATGGGCCGCTTGCAATGTGCCGCAACGATTGGCCTTGAGCCACGCGTCCCAGTCGTGCTCCCGGACGAGCGAGTAGAGCAGCGTGCAACGCGCCAAATCCCGTGGCTTCGTCAGGCCGCAGAGTTCTTTCACCGCTGGCGTACAGACTGGCAGCAGTTCGATCGTCGCGAGCCGGTCTGCCTCCATGCCGGGATGCTCGGACGGCCCTGAGCGAATGGCGGCGTCTATTTCACCGGACGCAAAATCGACCGGCCCGGTGGCAGACGTCAGGCACAGCGTGATCGATGGGAACTCCCGCTGGAAGATCGGCAAGCGGGGGATCAGCCAGCGCTGCGAGAACGTCGTGTAGGACTGGATGGTCAGCACGTCGCCCCGTTCCGTGCCCGATATACGGCGGGATGCGGCAGCGATCAGGTCCAGAGCCTCGGTGGCGCTTTCGTATAGTACCTGCCCCGCCCGGGTGAGCGCGATGGCCCGATGACAGCGGTGGAACAGCGGCACGCGGAGGTGCTGCTCCAGCACCCGAACCTGCCGGCCGACGGCCACGGGCGACACTCCCATCTCGGCAGCCGCCACGGTGAAGCTACCGAGACGGGCGGCCGCCTCGAACGCACGCAGCGGATTGAGCGGAGGAAGGCGGCGGGACATCGGGCCCATGACTAACATATTGTTCGCCAGCAAGCACCGAAAAGTCGTTTGCGCCGCCGTTGCGAGGAGCGGAGGCTTCGGGTCCAGAAGTGCGGCACAGAAGCCGCTCACGGAGGAGCGACCATGCCCGACCCAGCCGCCGAGTGCGCGATACTTACCGAACTGCAGGACGGCATCGCCACGCTGACGCTGAATCGCCCCACGGTGCGCA
>CAXTCV010000493.1:0-2285 GCA_964242725.1 uncultured Methylobacterium sp.
CAGCGGGAAGGCGTCGTCCGGGCACTTGGTCTCCTGGAGGCAGAGCACGTCCGGCCGGTGCTCGGCGAGGAAGCGCAGCACGAGGTCGATGCGCAGGCGCACCGAGTTGATGTTCCAGGTGGTGACGGTAAACTGCACGGGCGGGGCCGGGGTTGGGACGGCGGGGTTGGAACGGCAATGTGTTCCGATAGCCGATTTCGCGCCCCGCGACAGTCCGGTCACCGCCGCCGGCGCGAAATGCCGTGCGCGTCCGACCGGCAGGCGCTATGCCCGTCCTCTGCCCTCTCCGGGGCCCCCCGTCGAGGTCCCGTATGGCCCATGCCCGCTCGCTCCTGTTCGCCGTCTACTGGGCGGCCTGGACGACCCTGTTCCTGGCACCGTTGGCGATCTTCCTCCTCGCCGGGGCCCCGGAACGGCCGATCCGCCGGGCGACGCGCCTCTGGGCGCGCGGCATCCTGGCCGGGCTGCGGCGCATCGTCGGGCTGCGCTACGTCGAAGAGGGCCGCCAGCATCTGCCGGCCGAGCCCTGCCTGATCGTCGCCAACCACCAATCGACCTGGGAGACCCTGGCCTTCCTGGTCCTGGTGCCGGACGTGGCGATCGTGGCCAAGCGGGAGTTGCTGGCCATCCCGGTGGTCGGCTGGTTCCTCCGGCGCTCGCCGATGATCGTCATCGACCGGGCCAACGGCACCCAGGCCCTGCGGACCATGATCGACGGGGGCCGGGAGGCGGTGGCGGCGGGCCGGTCGGTGCTGATCTTCCCCGAGGGCACCCGCGGCGGGATCGAGGATCCGCTGCGTTTCAAGCGCGGCGTCGAGTTGCTCTACGGCCGCCTCGGCCTGCCGGTGGTGCCGGTGGCGGTGAATTCCGGCCTGTTCTGGCCGGGCGGCTCGGCGACCCGGGCCGGCACCGTGGTGGTGAGCTACCTCGCCGCCCTCGCCCCGGGCCTGCCGCCCGCGGAGTTCCTCCGCGGCACCGAGGGCGCGATCGACCGGGAGCTGAACCGGTGGCGGCCCGGCGGCGCGGCCGGGCTCAGCGCGACCTGAGGGCGGATCCCGTCACGGCTGCGCCTGCTGGATCTGCTGCTGCATCGCCTTGTCCTCGGCGCGCCCGTAATTGATGAAGAACAGGCTGCCGTCGACGCTCTTGCCCTTCTGCAGGTTCGAGAGGGCCACCGTGGTGATGTAGCCCTGCGGATCGGTGATCCGCCATTGCGACAGGGTCTTCATCTCGGCATCGAAGAACAGCTGGATCTTCGAGGTGCCGCCGAGCGTGGCCCGATCCTCCAGGCTGATGCGCACGCCGCCGGGGTCGTTGGCCACATCGATGACGGTGAGGTCGCGGGCGAGGTCGATCTTCTCGCGCAGCAGGAATTTCAGCGGCGTCTGGGCGATGAAGTAGAGGTCCTGGGTGTTGAGCTTGCGGTCGCGCACCGCCACCGAGGTCCCGTCGGCGACCACCTGCAGGGGCGAGGGCTGCTCGTAGTCGAAGCGCAGGCGGCCGGGCTTGGCCAGCGTCAGCTTGCCGCCGATCCGCCGCCCGTCCGCGCCGGTCTGCATGAAGCTGCCCGTCAGGGTGTCGATCCCGTTGAAATAGCCGTTGGCCTGGGCGAGCAGGGTCGCGGCATCCGCCGGCTCGGCGGGGTCGATCGCCGTGGGGGCGCCGACCGCCGCGACCTTGGGGTCGCGGGCCTTGTGCTCGGCCTTCTCGGTCGCCTTGCCGGGCTTGGGGTTGCCGGGCTTCGAGGCCTCCTTCGCCGCGTCCTTCGGCTTGGGCGCGGACTTCCTGGCGGGCGCGGGCGCCGCCGGGGCGGCCTCCGGCTGCGGGGCGGGCTCCTCCTTGCGGCCGAACAGGCTGTCGATGAAGGCGCCGACCTGCGCCTGAGCCGGATCGGCGGTCGCGAGCCACAGCCCGGCGGCGATCACGGAGCCGGCTGTGCGGATGCGGCGGCCGATCATCGGCAGAATCTCCTGCGGAACCGCCGGGCGGGCTCCGGCGGCAAAGTGAGGGCGGACCACGATGGTAGCGGGCCGCCGCGGAAGTCCCGAGACGCCGTCCTTGCGAGCGGAGCGAGGACGGGACGGATTTCGCGGCGGCCGTTAGAACCCCGCCCTGTGGCGAAGATGCGACGCCCGGGCCGCCTCCCGGAGGGGACGGCCCGGGCGGGGGGCCTCACTCGTCGTCGTACATCCCGGTGCCCATGCCGCTCGACTGGTGGGCTGCGCCGGCGACCAGGATCTCGCGCTTGCCGGCGTGGTTGGCCGGGCCGACGATGCCCTCGATCT
>CAXTCV010000494.1:0-2267 GCA_964242725.1 uncultured Methylobacterium sp.
ACGGCTGCGCCTGAAGATCCGCCGCTGCGAGGCGGAGGGCTGCGCCCGCTTCCGCAAGCCCTACCGCCCGGAGGCCGAAGGTGCCCTGGCGCTGCCTCAGCAGGAGTTCGGCCTCGACGTGATGGCACTGGTCGGCGCCTTGCGCCACCGCGATCATCGCTCGGTGCCGGAGATCCATGCGATCCTGCGTGATCGCGGCGTGCCCATCGCCGAACGCAGCGTGACCAACCTGCTCGATCGCTACGATGAAGTTCTGGCGGCCCGGCTCGGCGATCCGCAGCACCTGCGCCGGCAGTTGGGCGGGCAGGACCGGATCGTCCTCGCCCTCGATGGCCTGCAGCCGGATGTCGGCCACGAGGTGCTCTGGGTGCTGCGCGACTGTCTCTCCGGCACGGTGCTCCTGGCGCGCAGCCTGCTGTCGGGCACGGCCGAGGATCTGGCCGCGCTGCTGCGCGAGGTGGTCGAGGCCGTGGGCGTGCCGGTGGCGGGCGTGATCAGCGACGGGCAGCACTCCATCCGCAAGGCGGTGGCCACGGTCCTTCCGGAGGTTCCGCATCAGCTCTGCCACTTCCATTTCCTGCGAGAGGCGGCGCTGCCGATCTTCGAGGCCGACCGGCACGCCAAGAAGGAACTGAAGAAGACGGTGCGCGGCGTGCGGCCGATCGAGCGGGCGGTGGCGGGACGCCGCGACGCCGAGGCGGACCTGGTGCGCGGCTATGCCGGCACCGTGCGCAGCGCGATCACCGACGACGGGCGCGCACCGCTCGATGCGGCTGGGCTGCGGTTGAAGGAGCGATTGGAGAAGGTTGCCGGCAGCCTGGAACGGGTGCGCTCAAAAGGGGGGCCTCGCGCCCGCTCGCGCGGCTCGCGCTCCTGATCGGGCGGGCGCTCGCCGGCACCGCCGCGCTCTGGCCGGCGGTCCGCCAAGGCTTCGTCTTCGTGCATGCCGCCGCCCGCCTGCTGGCCAATCCCGCCGCGGAGACAGGCGCCAAGGTCCGGCGGCGCTTCGACGGCCTGCTCGCCGCGATGCAGCGCCACCGTCGACGCGTCGTCGATCTCGGCGCGGCTCTCGACCACTTCCGCAAGGTCGCGCGGAGTTATCGGCCTGGGCTGTTCCATGCCGCCGACGTCCCCGGTCTGCCCCGCACCAACAATGCCCTGGAGCAACTGTTCGGCTCGCAGCGCTACCACGAGCGCCGCGCCACCGGACGCAAGACGGCCTCGCCCGGAGCGGTGCTGCGCGGATCGGTCCGACTCGTGGCCGGCATCGCCACCCGGGCGCACCTCCTGTCCGGACGCGATCTCGGCCGGGTCGATCGGACGCGCTGGTGCGACCTGCGCCGATCCCTCGACGCCAAGCGTCAAGCCCGCGTCGCACGAACCCGCTTCCGACGCGATCCCGATGCCTACCTCACCGCCCTCGAACGCCTCGCCCAACAGTCGGATTTGCCGTCCTAGTTTTTTTCCCTGTTCTTACAGGACACCCGAGAGGCCCGAGGCTGAGCCATGCCGAGCGAGGAAACCCAGTTCGGCGCCGGCCGGAGCGGCAACCCTGGTGGCCGACCGAAGGGCGCTCGCAACCGCACGACCCAAGCTGTCGAGGCGATCCTAGACGGCGAGGCCGAGGCTCTGACCCGCAAGGCGATCGAGATGGCGTTGGATGGCGACGGCCCGGCCATGCGGCTCTGCCTCGACCGACTGTGCCCGCCGCGGAAGGATCGGACCATCGCCTTCGCCTTGCCGGAGATTGAGACCGCTGCCGACCTGACCAAGGCGACGCGGGCGCTGATGCAGGGTGTGGCGGACGGCGAGATCACGCCGGCCGAGGCGGCCGAGCTGAGCAAGTTGGTCGACGCCCACGTGAAGGCCGTCGAGGTCCGGGACGTAGCGACCCGGCTCAACGTACTGGAGCAGGCATCGACAGGAGGGAAGCGGCAATGGCGGGGTTGATCGATCGGATAGCGCGGCTGGAGGCGGCGGCCGTCCCGCCATCGACCGGCAAGCACCTCACCTTCCAGGTCGAGGCGCCGCACGGGACGCCGACCAGCGACATCGTCACCTTCCTGCGGGAGCGTGGGCACGCCATCCATGATGGTGACGACGTGTTCCTGATGAACGTCGGTGCCTACACGATGGCCGAGGGCGAGCCGCCCCGGGAACTGTCGCCCACCCTGTTGACGGAGGGGGAGCGCGCGGCGGCCCCACCGGCAGGACGGTGGCCGAAGGGCTGCGAGTGGTTCACGTTCAAGCTTGATAGCCCGGGGCTG
>CAXTCV010000495.1:0-2266 GCA_964242725.1 uncultured Methylobacterium sp.
CCGGCCTCGGCCACCTGCCAGGCGGCCTCGGACCCGGCGAGGCCGCCGCCGACGATGTGGATGGTCTGTGTCATGCCCGCGATTAAGCATCATTCGCCGACAGGGTCACCGGTCCGGCGGTGAAAAGGGCGGGGGCCCCGCCGTATCCCGACGGCCGTCGGCCGCTGTCCGGTGCGGGGCGCCCGGCCGGGCGCGGTCCGGATACGCGAAGGACCGTCGTCCGGATCAGCGGGCGGCGGTCCTTCGATCAGCGTGCGGACGCTGCGATCAGGCGCGGGCGATGCCGTGGATCTCGCTGCGGTTGATGCCGAGATCGGCAAGGTCGCGATCCGACAGGCGCGACAGCTGGGAAACGGTATCGCGGTACCGGAGATAGGCGCGTACGCGGCTCAGAACGCTACGGGCGGCGGACATATGTGCTGTGACCTCTGCTCGGGCAGACGATGACGCTTCCTTGCGCATCGCTGCCTCTTGTTGGTGCAACGCACATATAAACCCGCTGCAGCGCAGCAGGAGTCCCAAGCTCAAGCATCAGACCTGCGATGACTGCATGACCCGATTAAGAAATCGGCAAGGTTTCCGGCTGGTCATTCTTTAGGCGCATATCGGTCCGGGACACCCGCGCCTCGTGAGCGGGGCACCGGCCGCGAGGCGCCCCGATGACCGGGCGCGAGGGGCGCGCCCGCCCCTCCGGGTCCCACGGATCCCGACCGCGGGCCGGGCAAGGCCGCGGACGCCGCAGGGGTCTGCGGACCGTCAGTGCAGCGAGGGCGTGCGCAGGAACCGCTCCCGATCGGCGGAGACCAGGGCGAGCTTCACCCCGCGCCCCTCGCGGCGGACGTTGAGCGGCACCCGCACCCCCGCGGCGCCGAGCGCCCAGACGCTGCGGAACAGGGCGGCGAGATCCGCCACCGGCTCGCCGGCCACCGCCTCGATCACGTCGCCGGGCTGGAGGCCGCCGGTCTCGGCCGGCCCGCCATCGGCGAGGCCCATCACCACGATGCCCTCCTCGCTCTCGGTGGCGTAGAGGCCGAGCCACGGGCGCGGCGGCCGGTTCACCCGCCCGCTCGTGGCGAGGTCGTCGAGGATCGGCGGCAGCAGGTCGATGGGCACCACCATGTTGATCGGGCGCGCGCTCCCCGAGCCGCCCTGCTGCAATTGCAGCGAGCCGATGCCGAGCAATTCGCCCTGGGGGCCGATCAGGGCGGTGCCGCCCCAATGCGGGTGCGCGGGGGCGGTGAACAGGGCCTCGTCCAGGACGTATTCCCAGTAGCCGGCGAATTCCTGGCGGGCGACCACTTCGACGGCGACGCAGCGCTGGCGACCGCCCGCCCCCGCCAGCACCGCCCGGTCGCCGGTCTTCAGCCCGGCCGAACGGCCGAGCTGAAGGGCCGGCACGCCGAGGTCCCCCAGCGCCTGGACGAGGCCGAAGCCGGTGGCGGCATCGAAGCCCAGGACGTGCCCGGGCACCGAGCGGCCGTCCCGGGTGGTCAGCCAGACGCTCTCGGCCTCCGTGACGAGGTAGCCGATGGTGAGCACGAGGCCGTCCTCGCGGATCACCACGCCGTTGCCGGCGCGCTCGGTGCCCAGCGTCTCGGCCGTGAAGGCGCCGTCCGGCACCCGCGTCGACAGGGCCAGCACCGCCGAGAGCGTCCGGTCGAGGTCGTAGCCGTAATCCGCCGGCCTGGGCTGGGCCTGCGCGGGGATCTTCCACTCACCCTGCGTCGCCATGAGAGTCCTTCGGCTCGTCCGCGCCCTGGCGGGAACCGGGCGCGCGCAAGCGCACAAGATAGGATGTCCACGCCGCCGGCGACACCCATGCGAGGCCACCCGCACGCCATTCGCCGCACCGGCCAAACGACGAGACCGCCCGGCCGGGGCCGGGCGGTCCACCGTCCGGAGGGACGGTCTGTCGAAGCGGCCCGGTCTCCCGCCGCGGGGCGGAGGACCGGGGCGCGCGTCTCAGTACTTGCGGACGAGCGCGGCCGGCACCGGCGAGGCGGCCGGGGTCGGCGAGTACAGCGGCACGATGAACCGGATCCAGCCGTCCGTGGAGTAGTCGCTGCGGGTGCGGCCGAACGCGTTCTGATAGGTCGCGCCGGTCACGACGTCGCGGGCGACGTAGGCCTGGACGGTGAAGATCTTGAAGTCGTAACCGATGAGACCACCGAGGGCGAAGCGGCCGCGGTTGCCGGCTGCCAAGCTGGCCTGGCTGATGTCGAAGTTGTAGGTGCCGTAGCCGACGGCGCCGATCTCGAAGTTGCCG
>CAXTCV010000496.1:0-2261 GCA_964242725.1 uncultured Methylobacterium sp.
CGAGCCGGAAGGGCACGCGGCGATAGGCGAGGGCGTGGCGCCGCGCGTCGTCGTCGAAGCTGCCGGCCTGGAGGCGCTCCTGGGCGATCAGGTCGAGGTCGATATCGGCGAGCGTCGCCACCGGACCCTCAGGGAAGCGCTGGCCCTCGGCAAGGCGCACGCCCAGCTCGTCGATGCTGGTCTGGCCGTCCCAGGACAGGTCGGTGGTCGATTCGCCGAGGCCCGCGGCGGCGTAGACATAGGCGCAGGCGCCGCGCATGGAGGCGCCCCGGGACAGGAGCGCCCGCGCCTCGGCCCGGCCGACCGTGATCGGGCTGCCGGACAGGTTCGCCAGCACGGTGGCGCCCGCGAGGGCGGCGCGCATGCCGGGCGGCTCCGGGACCCACAGGTCCTCGCAGATCTCGACCCCGACCACGAGGCCCGGCAGGTCCTCGGCCGGGAACAGCAGGTCGGTTCCGAAGGGCGCCGCGTGACCCGCGACCCGGACGGTCTCACCCACGAGGCCGGCGCCGGCGGCGAAGTGGCGCTTCTCGTAGAACTCCCGGTAGTTCGGCAGGAAGGATTTGGGCACGACGCCGAGCAGGCGGCCGCCCTGGATCGCCAGGGCGCAGTTGTAGATGCGGTGGCGCCAGCGCAGGGGCGCGCCGACGAGGAGCAGCGGCCGCAGGGTGGCGGATTCGGCGATCACCCGGGCGGCGGCGTCCTCGACCGCGTCCAACAGGGTCTGCTGGAGCAGGAGATCCTCGATCGCGTAGGCGGAGAGGCCGAGTTCGGTGAAGACCGCCAGCACCGCGCCGGAATCATGACAGGTCCGCGCCAGGGCGAGGATGGCGTCGGCGTTGCGCCCGGGCTCGGCCGGATGGCTGCGGCCGGTGCAGGCCGCGACCCGGGCGAAGCCGTGGCGATAGAGGGAGCGGAAGCGGGCCGGTCCATCGGCCCGGGGATCGGCGCGCGGAGGGGAAGGGGGCTGAGGCACGGGCACCGGTCCGGGGGAGGGGACGCTCGAGCCTATATGTGGCTCGACCATGGGGCTGGATATATCAGAGACAACCGAGACGCCGTGGATGCCCTCCACGGCCTCCGCAGTCCACAGGGTCGGCCCTCCGCGTTCCGACCTCGCTCCGCGCGCCGGATCGGTCGAACTCCACCGTCACGGGCGCCTCCGACGCGGCCAAGGTGAGCTGCAGCCCGGTCCTGCGGATGGCGCCGGTCGATGCGAGCGCGGCCCCGTCGTCGAGGACGCGCCCGTCGGGCCGCCCGACGCGGCCGGCGAGCGCCGTGATGGACGGCGCCGGCCCTTCCGCACGTGCGTCGAGGATCTCGACCCGCGCGTCCGAGAGCGCCGCCTTGAAGCCATTCGGGCGCGCGAAGACGAGAACGGACCGCTCGGGTGTGCGATCGCCAGCCTCGGCGCGGTGCCAAGCCGCGATGAACGCCCCGCCGATCCCCTCGGCCGCGGCGCCGATCGGGATGAGGGGGCCCTTGCTCATATCGATCCTCCGCGAAGCCGGCGGACCTCGCCGAGGCAGTCCGCGATCAGCTGCGCGACCGGGGTGAAGATGGTCGCCCGTTCCCGCCGCCTTGTCGCAGGCGAGCATACGCGCGCCGGCGCGTCCGTGGAACAGCGCGTGTTTTAGGCTCGGCGCCGATCCGCGCACCGGCGTCGGCACCCCCACGATGTTCGGTCGTCGGAACCCGCAAGCGCTTCGACGACCGCCCGCAGGGTTTCCGGCGGATGGCCCCGCGGCAAGCCTCCATTAACGACGAATGGCCTAACTCAGGACAGCCGCCGCGCATCGGCGGATCCCTGTTTCGAGTATCGTTCGAGAACCCATGCGCGCATCGGGACGGCCTCCGTACTCCCATCGTGACCCCGCCCGCCCGGTGCGCGGCGGCGACCGCTCGGGCCTCTCCCTGGGAGCCCTGGCGCACCGGCTGATGGCGCTCCGCGCGAGCCTCACCCGCCGCCTGTCCGGCGCGTCCGCCGGGCTGCCCGCGCGGCCGGCCTACGGCGTCCCCGGACGCCGGGAGCCGAGCTGGCTGACCGCGCCGGCCGCCCTGGTCGGGCGCGAGACGCCGGAGCGCCCCGCCCGCCCGCGCAGCGCCGCGCCGCCCGAGCAGCTCTGGCCGGCCGCGGTCTTCGACGACCGGGCATGCCTCGACGCGCTGGAGCCGCCGCCCGTCGAGAGCCGGATCGACCGCAGCGCCTCCTCGCCGGGCGTGCTGGTGCGCCAGCCGCGCCGCCCCGCCGCCATCGCGCG
>CAXTCV010000497.1:0-2258 GCA_964242725.1 uncultured Methylobacterium sp.
GACGTCATGAGCCGATGGCGATACAGACTTTTCCGAAGTGCTGCCCGCCTCGCGCGAGGTGGGCGTAGGCAGCCGCCGCGTCTGCCATCTCGAACGTCCGGTCGACGATCGGCACGAGGCGATGAGCGGCGATGGCGGCAGCCGCTGCTGCCAAGTCCGCGACAGGTCCGGTGTTGTTCCCGAGGATCCGCAACTCCTTCTCCATCACAGGCAGGACATCAATGGTCGGCCGTGATCCAGTAAGGAAGCCGATCACGAAGAGGGTGCCGCCGATCGCGGCGGCGTTAACCGAACGGGCGAAGGTTTCGGCTCCACCCGTCTCGAGCACGAGATCGGCTCCGCGGTCCTGGGTGAGGCGTCGGGCCTCCGCGTCCCAGTCCGGCGTACGGCGATAGTTGATCAAGAGGTCGGCTCCGAGGGCATGGGCGCGTTCCAGCTTCTCGTCGGATGAGGATGTGACGATCACCCGAGCGCCGTGCGCCTTGGCGAACTGGAGTGCGAAGATCGACACGCCGCCGGTCCCCAACAACAGCGCCGTGGAGTGCGGTCCAAGCCGCGCGGCCCGCACGGCACGCCAGGCCGTCGTTGCGGCGATCGGAAGCGTCGACGCCTGGATAAAGTCGAGATGGGCCGGAACGGCTACGAGGGAGGTGGCAGGGACAAGCGCATAATCGGCGAGGCTGCCCGGCCGGGTCACGCCACGCCGCGCCACAAACGCGGCAGGAGTCAGTGCCCCATCCTGCCAGTCCGGCAGGAAATGCGGGATGACGCGATCACCAACTGCCCATCCCTCGACGCCCTCGCCGAGGTTGGCCACTTCGCCCGCCCCGTCTGCCACGGGAATGAGCGGGAAGCTCGGACCGGGATAGGCGCCAGTCGCCACCGCGACGTCCAGGAAGTTGAGCGAGGCTGCCCGCATGCGGACGAGAACCTCGCCGCTCCTCGGGCGCGGATCGGGTCTCGTGGACGCCTGTAGAGCGTCGAGGCGTGGGCCGGTAAGTTCGATGACGTTCATCGCGGAGATCCTCGGGTCAGAGCGCGGCGCGGCGCATGCCACCGTCGACCGGGATGACAGTGCCTGTGACGTAGGAGGCGAGCGGCGAAGCCAGAAACGCGGCGACGACCGCGAACTCCTCGGGTTCACCAAACCGGCCCATGGGGATATTGGCGTCGATGAAGCTTTGGCGCTCGACGACATCCGGGTGCAGGCGCTCTCGGATCTGCTCGCTCCAGATCCGGCCCGGTGCGATCGTGTTGACCGTCACGCCGTCCTTGGCGACCAGGCAGGACAGGCCTTTGGCCCAGACGTGCAGCGCGCCCTTGGCGGCAGCGGCGGCATTCAGGTCCCGCGGCTCCCCGGATCCGCTCACGTTGATGACACGTCCCCAACTGCGCGCCTGCATGCCAGGCATCAGGCGGTGCGTCAGCCGGCGGATGGCTGTGAAGTTGAGGGCATGGGCTTCCTCCCACGCGTCATCCGCAGCGTCGAGCGCCAGCGGGCGCGAAGCCCCTGCGCAGTTGACGAGCACGTCGATCTGCCCAAGCCCGTCCAGGGCGTTGGCGACGATTATGGCGATGCCCTCTGGGGTGGTAATGTCGGCCGAGATGACGATAACAGGCGGCGCACCGGACGCCTGTAGCTCCGTCGCCAAGCTCTGCAACGGCGCCGATCGGCGCGCCGTGATGGCGAGCCGCATTCCCTCTGCCGCCAGCGAGCGAGCGATGGCAGCGCCGATACCGGCACTCGCGCCCGTCACCAGGGCAGTCTTGTTCGCGAGACTGAGTTGCATGAACGGCGTCCTCATTCGGTGCGGCCGTTTGGAGGCCGACCTAATCACCTGAGCACCGTCACCACCGTTAGGATAGGCTCACCCTTCTCAACACACCGATGAAGAGAACCTCATCCATGGCCCTTCCGAGCCTGCAAGCCGTCGAGACGTTCCTCGCCGTCGCGCGCCACGGTAGCTTCCGGAAAGCCGCAGCCGAACGGCGCGTCAGTCCCTCGGCCCTGAGCCATGTCATTCGAGGGCTTGAAGAGATGCTTGGCGTGCGGCTGTTCAACCGTACCAATCGCAGTATTCACCTGACCCAGGCGGGTGAGCATCTGCTGAGACGCTTTGGGCCGGCACTGGCAGACATCGAGGACGCGATCGGTGACGTGCGCACGTCGCAGGATCGTCCGAGCGGCCTTCTTCGGCTGAACGTCCCTCGCACGGTTGCCGAACTGATCGTCAAGCCGGTGCTCGGCCGCTTCCTCT
>CAXTCV010000498.1:0-2258 GCA_964242725.1 uncultured Methylobacterium sp.
CAGCAGGGCGTCACCGTCATCCTCACCACCCACTACATCGAGGAGGCCGAGGAGATGGCCGACCGCATCGGCGTGATCCGCCGGGGCGAGATCATCCTGGTGGAGGAGAAGGCCGCGCTGATGCAGAAGCTCGGGCGCAAGCGCCTCACCCTGCACTTGCAGCACCCGATCGACACGGTCCCACCGGAGCTTGCCGATCACGGGCTGGCGCTGTCCGGCGACGGCCGCGAACTCGTCTACACCTACGACACCCGGGCCGGGCGGACGGGGATCACCGGTTTGCTCACCGGGCTCGCCGCAGCGGGCATCCGCTTCAACGACCTGCACACCGAGCAGAGCTCGCTGGAGGACATCTTCGTCGGCCTCGTGCGCGAGGAAGGAGCCCAGGCAT
Organism: uncultured Methylobacterium sp.; assembly: GCA_964242725.1. GTDB lineage: Bacteria > Pseudomonadota > Alphaproteobacteria > Rhizobiales > Beijerinckiaceae > Methylobacterium. The sequence continues at coordinate 392 of CAXTCV010000498.1, forward strand.
GAACGGTTCGCTCAGCATGAACTGGCCGGCGGTCCGAGCGATCTACCGGTTCGAGATGGGACGGTTCTGGCGCACCGCCGGGCAGAGCATCCTCGCCCCGGTCATCTCCACCACCCTGTATTTCGTGGTCTTCGGTGCCGCGATCGGCTCCCGGGTCTCGGCGGTCGACGGGGTGCCCTACGGGCTGTTCATCGTTCCCGGGCTGATCATGCTCTCGCTGCTCACGCAGAGCATCGCGAACGCCTCGTTCGGCATCTACTTCCCGCGCTTCGCCGGGACGATCTACGAGATCCTGTCGGCGCCGATCTCGCCGCTCGAAGTGGTCCTCGGCTTCGTCGGCGCGGCGGCGTCCAAGTCGATCCTGATCGGCCTGATCATCCTGGCGACTTCGGCCCTGTTCGTGCCGCTGCGGATCGACCATCCCCTCTGGATGATCGGCTTCCTGCTGCTCACTGCGGTGACCTTCAGCCTGTTCGGCTTCGTGATCGGCCTCTGGGCGGACGGGTTCGAGAAGCTGCAGCTGGTGCCGCTCCTCGTGGTGACGCCGCTGACCTTCCTGGGCGGCAGCTTCTACGCCATCGGCATGCTGCCGCCGTTCTGGCACGCGGTGAGCCTGCTCAATCCGGTGGTCTACCTGATCAGCGGCTTCCGCTGGGCCTTCTTCGGGAAGGGGGATGTCAGCATCGCGATCAGCCTGGGCATGACCGCCCTGTTCCTGGTGATCTGCCTCGGCCTCGTCGCCTACATCTTCCGCACCGGCTACCGCCTGAAGAGCTGAACCGTCAGGGCTGTGCCGCCAGGAAAGCCAGCACGCCGTCCCGGTGCGGCTTGGCGCCGACCGCGGTGGAGTGGTCCTTGCCCTCGATCTCGAGCGCCCGCGCGTCCGGGATCAGCGCGGCCAGAGCCGGGCCAGAGCCCGCAACGGTGTCGAGGGTCCCGACCGAGACCAGCACCGGCACCTCGATCTGCGCGAGCTCCGCCCGGCTCAGGGTCTGGCGCGAGCCGCGCATGCAGGCGGCCAGCGCGCGCAGGTCGCTCCGGGTCTGCTCGGCGAAGATGCGGAAGGCTGCGGCCGTCGGGCTGGAGGCAGGCGTCCCGGGCGGTGCCTCCAACGCCTCCGCGATGCCGGAGGGCAGCCCCTTGCCCTCGACGAGATGCATGCCGAGCCCGCCGATCAGCGCCGAGCGGACGCGGTCCGCGTGATCCAGGGCGATATGGGCGGTGATGCGGCCACCCATCGAGTAGCCCATCACGTGGGTGCGCCCGATGCCGAGATGGTCGAGCAGCCTGATGGCATCGCCCGCCATGGCCTCCGAACTGTAGGCGGCCGGATCGTAGAGCTTCTCGCTCTCGCCGTGGCCGCGATTGTCCAGGGCGATCGCCCGGTAGCCGGCCTGGGTCAGGGCCTTCACCCACTGCGTGTTGACCCAGTTGACCGCGTGGTTCGATGCGAAGCCGTGGATCAGCAGGATCGGCTTGCCGGCCCCCTGAGGCGGCGGAACGTCGATATAGGCGATCCGCACACCGTCGGAATTGAAGGACTCCATGCCGCGCAACCCGTGCTCCTCAGCTCGGCCACGGCTTAGACCACGCGGCCACGCCGGGGCAACGCGGATCGCGCCGCTTGCCGGGCGGGACGCCGGCTGGCAAACCGCCCCGGTCATGACGGACACGCAGCCCTACGGCACCTACGAACCGGCCGGCCTCGTGGCGGCGATCACCCGCCGCACGAACCGGATCCCGGCGCAATCCTGGTACGGGCGGCGCCTCGCGCTGTTCCTCCGCCGCATCGCGATCGCGCGGCTCGGCGGCAAGCCCCTCGACGTGACCCGCTACGGCGCGCGGATGCGGCTGCACCCGTACAACA
>CAXTCV010000499.1:0-2235 GCA_964242725.1 uncultured Methylobacterium sp.
CGGCGTGCCCCACATCCGGTTGCGGGACGGGCGCATGACCTGCCAGTTCGGCCCGTCCAGCGGCAGGGCCTCGCCGCCGGCGAAGCACCCCTTGGCGTAGAAGCCGTAGATATGGGCCGGACCGGACGAGCCCCGGGTGACGCGCCCGAACAGGGCCTTGGCGGGGGTCGAGGGCGCGTCCGGATGCTCCAGCGGCGGCAGGGGCCTCGGGTTGACGCTCCCGAGGTCCTGGGCGTGCGCGGCGGCCGGCAGGAGCAGGGCGGCGAGCATCAGGCTCGTGGCCAGCGGGATAGGAGGGCGCGGCATCGGCATGCGGGGCTGTTCGTCCGTCATCGGGAGGGCGGGCGCGGGCGCGCGCCGGAACGTGGCCCACGCAAGGGGCGTTTTTCGGGCAGACGCGAACGACAGCCCGGGCGGCACCGATGACGGGGACCGGGTGATCGGAGCCGGTATGCGCGCCTCCCGGCCCGCAGCTCCGCGGGCACCGATCCGGCCACGGACGGCGCCTGGGGGCAGATCCACCGCCCGACGACGCGGCGCCCGATCGGGGGATCGGAGGGCGCCTCACCCCTCCGAGGGTCCGCACCAGCCGGGCAGGTAGCCGGCATCCTTGGACTTGGCCAGCGCCATGGCCTTCTCCAGCGCGTCCGAGAAATCGTTCTCGACGCGCTTCTCCTTGATGTTGCGCCGGAGGAAGTCCGCCCACAGGAACTCGCTGAACGGCGTCGTGTCCTTCGCGAAGCCGCCGGCCCGGCGCAATTCGCCCGCGAGGCTGCGGAAGGGATCGTCCGCCAGATCGGCGATCGTCTTCGGGAGGTCCTTGAAGTCGCGGCGCACCCCCTCGGCATCGTAGGTATAGACCCAGGACTTGTGATCGCACACCGTCCAGAAGGCGTCCTTCTCGAGATGATGCAGGTCGGCGATCACCGTCACCAGCACATCCTTGACGCCCTCCTCCTGCAGGGCGCGGGAGAGGTGGTGATGGTCGACCACGTAATGGCGTTTTTTGGGACCCAGCACCGTCGGGATCTGGTGCGCGCCGAGGAATTCCCGCTTCTTGTCGCCGTCATATTCCCGCCAGCGGCGGCGCTTCTCCGCGACTTCCCGGTAGCCCACGGTCATCTGGGTCGGCCGCAGCTCGGCGATCGGGACGGGCTTGAGCAGCGGTTCGCGCGTGGTCATCAGTCGTACTTCCTGCGTGGCTCTGTCACGGAGATGTCACACAACGCCGCAGCCTGAAAGGCCAAGCCGGGCGGCGGGCGCTCACGTTTGCTGGATCGGCGGCCGGCGCACGGCGTCCAGGACGAACACCCGGATCGCCGAGGACAGGTTCTGCCCGCCGCGCCCGGCATCGATGGCCCCGACGAGCGCCTGGACCGACTGGCCCCGCGCCGCCGCGATCTCGCGCAACGCCGCCCAGAACGGCTCCTCCAGGGACACGCTGGTGCGGTGCTCGGCGATCATCACGGAGCGCTTGGTGACGCCCGCGCCCACGGGAGGACCGGTCATTCCGCCGGATCGGGATCCGGCTCGCGCCGGTCGAGGCGATGGCCCTCGTGGCGCTCGATCTCCAGGGACTTGCGCCGCTGCTGGAGGGTCTTGGCCTTCTTCGGCTGCCCGAAGGCGATGCGGTTGGCCTCGGCCTTCGCGTCGGCCCCGGCGCGGGCCTTCGCCTTGCGGACCTGACGCAGGTTGATGATCTCGGCCATGGATCGCCTCCCGTGGTCACGCAGCCGGCGCAGAAGGACCCGCGCAGGCCAAGGCGCAAAGGAATCACTCGGCGCTGGGCGCCAGCATGGTCTCCGGCCGGACCACGCGCTCGAACTCCGCCTCGGTGACGTAGCCGAGGCGCAGGGCCTCCTGCTTGAGGGTCGTCCCGTTCTTGTGTGCGGTCTTGGCGATCTCGGCGGCCTTGTCATAGCCGATCGAGGGGGCGAGCGCCGTCACCAGCATGAGCGAGCGGCTCATCAGGTCGGCGATCTTGTCCTCGTTCGCCTTGATCCCGACCACGCAATTGTCGGTGAAGCTCACCGCCGCATCGGCGAGCAGCCGGATCGACTGCAGGACCGCGTTGGCGATCACCGGCTTGAACACGTTGAGCTCGAAATTGCCCTGGCTGCCGGCGAAGCTCACCGTCGTGCCGTTGCCGATCACCTGGGCACAGACCATGGTGAGCGCCTCGCACTGGGTCGGGTTGACCTTGCCGGGCATGATCGAGGAGCCGGGCTCGTTCTC
>CAXTCV010000500.1:0-2230 GCA_964242725.1 uncultured Methylobacterium sp.
CCTTGAAGGTCGTGCCGTAGACCATCACCAGCTCGTAGAACCGGTAGATCAGCGGATCGGTGGGCGGCATCTGGGGGATCGAGCCGCGATAGGGCGCCTCGTTGAGCATCCGCTCCTCGGCGGCGGTGAGCCCGAACAGGGCGGCGGCCCGCTGCGCCTGCGCCTTGGGCAGCTTCATCTGGCCCATGCAGGCCGCGGTGATCAGGAACGGCGAGAGGCCGCCGATCTCCGCGTGGATGTGCTTCCAGCTCCAGCCCTTCTCGCGCTTGATGTCGAGAAGCTTCTCGGTGAGGTCCGCGCGCTTCATCCGTCACTCCCTGCCTGATCGTCGAATGGGGCCCGGCCATGGCCCGGCCCGCGGGTCGTTCGCGTCGCCCTCGGCAAGCGGTATGCCAAGCGCGGCGCCGGTCCGGCCCTCGGCAGCCGATACCCGCGAGCGTGGTTTCGGTGCACCGGGCGACCGGGAAGCGCACGAGAGCGGCCGGAAACGCTTGCATCCGTGGCGTGTTTTCGGACCATGCGTCTTCGGGTCTCGGAGGCGGGCTTTGGACGGGGACGATCGGGACGGGCAGAGGGCCGGCGGGGCGGCGGGCGCATCCGCGCCCTGGGAATTCGTGCTGCCGGAGGAGACCGCCACCGAGGATCTCGGCCTGTTCCTGTCCGAATTCCTGCTCCCGGGGGACGTCGTGACGCTCTCCGGCGGCCTGGGCGGCGGCAAGACGACGCTCGCCCGCGCGGTCATCCGCGAACTCACCGGCGACCCGCACCTGGAGGTGCCGAGCCCGACCTTCACGCTGATCCAGCCCTACGCGACCCGGGACGGCCGGCCGATCGTCCACGCCGACCTCTACCGCCTGCGCGACGCCGACGAGCTGGTGGAGCTCGGCTTCGACGAGCTGGCCGAGGGGGCGATCACCCTGGTGGAATGGCCCGAGCGGATGCCGCCCCGCGACGGCCCGGTGCTCAGCGTCGACCTGTCCCTGCGGGCGGAGTTCGGCCCCGGGGCGCGGCTCGCCCGGATCGCGGGCACCGGCGCCATGCGCGCCCGGCTCGACCGGGCCCGGGCGGTGCGCCGGCTCCTCGACCGCAGCGGCTGGGACCTCGCCGAACGCGCGCTGATGCAGGGCGACGCCTCGTCCCGCGCCTACGAGCGCCTGACCAAGCCCGACGGCACCAGCGCGGTCCTGATGATCGCCCCGCCCCGGCCCGACGGGCCGCCGGTGCGCGACGGCAAGCCCTACAGCGCGATCGTGCATCTGGCCGAGAGCGTCCACGCCTTCGTGGCCCTCGACCGGGGCCTGCGGGCGCTCGGCTTCTCGGCGCCCAAGATCTACGGCGAGGACCTCGCCGAGGGCCTGCTGATCCTGGAGGATCTCGGCAGCGAGCCGATGACCGAGGCCGGCGCCCCGCGGCCCGAGCGCTACGCCGAGGCCGTGCGCCTGCTCGCGCGGCTCCACGCCACCCCGCTGCCCGCGGTGCTGCCGGTGGCGGAGGGCATCGACCACGTGCTGCCCGCCTACGACACGGAGGCGCTGCTGTTCGAGGCGGAGCTGCTGCCCGACTGGTACGCCCCGGCGATCCGGAACGTGACCCTGGCGGCGGCGGCGCGGTCGGACTTCGTGGCTCTGTGGCGGGCGGCCCTGGAGGGGGCGGTCGCGGACCGGCCGACCTGGACCCTGCGCGACTATCATTCGCCCAACCTGATCTGGCTGCCCGACCGGGACGGGCTGGAGCGGGTCGGGCTGATCGACTTCCAGGACGCCGTGATGGGCCACCCGGCCTACGACGTCGCCTCGCTGCTGCAGGATGCCCGGGTCGATGCCAGCGCCGAGTTCGAGCTGCGGCTCCTCGGCCTCTACGCCCGGGAGCGCCGGGGCCGGGACCCGGCCTTCGACGTCGGCGCCTTCGCCACCGCCTACGCGCTGCTGGCGGCCCAGCGCGCCACCAAGATCCTCGGCATCTTCGCCCGGCTCGACCGGCGCGACGGCAAGCCCGGCTACCTCGCCCACCTGCCGCGGATCGAGGGCTACCTCGCCCGCAACCTCGCCCATCCGGCGCTGGCCGGGCTGCGGGCCTGGCACGCGGAACACCTGCCGGGGCTGTTCGCCCCCGCCCCCGAACCCTGACCATCGGATCCGCCCCGCATGAGCGAGCCCAGTCCCGCCGTCAGCCGCGCCTTCGTCCTGGCCGCCGGCCTGGGCAAGCGCATGCGGCCGGTGACCGCCACGGT
>CAXTCV010000501.1:0-2228 GCA_964242725.1 uncultured Methylobacterium sp.
CGAAATACCATCCGAACGTCCGCTATCCCGGCCGCAAGTGGCACTTCTGGCAGTATCAGTCCGATGCCCATGTGGCGGGCATCCGCGGAAAGGTGGACCGCAACGCCTTCTTCGGCTCGCCCGACCAGTTCGCCGCTTTCCTGCAGGGGATCGATCTGCCCCTATAGACCTTTGGGATTGCCCGGCACGATTTCGAAGGCGTAGCGGTTCCCAGCTTCGTCGGTGAGCGCACCGGTCTGCCCCAGGACCGAAAGGCTGCGGCACTCTTCCTCCTCCTCGTCGGCCTGCGTGCAGAGCCTGCCGTCGCGCAGGCTCCATCGGCCGGCGCCCTTGCCGTCATTGTCCACGATGGTGAAGGACCCATCGGCGCGGAAGATCTCCGCATAGGGCCCGTCGGGCGTGGTGCCGGTGAGAGTATTGCCGACGATGCGGTCCCACGCGGCCGCGCCCGTGAGAGGCTCCTCGGCGCGGGCAGGGGCGGCGAAGGCCAGAAGGAGCCCGACGGTCCCGATGGCCAGTGTCGATCCGATCCGCGGGAATCGCGCTCGCCCGAGTTCCGCAGGTCCAACCATCGACTGTTCTCCGACTCGGGCATCACCTACTCACAGACCGCCGCGGCCGGAAAGCTCCCGCTTCCCTTCGGCAACGTCAGGCACGAAACGCTTGTGGAGTTCGCTCCTTCCCCGGTCCGGGGAGAGAGAGCCGCGCCGAGATGCTTCCGCTCGCGGAGCATCTGTCGGACCGGTGCCCCGGGCAGTTTCCCAACGGTGATCCAAGCATGTTTTTCATCCTGTCCAAGGTGCTGTGGATCGTCGCGGCACCCACCAACCTGCTGCTGGCGCTCGCGTTTCTCGGGGCGGTCGCGTCACTGGTCGGATGGCGGTGGGGCGCTCGCCTCGCCGTCCTGGCGCTCGCTGTCCTGCTGCTCTGCGGAGTCCTGCCGGTCGGAAGGCTGCTGCTCCGTCCCTTGGAGGACAGGTTCCCGCAGCCGTCGCTCGCTTCCGATCTCGGGCCCGCCGGCATCATCGTCCTTGGCGGAGCTGTCGACCAGGTCGTCGGCGCCGCGCGCGGGCCCGTGACACTGATCCAGGGGGCGGAACGTCTGACGACAGGGGCCAGTCTGGCGAGGCGCTACCCTGGCGTGCCGCTGATCTATACCGGCGGATCCAACGCGCTCGTGAGCGACATCGGCGGCGAGGCCGAGGATGCGAAGCGTCTCTGGATCGAGCTTGGAGTCGCTCCGGCCCGCATCGAGGTCGAATCCGGGTCGCGCAATACGGAGGAGAATGCGCGGTTCACCCGAGACCTCGTCCAGCCTAGAGCCGGCCAGCGCTGGCTCCTGGTCACCTCCGCCTATCACATGCCGCGGTCGGTCGGCCTGTTCCGGGCCGAGGGCTTCGATGTCGTTCCGGTCCCGGTCGATTACCGCAGCACCGACGGCTGGCGCGACCTCATGCCGAGTTCCGATGTCGCGGCCGGTCTGGTTCGGTTCGACATGGCCGTCCGGGAGTGGATCGGCCTCGTGGCCTACCGCCTGTCGGGCAGGATCTCCGCCGTGCTCCCGGCCTCCTGAGGTCCTGGCCTCAGATCGTCGAGCCCCAACTCGGCGAGCGGCAGTTCCAGCGACACGGCCTTCAAGGCATCCGAGGCGAATTGTCGGATCAGGATGGCCACCACCACCACGCCGGTCGTGGCGATCAGCATCAGCGGGCCGACGAACCAGCCGAGATAGGCCAGGGCGAAGAAGAAGGCGCGCTGGCCGCGATTGAAATGACGGCCCGCCACGATGTGCATCTCGGCGGCCCGGAGCGCCGTCAGCCGGCGCTGCTCCGGCCGGCTCGACTTCAGGGCCGGGGTCGCGCCGATGAGGATCGAGGCATAGTTGAACAGCCGGTAGGACCAGGCGAATTTGAAGAAGGCATAGCCGAAGATCAGCGTCAGGCCGACGACCTTCACGTCCCACAGGGTGCGGCTGGCGGTCGAGGCCAGCGGAAGGTCGCTGAGGATGCGCAAGGCGTCGTCGGCGCCGCGCAGCAGCGTGAGCGACCCGCCGAGGGCGAGCAGCGATGTCGAGGCGAAGAACGACGTGCCGCTCTGCAGCGATGCCATCAGCGAAGCGTCGACGATGCGGGCGTCGCGCGCCTGCATCTCCAGCATCCAGCGCAGGCGATATTCGTTCATCCGGTTGTTCAAGGCGTAGCGCCCGAAGGGCGAGCGCTCGACCAGCA
>CAXTCV010000502.1:0-2217 GCA_964242725.1 uncultured Methylobacterium sp.
CGTCGCCAGTGGCGCCTCTGGCGCGCCGCCCGCCGAGGCGGCGTTCTGTAGCCGAAGGTCTTGGTCTCCTCGCGAACCCGCTCCGGTTCGAAGGGGTCCCATGCGAGACTCATCGCGCGCCCGCACAGGGCGTGGTTGCATTAATCTCATGCCGAGCGCGAACGAGCGCAAAATCGCTCTGGTATTTTCAGCGGTTCTGGGAGAGATTGCTGGGGCGGGTCGGCGATGATCAATGCTGCCGCCCAATGTTGTTTCAGTGTCGAATATTAGGTGGGCCCCTTTTGGGTCACGTCGACGATTGTGTTGCCGATCGATAGACCGCAGGGCGGTCGTCATCCACGTCGCCGCTGTATCAGCGGATCCCAACCTCGATCAGACGTCGTCGAGGCTGCCTCGTGCTTATCGCGTTGTTTCATCTCGATAGAGAACAGGGGTGTTTCATGGCCCATGCATTGAATCTCACGATGAAGATCAGGCAGGACAGCGAGACGCAGGCTCGCCTGGCCCAGATCAAGGCGGCGTTCCCGTCGCAGATCCAGCCCAAGATCGATCAAGCCCTGAGGGACTCGCAGATCGTCCACTTCGCCCGCGTGCTGGTGATCGACAATCTCTATCTCCAGGTCATCACCGAATATGATGGCGAGCACCGCGCCTACACGGATTTCTTCCTGCAGCATCTGCCTGACGTCTTCGGCACGCTGTTCAGCTTGGCCGATCCCCCGCCGCCGGCCAGCGCGATCGAGGATCCGGAGGAGTTCTGGAAGTTCTCCAAGGGCTTGCAGATCCCGTCTCTCGGCACTTCCGTGGACGACGACACGGATGGGGAGGGCCACGTGGCGGGCTACCTCTTTTCGGCCTATGGCACCCGGGAGGTGAAGGACATCCTGCCGCTTCTGACCGGCTGACCCCCATGCCTCCGGACGCCGCCGACATCCAGGGGCTGGTCCGCCGGCCCTACCGGTATCAGTTGTCGCGCCACCTCCTGTTCAAGGTGGCCGATGCCGCGGGTGCCCGCGGAATGCTGAGGGCGCTGCTGCCTCGGATCACCACCGGGGCGGATGACGTCGCCGGCAATGCCGAGCCCTTGTTGAACGCCGGCCTGACCTGGACGGGTCTCCAGGCCATCGGAGCGATCGGACCCGCCGAATTCCACGCAGCCGAGGCGGCTTTTCCGGATGCGTTCATCGAGGCTTTCGGCCAGGGCGATTGGGGAGGACGACTGACGCCGGCGGACGTCCATCTCGCGGTACAGATCCATTGCCGGACCGAAGAGGCTCTCGCCCGTGCCAGTGCCGAGGTGCGGCAGCTGGCCGGGCAGGCCCTCGTCGAGCTTCGCTCGGCCGATACGCCGGATGGCGCCATCGGAGGCCAGGCCCTGCGCGGCGGGTTGATGCATTTCGACGTGCTCGACGGCATCTCCGAGCCCGCCATCGATTGGGCCGATGCCCGCACCGACCCGGGCCTGATCGACCTGCGCCACGTCCTGCTCGGCTACTCCAAGGCCCCGCTCTTCTCCCACCCGAATGTCGAGCCCTGGGCGACGCTGGTGCGCAACGGCACCTATGCCGTCATGCAGGTGATCTACCAGGACGTGGCGGCCTTCGAGGCCTATCTCGATCGTGCCGCGCCCGTCCTGGCGCCGGATCTCCCGCTCCCCGACGCTCGCCAGAAGCTCAAGGCGAAGATGCTCGGCCGGTGGGACGACGGCACGCCGATCGCCCTGTCACCGGAGGGACCCGATCCCACCGCGTCGCAGACCGACTTCGGTTACGCCCACGATCCCGGCGGGCTACGGTGTCCGATGCACGCCCATATCAGGGTGGCGAACCGGCGCGACGAGCCCCTCCATCCTCTCGACGCCGCGACGTTCCCGGATGGTGGTCCCTATCTGCTGCGCCGCGGACTGCCCTACGGGCCGCGTTTCGCCGGAGGGGCGGACGATGGCGTGGACCGCGGGCTGGTCGGCTTCTTTCTCTGCGCGGACCTGCAGAAGCAATTCCTCACGGTTCAGAAGTGGGTCAACAAGGCGGACTTCAGTCCCGTCTTCGATGGGTTGCACGCCAACCATCTGCAGGACCTGATGATGGCCGACCGAAGCTTCGCCGACGCCGATCATCGCGCGCTGATCCCGACCGAGACAGGTCCGGTCAGCCTGCCGCCGCTGCCCGCCTTCACGACGGTAAAGGGCACGCTGTTTCTGCTCCTGCCCGGCCTGGC
>CAXTCV010000503.1:0-2215 GCA_964242725.1 uncultured Methylobacterium sp.
TGGTGATGCAGCACGAGGTCGACCACCTCGACGGCGTGCTGATCCTCGACAAGGCCGCATGACGCCGGATCCGACGGACGGATCCGCCGCACCCGGCCCGCACCTCGCGGCAGCGCTTCGCGTGGCCCCTCCCCCGCTTCGCGAGGGGAGCAAGGCCCCATGATCGGCGCTCCGGGAACCTCCTCCATTCCCTCATCGCGTCGGCGGCGACCGGCCCCTCGCCGGCGGGCTCTTAGAACCGCAGGCCGTATCCTCCTCCGACCGGGCGAACAATCATGGCGTTTCACAGGCTCGCCGCCACCCCCGACACCGTCCGGGTCGGGGTCTTCGACGCCGCGATCCCGCCCGTGCTGACCGTCGCGTCCGGCGACACGGTCGAGATCGAGACGGTCAACGGCGCCCAGCGGGTGTTCCCGCCGCCGGGCTCGCCCTTCGCCCCGACGCCCGCCATGCTGGCCATCGACGCCGCCGACATCGCCCGTGCGCCCGGCCACATCGTCACCGGGCCGGTCGCGATCGACGGCGCCGAACCCGGCGACACGCTGGAGGTGCGGATCGACGCGATCGCACTCGGCGCCGACTGGGGCTTCTGCGGCTTCCGCCCGCTCGCCGGCACGCTGCCGCATGACTTCGAGCATCCCTTCCTGAGCCATATCGCGGTCGACCGGGCGCGCAACACCTGCACCCTGCCCTACGGGCTGGAACTGCCCCTCGCACCCTTCTTCGGCGTGATGGGGGTCGCGCCGCCGCCGCGCTACGGCCGCATCTCCACGATCGAGCCGCGCGAACATGGCGGCAATATCGACCTGAAGGAGCTGGTGGCGGGAACCAGCCTGTTCCTGCCCGTCTGGGCGCCGGGCGGGCTGTTCTCGACCGGGGACGGCCACGGGCTGCAGGGCGACGGCGAGGTCTGCATCAACGCACTGGAGATGTGCCTCACCGGCACCTTCACCTTCGTGCTGCACCGCCGCGCCGATGGCGCCGCGCCCCTGCTCTACCCCCGCGCCGAAACGCCGACGCATTACATCGCGATGGGGATGGATGCCGATCTCGACGAGGCCATGCGCCGCGCCCTGCGGGAGATGATCGCCTTCATCTGCGCCCGGAGTGCGCGGTCGCGCGAGGAGGCCTACCAGCTCTGCTCGCTCGCCGTGGACTTCCGGGTGACGCAGACGGTGAACGGCGAGAAGGGCGTGCATGCCATGTTGAAGCGCGGCCTGCTGTTCTGACCCGGCTTCGGGCAGGTCCGTCGCCTGTTCGGCCGACCCACCGGGCCGGTTCGAAGCGACGCGACAGCCGTTCGCGCGCCTGAGCTCGCCCACAGGGTACCCGGCCGGAGCCATGGCGAACGAGTTGCGCGAAGCCGCTTGCAGTTTGGAACTGATCCAGACTATAACTGTTCCAGACAAGAGCGGGCGCGGCTCGCGCATTCTGGAGACGATCCCATGACGACCAAGTCCGGTTCCTGCGGCGCCTGCGCCTTCTTCGACGAGCACAACGCCACCGCCCAGGCGGCTCACGACGGCCTGTGCCGTTTCAACCCGCCGGTTTCCCAGCCGACCGCCGACGCCCACGGCCTGTGGCCCGTCGTCACCGAGAAGGATTGGTGCGGCCACTTCGCTCCGGAGATGACGGCGGGCGCCATCGCGGCGGAATGATCGACAGGCATGACGCGCCGACAGTCTGGAACCGATCCAGACTGGATGCGTTCTAGACAGCAGACGGGCTGACGGCCCGGTGAATCGGGAGAGCATCATGGTTTCGGCTTCGAGCGCCTGCGGGAACTGCGCCTTCTTCGACGACCATCACGGCAATGGTGCCGCCACGACGCAGGAGGGCGGTCTGTGCCGCTTCAACCCGCCCGTGACGCAGCCCACCGCCGATGCCCATGGCCTTTGGCCGGTCGTGTCCGAGCAGGACTGGTGCGGCCACTTCGCTCCCGAGACGACGGGCGGCCTGACGGCGGCCGAGTGATCGGCTGATCCCGACCGATCGACGGACAAAGCCCGGCCTCGTGCCGGGCTTTTTCGCATCTGGTGATTGCTCCGCCGCGCGGATCGGGGCAGGACAGGCGGGACGCCTCAAGGGATCCCACGACGCATGACCGCGGCCGAGACGACGACGATTGCCCCCGGCACGGCCGCGGCCCACCGGACCCACATCCTCAACCTGTCCTGCACCGACAGGCCCGGCATCGTGGCCCGCGTCACGACGT
>CAXTCV010000504.1:0-2204 GCA_964242725.1 uncultured Methylobacterium sp.
CCGACCCGAAGGTGATCGCCGCCTATCTCGGCGTCGAGGACGAGGAGGTGGAGGCCGTCGAGGCCGAGGTCGGCATCACCGTGCCGCACGCCGCGGGCCCGCGACCCGGCGCACCGGCAGGAGCGTCCGTATGAGCGTCGCCGGCATCAACGTCCTGGTCGAGGAGACCCGGGCGATCCAGGCGGGGGCCAAGCCGCCGCTCCTCGCGGTCCGGGACGTCTCCGCCTATTACGGCAGCGTCGCCGCTCTCCGGGGCGTCGCTCTCGACGTGGCCGAGGGCGAGATCGTCACGCTGATCGGCGCCAACGGCGCCGGCAAGTCGACCCTGATGATGACGATCTTCGGCAGCCCCCAGGCGCGCTCGGGGACGATCACCTACGACGGGCGCGACATCACCCGGATGCCGACCCACGCCATCGCCCGGCTGGGCATCGCCCAGTCGCCGGAGGGCCGCCGGGTCTTCCCGCGGATGAGCGTCTACGAGAACCTCCAGATGGGCGCCGCCCTCCACGACGGCCGCTTCTTCACCGAGGATCTGGAGAAGGTCTGCACCCTGTTCCCGCGGGTGAAGGAGCGCCTGAACCAGCGCGCCGGCACCATGTCGGGGGGCGAGCAGCAGATGCTGGCCATCGCCCGGGCGCTGATGAGCCGCCCGCGCCTGCTCCTCCTCGACGAGCCGTCCCTCGGCCTCGCGCCGCTGGTGGTGAAGGGGATCTTCGACGCGATCCGGGAACTGAACCGGACAGAGGGCATGACGATCTTCCTCGTCGAGCAGAACGCCTACCACGCCCTGAAGCTCGCCCATCGCGGCTACGTCCTGGTCAACGGCCGGGTGACGATGAGCGGCACGGGGCGCGCACTCCTCGACGATCCGAACGTCAAGGCCGCCTATCTGGAAGGGGGCCATGCCGGCCCGGTGGGGGCATGAGCATGCTGCAGGGGATCCTGTACGAGGAGGACTCGGCCTGGCTGTTCCTGCTCGTCACCGTGGTGATGGGCGGCTGGGCCGGCTGGATGGCCGCCCGCGCGGTCGCCCGGGGCTGGCGGCCGTTCTGGCAATGCGCCGCGGCGCTGCTCCTCGTGGCCGCGGCCGTGCGCTTCATCCACTACGCCCTGTTCTCGGGCACGCTGCTGTCGCTGCACTACTATGCGGTCGACGCGGTCGTCGTCATGATCATCGGCGCGGCGGGCTTCCGCTACACGCGGACGCGCCAGATGACGAGCCAGTACCGCTGGCTCTACGAGAAGACCTCACCGCTGACGTGGCGCGCGCGTGCGCCCGATGCGGGGGAGGTCGTATGAGTGCGGCCGGATCCGCACGTGCGGTCCTAACAACATGGGGATGTACGCGATGAGATCGATTCTGCTGGCCGGGCTCGCGCTCGGCGCGATGGTGGCGGCCGCGCAGGCCGCCGAGGTCAAGCTCGGCATCGCCGCGCCGATCACCGGCAACAGCGCCGCCATCGGCGCACAGCTCAAGAACGGCGCGAGCCAGGCGGTCGAGGACCTCAACAAGGCCGGCACCCTCAAGGGCACGACGCTCTCTGTCACCGTGGGTGACGACGCCTCCGATCCGAAGCAGGGCGTCTCGGTGGCCAACAAGTTCGCCAGCGACGGCGTCAAGGTGGTCGTCGGGGACTACAATTCCGGCGTCTCGATCCCGGCCTCCGACGTCTATCTCGACGCCGGCATCATCCAGGTCACACCGTCCTCCACGAACGTGAAGTTCACCGAGCGCGGCATGTGGAACACGTTCCGCACCTGCGGCCGCGACGACCAGCAGGGCGCGGTGGCGGGCACCTATCTCGCCGCGCACTTCACGGGCAAGAAGATCGCCTTCGTCCACGACAAGACCCCCTACGGCAAGGGCCTGGCCGACGAGACCCTGAAGGCCCTCAAGGCCAAGGGCGGCAAGGACGCGATCTACGAGGGCATCAACCCGGGCGAGAAGGATTATTCCGCTCTGGTCTCCAAGCTGAAGTCGGCCAACGTCGACGTGGTCTATTTCGGCGGCTACTACACCGAGGCCGGGCTGATCCTGCGCCAGATGCGCGACCAGGGGCTCAAGGCGCCGATGATGGGCGGCGACGGCATGGTCGACCGCGAGCTCGTGTCGATCGCCGGTCCCGCCGCCGAGGGCACGCTGACCACCTTCCCGCCGGACGCCCGCAAGAACCCGAACGCCAAGGGGGCGCTCGCCGCCT
>CAXTCV010000505.1:0-2202 GCA_964242725.1 uncultured Methylobacterium sp.
CGAGGTTGTAGGTGACGGAGGCCCCCGTGTAGCGGACCCGGGTCGGGAACAGCTCCGGCAGGACGGCGCCCATCGGGCCGAACACCCAGCCCATGGCCAGGAGGCTGAGGCAGAGGAAGCCGAGGACCGGCGGCCATGACCCCGTCCCGGCGGCGGTCCCCAGCATCGGCCCCATGAGGAAGCCCAGCAGGAACACCGCACTCATCCCGGACAGCAGGACCGGCCGTCGACCGAACCGGTCCGCCGCGGCGCCCGACACGACGATGCCCAACGCCATGAAGCAGACCGCGATGCACTCGAACAGCAGGAAGGTCGGCCGCGCGTAGCCGAGGGTGCCGGTTCCGTAGCCCAGGGCGAACACGGTGGAGAGGTAGAACACCGCGTAGACCGCCACCATCGCGAAGGTCCCGATCAGGACGGCGCGCCCGTGCTGCGTCAGCATGGTGGCGAAGGGCACGCGCTCCGGGCGCGCCTGGCTGAGGGCCGCCCTGAAGGCCGGCGTCTCGGTGAGCTTCAGCCGGACGTAGAGCCCGACGCCCACGAGCGCGGCCGAGGCCAGGAACGGCAGGCGCCAGCCCCAGGCCTGGAAGCTCTCGGTTGACAGGCCGAAGCTCAGGGCCAGGAAGCCGAGATTGGCCAGGACGAAGCCCACCGGCGCGCCGAGCTGCGGGAAGATGCCGTACCACGCCCGCCGGCCCGGCGGCGCGTTCTCGACGGCGAGCAACGCCGCCCCGCCCCATTCCCCGCCGAACCCGATGCCCTGGCCGCAGCGCAGAACGCACAGGGCCGCCGGCGCCCACCAGCCTGCGGCGGCGTAGCTCGGCAGGCAGCCGATCAGGACGGTGGAGAGGCCCATGATCAGGAGCGAGGCCACCAGGGTCGCCTTGCGGCCGACCCGGTCGCCGAAATGCCCGAACAGGGCCGCCCCCACGGGACGCGCCACGAAGGCGATCGCGAAGGTCGCGAAGGCGCTGAGCTGCTGCACGCCCGGCGCCCCGGCCGGGAAGAAGACCGGACCGATCACCAACGCGGCGGCGGTGGCGTAGATGTAGAAATCGAAGAACTCGATCGCCGTGCCGACGAAGCTCGCGGCCAGGATCCGGCCGGCGCTCGGTGCGGCGGCGGTCTCTACGGGTTGCAGCATGGTTCCGGCGGAAAC
This sequence comes from uncultured Methylobacterium sp., assembly GCA_964242725.1. Classification (GTDB taxonomy): domain Bacteria; phylum Pseudomonadota; class Alphaproteobacteria; order Rhizobiales; family Beijerinckiaceae; genus Methylobacterium. The sequence continues at coordinate 1,160 of CAXTCV010000505.1, forward strand.
GGACGGGGATCGGTACCGGCGCTTTCGCACGGGGCGGGGCGCGCGGGAACCCTGAATCCGGCCGCCGGACACGAGCAGGGCCGCGTTGTCAGACCGACCCGGCCCTGCTCAGGGTTATGATCGAGCACAGGTTCTCGGCGCAAAATCCCGGGGCGCTCGTGCGAAACCTGCTTGGGTCGCTGTGCGGTGCACCCGCGCCGGCCTTGCGTTCCCGGGCCCCGTTCGCCAAGCTGAACGGCCATATTTTGCGACGGATGCCGGCCGCGGCGCCGTCCCCACCACTCGAGTATTGCGATGAGAGTCACTGTCGAGCGCGCGGCCCTGCTCAGGTCGCTCGGCCACGTGCACCGGGTCGTCGAGCGCCGCAACACGATCCCGATCCTCTCGAACGTGCTCCTGCGTGCGGAGGGTTCGAGCCTGCAGCTGCGGGCGACCGATCTCGATATCGAGGTCACCGAGAGCGTGCCGGCCGACGTCTCCGATGCGGGTGCCACCACTGTGCCGGCGCACGTGATCTACGACATCGTCCGCAAGCTCCCCGACGGCGCCCAGGTCTCGCTGGAGACCGGCGGCGAATCCGGCCAGATGACGATCCGCTCCGGACGCTCGCGCTTCGCCCTGGGCGCCCTGCCGGAGGGCGATTTCCCGGATCTCGCCGCCGGCGAGATGCCGCACGGTTTCGAGATCGCCGCCCCCGACCTGAAGCGGCTGATCGACAAGACACAGTTCGCGATCTCCACGGAGGAGACGCGCTACTACCTCAACGGCATCTACCTGCACACGCTGGAGACCGAGGGCGGCCCGGTGATGCGCGCGGTGGCCACCGACGGACATCGGCTGGCCCGGGTCGAGATTCCGGCCCCGCAGGGCAGCGTCGGCATGCCCGGCGTGATCGTGCCCCGCAAGGCGGTGGCCGAGATCCAGAAGCTCCTCGACGACGGCGGCGAGAGCGTCGCGGTCGACCTGTCGCCGGCCAAGATCCGCCTGCGCTTCGCGGGCGGCCTGACCCTGATCTCCAAGCTGATCGACGGCACCTTCCCGGA
>CAXTCV010000506.1:0-2191 GCA_964242725.1 uncultured Methylobacterium sp.
GGAACCTCGACAAGCTCCTGAAGGCCGACGCGCCGCAATACGACCCGCGCCAGTCCGCGCAGGGCAAGACCCGGATCCCCGCGGTGGCGAGCTACCGGGTGGTCGATCCGCTTACGATCGAGATCACCACCAAGGCGCCGGACGCGACGCTGCCCTATCAGATCGCCTGGATCATGATGTCGTCGCCGGCCCAGTGGGAGAAGCTCGGCAAGTCCTGGGACGCCTTCGCCAAGCAGCCCTCGGGCACCGGCCCGTGGAAGCTGACCCTGTTCGCCCCGCGCGAGCGCGCCGAGATGGTGCCGTTCAAGGCGTACTGGGACGCGAACCGCGTGCCGAAGCTCGACAAGCTCGTGCTCGTCCCGCTGCCGGAGGCCAATGCCCGGGTCGCGGCGCTCCGCTCGGGCCAGGTCGACTGGATCGAGGCGCCGGCGCCCGACGCGGTGGAATCGCTGAAAGGCGCGGGGTTCACCATCGTCACCAATGCCTATCCGCACAACTGGACGTGGCACCTGTCGCGGGTCGAGGGTTCGCCCTGGAACGACATCCGGGTGCGCAAGGCCGCCAACCTCGCCATCGACCGCGACGGCCTGAAGGAGTTGCTCGGCGGCCTCGCGATACCCGCCAAGGGTTTCATGCCGCCCGGCCATCAGTGGTTCGGCCACCCGACCTTCGACGTGAAGTACGATCCGGAGGCGGCCAAGAAGCTGCTCGCGGAGGCGGGCTACAGCCCGGCCAAGCCCCTCAAGCTCAAGGTCGCGATCTCGGCCTCGGGCTCCGGCCAGATGCAGCCGCTGCCGATGAACGAGTTCGTGCAGCAGAACCTCGGCGAGGTCGGCATCCAGGTCGATTACGAGGTGGTCGAATGGAACACGCTGATCAACATCTGGCGCGCCGGGGCCAAGGCCGACATCTCCCGCGGCGTCTCGGCGATCAACTACTCGTACTTCATCCAGGACCCGTTCACCGGCTTCATCCGCCATCTCCAATGCAACTTCGCCCCGCCGAACGGCACGAACTGGGGCTATTACTGTGATCCGGCGATGGACAAGCTGTTCGACCAGATCCGCAACACCTTCGACAAGGTCGAGCAGACCAAGGTCCTGGAGAAGGTCCACGAGAAATACGTGGACGACGCCCTGTTCATCATGATCACCCACGACGTGAACCCCCGGGCGATGAGCCCGAAGGTGAAGGGCTTCGTCCAGGCGCAGAACTGGTTCCAGGACTTTTCGAAGATCACCATCGCGACGGCGGGGCGGTAGCACCGTGATTTCCCTCCCCCCTCTGCGGGGGAGGGTTACCCTTCGGCCACAAGGCAAACGATGCTGCTCTACATCCTCAAACGACTGATCTACGTGACGCCCGTGGCGTTCGGGGTCAGCGTCGTCTGCTTCCTCCTGGTGCACCTCGCGCCGGGCGATCCGCTGAGCGCGGTCCTGCCCGCCGACGCCACCCAGGCGACCATCGACGAGATGCGGGCCGCCTACGGCTTCGACAAGCCGCTCCCGGTCCAGTACCTGATCTGGCTCTGGCACGTGCTGCACGGGGATCTCGGCGTCTCGATCGCCACCGGCCGTCCGGTGCTCGGCGAGGTCACCCGCGCGGTGGTGAACTCGCTGATCCTCGCCTCCGTGGCGACGGTCATCGGCTTCACCTTCGGCACGCTGTTCGGCTTCGTGGCGGGCTACCACCGCAACTCGCTGGCCGACCGGGCGGCCTCGGCCCTCTCGGTCTTCGGCGTGAGCGTGCCGCATTACTGGCTCGGCATGGTCCTGGTGATCGTGTTCTCCGCAACGCTCGGCTGGCTGCCGCCCACAGGCGCCGGGCCCGACGGTTCCGGCAATTGGCGGCCGGACTTCGAACACCTGCGCTACCTGATCCTGCCGGCAGTCACGATGTCGGTGATCCCGATGGGCATCATCGCCCGCACGGTGCGGGCGCTGGTGGCCGACATCCTGTCCCAGGACTTCGTCGAGGCCCTGCGCGCCAAGGGCATGGACGAGCGCGGCGTGTTCAAGCACGTGGTGCGCAACGCCGCCCCGACGGCGCTGGCCATCATGGGCCTCCAGCTCGGCTACCTCCTCGGCGGCTCGATCCTGGTCGAGACCGTGTTCGCATGGCCGGGCACCGGCTTCCTCCTCAACGCCGCGATCTTCCAGCGCGACCTGCCGCTGCTGCAGGGCTCGATCCT
>CAXTCV010000507.1:0-2188 GCA_964242725.1 uncultured Methylobacterium sp.
GGTCGAGCGTGAACTTCAACGGCATCAAGGTCGGCGAGGTCACCGATATCCGCCTTGCCCCGCAGGATCCCCGCCGGGTGCTCGCCCAGATCAAGGTCGAGCCCGCGACGCCGCTCCGGGCCGATACCCGCGCCCGCCTCGATTCCGCGATGCTCACCGGCGTCTCGGTGATCTCCCTGTCCGGCGGCAACGCCGACGCGCCGGTGCTGACCCCGATGGCCAACGGCGAGCCGCCGACGATCTTCGCCGATTCCTCCGACATGCAGGACATGATGGCGCTCGCCCGCCAAGTGGCGCAGCGGGCCGACGACATGCTGGCCCGCCTCGACCGGCTGGTCTCGGCCAACGAGGGGGCGATCAACCGGTCGCTGTCCAATGTCGAGACCTTCTCGAAGACGCTGGCCGATGCCGGCCCGAACATCTCGGCGCTGGTCAAGGCCGTGGACGGCGCCAAGCTCGGCCATGTGATCGACAACGCCGACCGCTTCTCGGAGGCCCTGTCCAAGGCCAGCCCCGACATCGAGGGGAGCCTGCACGACGCCCGCTCGCTGGCCGCCAAGCTCAACGCCTCGGCCGACAAGATCGACGCGGTGCTCAACGGCGCCCAGGGCTTCCTCGGCTCGGCCTCGGGCCAGGAGGGCTCCAGCACCTTCGCGGAGATCCGCGCCGCCGCGGTCTCGGTGCGTGACGCCGGCAAGGCCTTCCGGACCATGTCGGAGAACCTCGACAAGCGCACCGCCAGCATAACGACCAATTTCGGCCGGCTCAGCGGCACCGGCCGCCGGGAGGTGGAGGCCCTGTCCGGGGACGGCCAGCGAACCCTGAGCACCCTCAACCGCACGGTACGCAGCCTGGAACGCGACCCGAGCCAGGTGATCTTCGGCGGCAAGCCGTCGTTGCCCGAATACAACGGCAGCCGGTGAAATCGCCCGCGGCCGGGCGGATGTGTCCCGGCGCACGGCACGGATGACGCGGCGGCGTAGTTTTAACCGCATAGCTTATACAGCTCCGCCGTTCGCCGGCGGGGCTTTTCAGGTTGCGTGTATGGTCCGCTCGTCCCACATCGCCGCCGCCACGCTGCTCGCTGCCCTGCTGGGCGGCTGCGGCGGCGGCGCCGCGCCCCTCACCTTCGACCTCGCGGCCCTGCCCCCGGCCGGGCGGCCGGTCGCGGCCGCCCGCTCGATCGTGGTCTCGGAGCCCGTGGGCATCCAGCCGTTCGAGGCCGACCGGATCATCGTGCGCGAACCCGGCGGCGCCCTCTCCTTCCTGGGCGGCGGCCAGTGGGCCGACCGGTTGCCGCGCCTCATCCAGACGCGGATCATCCAGAGCCTGGAGAATTCCGGTCGGCTCCGCTCGGTGAGCCGGCCCGGCGACAAGGTCGTGGCCGATTACCAGCTGATCAGCGAGATCCGCGCCTTCGACGTCCAGGCCGGGACCGGGGAGGCGGTGGTCGACCTGTCGCTGAAGCTCGTGGCCGACGGCACCGGCAAGGTGACCGCCGCGCGGATCTTCACGGCCCGGGTCCCCGTGGCCAAGATCGATGCCGGCTCCAGCGCCCGCGCCCTCGATCAGGCGCTGATCACCGTGCTGGCCGACGTGGTGCGCTGGGTGAATACGGGGCGGTGAGGCCCCGTCACTCCATCACGGCGGCCTTCAGGATCACCACCATGGTGGCGCGGGCCGGGCCTTCGGTGCAGCGCACGAGGTGGGGCCGGTCGCAGCGGTAGCGCAGGGTCTCGCCGGCCCGGGCCCGCTGCACGACGCCGCCGATCTCGACCTCGAACGCCCCCTCGGCGACCGAGAGCGATTCCACCGAGCCGCGCTGGTGCGGGTCCGAGTCGAGGACGCCGCCGGAATCGGCCGTGACCTCGTACCATTGCAGCCACTCGATCGTCTTCAGCCAGCCGATGATCGCCAGCCGCACCTTCCCGTCCTCGGAGACCAGGATCGGCGTGTCCGCCCGGGAGGTCTTCTCGATGAACGGCTCCTCGTCGCCCGCCGCCAGGACCCGCTCGATCGACACGTCGAGGGCCTGGGAGAGCCGCCAGATCGTCGCCAGGGTCGGGTTGGTCTCGTTGCGCTCGATCTGGCTGATGATCGACTTGGCCACGCCCGACTGCTCGGCGAGTTCCGAGAGCGAGAGGTTGTAGGCCTTGCGCAGGCGCTGGATCGTCTTGCCGAGCTGGCC
>CAXTCV010000508.1:0-2177 GCA_964242725.1 uncultured Methylobacterium sp.
CGCCGGTGGCGGCCAGGATGTTGAGCCAGAGCAGCACCGCCCAGAGCCCGTCCTTCTCGCGCACGTGGTTCGAGCCGGTGCCGGCGCTCTCCTCGCCGCAGAGGGTGATGAGGCCCGCATCCAGGAGATTCCCGAAGAATTTCCAGCCGGTGGGCGTCTCGTAGGCCCGGATGCCCAGGGCGGAAGCGACCCGGTCGGCGGCGCGGCTCGTGGGCATGGAGCGCGCGACGCCCGAGAGCCCGCCCGCGTAGCCCGGCGCCCGGTGGGCATGGGCCGCGAGGAGCGCGAGGCTGTCGCTCGGCGTGACGAACAGGCCGGGGGCCACGATCATGTTGCGGTCGCCGTCGCCGTCGGAGGCCGCGCCGAAATCGGGGGCGTCGGGCCCCTGCATCAGGTCGAACAGGTCGTGGCAATGGACCGGGTTCGGGTCCGGGTGGTGGCCGCCGAAATCCTCTTTCGGGATCGCGTTGACGACCGTCCCCCGAGGGGCGCCGAGCATCCCTTCCAAGATGGCGACCGCGTAGGGGCCGGTCACCGCGCTCATGGCGTCGAAGCGCATGCGGAAGCCGGAGGCGAACAGGCGCGACACGGCGTCGAAGTCGATGAGCGTGCGCATCAGCGCGGCGTAGTCGGCCACCGGGTCGATCACCGTCACCGCCAGGGCGCCGAGCCGGGTCTCGCCGAGGGTATCGAGGTCGAGGTCGGGACCTTCGACGAGGCGGTATTCGGTCAGCGCCTTGGCCCGCGCGAAGATCGCGTCGGTGACCGATTCCGGCGCCGGGCCGCCGTTGGCGGCGTTGAACTTGATGCCGAAATCGCCCTCCGGGCCGCCCGGGTTGTGGCTCGCCGACAGGACGATGCCGCCGATCGCCTTGGCCTTGCGGATGACGCAGGAGGCGGCCGGCGTCGAGAGCAGGCCGCCGCGTCCGACCAGGACCCGACCGAAGCCGTTGCCGGCGGCGAGGCGGAGCGTCGTCTGCACCACCTCGCGGTTGAGGAACCGGCCGTCGCCGCCGAGCACCAGGGTCGCGCCGTCCCTGTCGGGCAGGGTGTCGAAGATCGCCTGGACGAAGTTCTCGACGTAGTTCGGCTGCCGGAAGACCGGCACCTTCTTGCGCAGGCCGGAGGTCCCCGGCTTCTGGTCGGGGAAGGGGGTGGTGGCGACGGTTGTCGGAGTCGTCATGGGGGCGTCTCCCGGGATCTCCCGCCTCCATGCCCGCCCGGAGGCGCGGCGTCACCAGCCCCGGCGACAGGGGCGGACTTTTTTCACGCGCTTTGACCGGATCGGGCGACGGAACCCGCCGCCCGTCGGCCGGCCCGCGCCGAACGGCGTCGTCGCCGACTCGAAGGTATACTGGCCGGCCGGCACGCCGCTCTCCGATCCGGGGCGACATCCGCGTTCCCGTGCTCATCTTCCACGCCGCATGGGACGCGGACCTGCCGAGCTACCGGGCGCAAGAGTATTTCACCACGCTCGCGCACGCCCCCGACAAGCGCTGCGTCGCGCTGGGGGAGGGCACCCACACGGTGATGATGGAGAAGAACCGCCTGCAGTTCCTCCACGCGGTCGGGGCCTTCCTCACGGAGGCGGACCCGCAGGCGCTGAACTGCAGGCCTCGCGATCGCCGCGCCTTGATCCCGGGCGCGGCAGCCGCAGGTCGCTCCTTCTGGGAGACCGACCCAATCCCCCTCATCCTGAGGTGCGGCGAAGCCGCCCCGGACGCCGCCTCGAAGGAGCCCTTCAGAGGCCGTCGCGATCCCTGGACGCCCCCTTCGCGGGCTCCGCGACGCGGGCCGAAGCGGCCGGTCCAGCCACCCGCAAAAGGGGTCCGCTACTCCGCCGCCTGCCGCGCCCCGTATCCCAACCGCTCGTTCAGCGCCCGGATCAGGTTGATGGCCGCCTCGGCGATCACCGTGCCCGGCGGGAAGATCGCCGCGGCACCGGCCGCCCGCAGGGCCTCGTAATCGCCCGGCGGGATCACGCCGCCGATGGCGATCATCACGTCGTCCCGGCCCTGCTCCACGAGGGCCGCCTTCAGCTCCGGCACCAGGGTGAGGTGGCCGGCCGCCAGGGACGAGACGCCGACGATGTGCACGTCGTTCTCCACCGCCTGCCGGGCGGCCTCGGCCGGGGTGGCGAAGAGCGGCCCGATATCCACGTCGAAGCCGAGATCGGC
>CAXTCV010000509.1:0-2173 GCA_964242725.1 uncultured Methylobacterium sp.
TGGGGCTACCGCCGGGCGCTGCACGTGGTCGAGACCACCCCGCGCGACCGCGAGACCGGGACCGGGATCGACATCTCCGGCTATGTCCGGGCGGTCAACGCCCTGCGGGCCGAGCTGCCGGCCGCCAATGTCGAGGGCGCGCAGCTGCGGATCTCCGCGCCCGACAGCGACTGCGTGGCGCTCGCCCGGTTCGATACGGGCCACCCGGCCTCGGCGCGGCACGGGCTGATCGTGCTCTACAACCCGACCGAAAGACCGGTGCCGGTGGATGCCGGCACGCTGATCGCCCGCACCGGCGGGATGCTCGGCGCCTTCGTCGACCGGACCCCCGAGGCCGAGCCGATCGCCTTCCATCCGGGCAGCGCCATCGACCTGCTCCCGGGCGAATTGCGCATCCTCGCGGCCGGCGCCCAGCAGGCCGCCGCGGTCCCCGGGCGGGGCTCCCCGGACGGGGAGGGCCGGGTGGTGATCGAGGCGGTCACCCCCGAGATCGACGGCGGCCGGTCGGCGGTGAAGCGGATCGTGGGCGAATCGCTGCGGGTCGAGGCCGACATCTTCTCCGACGGCCACGAGATCATCGACGCCGCGATCCTGTCGCGGGTCGCCGGCAGCGAGGGCTGGCGCGAGGACCCGATGGTCTTCGTCGACAACGACCGCTGGGCCGGGCACTTCCCCCTGGAGCGCAATGCCCGCTACGAGTTCACCCTGATCGCGTGGCGCGACCCGTTCTCCTCCTGGATCCGCGACACCCTGAAGAAGCGCGCCGCCGGGGTGGACATCCGCCTGGAGACGATCGAGGGCGTGACCCTCGTCGAGACCGCCGCCGCCCTCGCCCGGACCCGGGGCGGCCGCGATGCGGAGCGCCTCGCCGCCCTGGTGGCGGCGCTGGCCGCCGAGGAGGCGGGCTCGCCCGCCCAGCTCGACCGGATCCTCCAGCCCGACGCGGCGAGCCTCGTGCGCCGCAACGCCGAGCGGGTGAATCTCACCCGCCATCCCGTGACCCTGCCGGTGATCGCCGACCGCCTCGCGGCCCGGTTCTCGGCCTGGTACGAGATCTTCCCGCGCTCGCAGTCGATGGACGTGAACCGCCACGGCACCTTCGACGACGTGATCCGGCGGCTCCCCGAGATCCGCGAACTGGGCTTCGACGTCCTCTACTTCACGCCGATCCACCCCGTGGGAAGAACCAACCGCAAGGGGAAGAACAACACCCTCAAGGCCGAGCCCGGCGATGTCGGCTCGGTCTACGCGGTGGGCGCGGAGGAGGGCGGCCACGAGGCCGTGCATCCCGACCTCGGGACGCTCGCGGATTTCGAGCGGCTGGTGGCGGCGAGCCACGCCTACGGGATGGAGATCGCGCTGGACTTCGCGATCCAGTGCTCCCCCGACCATCCCTGGATCAAGAACCACCCGGAATGGTTCGAGTGGCGCCCCGACGGCACGCTGAAATTCGCCGAGAACCCCCCGAAGAAATACGAGGACATCTCGAACGTCCATTTCTACGGCGGGGCCCTGCCCGGGCTGTGGATCGAGCTGCGCGACATCCTGCTCGGCTGGTGCGCCCGGGGCGTGCGCATCTTCCGGGTCGACAACCCGCACACCAAGCCGATCCCGTTCTGGGAATGGGTGATCGCCGAGGTCAACGGCCGCTATCCGGACGCGATCTTCCTGGCCGAGGCCTTCACCCGGCCGAAGATGATGAAGAAGCTCGCCAAGGCCGGCTACCAGCAGAGCTACACCTACTTCACCTGGCGCAACACCAAGCAGGAGCTCACCGACTACGCCCTGGAGCTGGCCGGCGAGATGGGCGAGTACTACCGCCCGAATTTCTTCGCCAATACGCCCGACATCAACCCCTACTTCCTCCAGACCAGCGGGCGCGCCGGCTTCGTGATCCGCGGCACGCTCGCCGCCACCCTGTCGTCGGTCTACGGCATCTACAACGGCTTCGAATTGTGCGAGGCGGCGCCGTACCCGGGCAAGGAGGAGTACCTGAACTCGGAAAAATACGAGCTGAAGGCCTGGGACGATCACCGGCCGGGGAACATCCGGGCGCATATCGTCAAGCTCAACACGATCCGGCGCGAGAACCCCGCCCTCTGGGATTTCCGCAACGTCGTCTTCACCGGCGCCTCCAACGACCAGATCATCGCCTACGCCAAGGCGACGCCGG
>CAXTCV010000510.1:0-2165 GCA_964242725.1 uncultured Methylobacterium sp.
GGTCGCCGGCACCGCCGAGTTCAACGGCTTCAACCGCGACATCCGCCACGACCGGATCCAGCCGCTGGTCGACTGGACCCGGGAGCAGTTCCCGCTGGTCGACACCGACCGGGTCGTGGCCTGGAGCGGCCTGCGCCCGATGCTGCCGACCATGCTGCCCAAGGTCGGCCGGGGCCGCCTGCCGGGGGTCTTCTACAACACCGGCCACGGCCATCTCGGCTGGACGCTGTCCGGCGCCACCGCCGAGATCGTCGCCGGGGCGCTCGCCGCCGAGCACGCCCCGGAGGGGACCAGCCTGCCGCTCGCGGCCTGACCACCGCGCCGGCGCGGCGACCGGCGAGAACGATCCCGGTCCGGGGCCGGCCCTACGGCGCTGGACCGGGACGCAACGCGCCGTTCCTTCGGGGGGACGGACGGCGCGTTTCCTCAGATTATTTTGTATTCTATCATCGAGACGCCCCGGAACCCGAGCCGCGATGCCCTCGACGCCCGCCTATCTCGATCCCGTCACCCGGGAGACCTACCCGATCGAGACGCCCCGCTGGCGCGCGGATTCGGGCGGCCCGCTGATGATCACCGACCTGCCGGGGATCGGCCGGGACGCGATCGACACGGGGGTGCGATCCCTCTGGCGCTACGCCGCCGCGCTGCCGGTGGCGGTGACCGACCCGGTCACGCTCGGGGAGGGCTGCACGCCGCTGGTGCGGCGGCCCTGGCGGGGCGGCCACGCCCATTTCAAGCTCGAATGGTTCGCCCCCTCGGGCAGCTTCAAGGATCGCGGCGCGTCCGTGATGCTGTCGATCCTGCGCCAGCAGGGCATCGACGCGGTGCTGGAGGATTCCTCCGGCAACGGCGGCGCCGCGGTGGCGACCTATGCGGCCGCCGCCGGGATGCGGGCGAAGATCCTGGTCCCGGCCTCGACCTCGCCGGCCAAGACGGTGCAGATGCGCGCCGCCGGCGCCGAGGTCGAGCTGGTCCCCGGCACCCGCCAGGACACCGCCGACGCCGCGATCCGGCAGTCCGACACGATCTTCTACGCCAGCCACAACTGGCAGGCCCATTTCCTCCAGGGCACCAAGACCCTCGCCTACGAGCTGTGGGAGGATCTGGGTTTCTCCGCGCCCGACAATGTGATCATCCCCTGCGGCGCGGGCAGCAACGTGCTCGGCTGCGACATCGGCTTCTCGGAGCTGCTGCGCCGGGGCGCGATCACCCGCCTGCCCCGCCTCTACGCGGTGCAGCCCGCTCATTGCGCGCCCCTGCACGCGGGGTTCACGGCCGGCGCCGCGGATTACGCGCCCGTCACCCCGCGGCCGACGCTCGCCGAGGGCGCGTCGATCGCCCAGCCCGTCCGGGGCCGGGCGGTGCTGGCGGCGTTGCGCCGGTCCGGCGGCGGCACCGTGGCGGTCTCCGAGGCCGCGATCGAGGCGGCCCTGATGGCGCTCGCCCGCGCGGGCCTCTACGTCGAGCCGACCTGCGCGATGGCCGCGGCGGCGCTCACCGACCTCACCGCCGGCGGCGCGATCCGGCCCGGGGAGACCACCGTGGTGGTGCTCACCGGCACCGGCATCAAGGCGACGCCGCGCATCGCCGAGCTTCTGGGCCTCGCCCCGTGACCCGCTGACGCGACCGCGAAACCATAAGACGCGACGACCAGGAGGAAAGACCCATGCGTAACAACATTCCCGCCCGCGTCGGCATGCCGGTGGAGGAGGTCGACACCCCCTGCCTGATGGTCGATCTCGACGCGTTCGAGCGCAACGTCGACAAGCTCGGGCGCTTCATGAAGGAGAACGGCCTGCGCCACCGGGCGCACGCCAAGACGCACAAATCCTCCGACATCGCGACCGTGCAGATCGAGCGGGGCGGGGCCTGCGGCGTCTGCTGCCAGAAGGTCAGCGAGGCTGAGGCCCTGGTGAGCGCCGGCATCCGCGACGTGCTCGTGTCGAACCAGGTGGTCGCCCCCCAGAAGATCGAGCGCCTGGCCGCGCTCGCCAAACGGGCGCGGGTGCTGGTCTGCGTCGACGACCTCGGCAATGTCGACGCCCTGTCGGCGGCGGCCGTGAAGTATGGCGTCACCCTCGAGGTTCTGGTGGAGATCGATGTCGGTGCCGGCCGCTGCGGCGTCGCCCCGGGCGAGCCGGCTGTGACGATCGCCAAGCGGA
>CAXTCV010000511.1:0-2163 GCA_964242725.1 uncultured Methylobacterium sp.
TCTGTTAACGAGCTCTTAACGTCGTTTGCCTTGCAGCCCCCCCGGCGTGGTATGAACAAGCCCTTGCCGGGCGCGGACCAGCGGCGGCCGGAACGTGCGAGTGCGTAACCTTGCGATGGCTGCAATCCGTGTTCGGTTCTGACGGCTCCCCCATCGTGCAATATGTCGTGATCTTCGCCGTCATCTTCACGGCGCTCGCGGCCATCGTCTTCACGGTACGCCGCCTGACCGGTCGCAGCGTGGCGTTGCCCGGGCGCGGCGGCGGCCGGGGGCGCCAGCCGCGGCTCGGGATCGTCGACGTCTACGAGCTCGACCGAGCCCGTCAGCTGATCCTGCTGCGCCGGGACAATGTCGAGCATCTGCTCCTCGTCGGCGGGCCCAACGACGTCGTGGTCGAGCGCAACATCCAGCGGACCCAGCGCCCCTTGCCGGAGGCGTCCCTGCGCGGGGATGCGGGGACGGACGCCCTCGACGAGCCGCTGCCGGACCCGCTGGTGCAGGGGGGACGCCTCCCGGAGCCGCCGCGCACGCTGCCCGAGATGGCCGGACGGCGTGCCGAGCCCCTGTTCGATCCGGGCTTCGAGATGCCGGTGATCGTGCCGCCCCCCGTGCCGCGCTCCGCGGCCGGCCCGGCCCTGACCCTGCCGCTGGATCCCGCGCTGCTCGGCGGTGACGAGCCGGGCGAGGACGTCTCCGCGCCCCTGTCGCCTCCGCCCGCACCGCCGGCCCCGCTGGTCCGGGAGCCCGCCGCCCCGCGCCGGATCCTGAGCCGGACCGCGCCGCCCCTCGTCGATCCGCGGCCGGCTCCGGTCTCCGAGCGCCCCCCCGAGGCCGTGCCAGCCGGGGAGCCGGTCGTTCGGCCGGCCCCGAGCCTCGCCGTTCCATCCGATCGCCGGACCGTCGATCCGGCGGTCCTGTCCGATATGGCCCGCCAGCTCCAGGCGGCGCTGTCGCGCCCCACTTCCGCGGTCACCCCGGCGCCGCCGCCCGCCTTGCCGCCCCTCGCCCCGCCGCAACCGGACCCCTCTGCCACGCCGGACGGTGTCGATCCACTGGCCGCCGCGATGGCGTCCGCCCCGCCGGTCGCGCCGACCGAGCCGGTCGCGCCGTTTGAACCGGTGCCGCCCGTCGCCACCCCCGCGCCGCCGGTCCTCCCGACCGCCGTTCCGGCCGCCCAACAGAAACCCCTGCCCCCGCCGCCGCCCGCTCCGATCCCGCCCACGCCCGTGGCGCCGCCGAAGGCACCCCCGGTGTTCCGGCCACCACCCGCACCGCAGCCGGCACCGCCGGCGCCCAAACCCGACGCCAAGACTTCGGGCAATCCATTCTCCGTCGAGGAGATCGAGGCCGAGTTCGCGCGCCTTCTGGGGCGCCCGTTGGACAAGCAAGGCTGAAGGTTTTCTCCGGGCCCGACGATGTGGCCTCGGGTCCGGGGGACCGGGATGCCCTCCGGAGGGCGGGCACGGATTGCACCGGAACGCTCGATCCCGGACCAATCCGGTGCCCGTGGCTGATGTTCACACGGCGCTCACGCATAGAAGTGACGGCCGGACCCATGCGCGTCCCCCCGCCCCGCACAGGCGTGCGGATTCACAGATCGGTCCGGTCATGCCGCCGCTCCGCTGTTCGACGGATGGCCCCGGCCGCGCCGAATGGGCCGCGGCGCACGCCGTTCACGATCGGTTAACCCTGAGCTGGAACGCTCCGGTCCGATGGAGGAGCCGATGCTCGCGTTGAATGCCGAGACCACCCGCCGCAGCCGCGCCTATCGGGCGTTCAAGCTCGACCGCGCCGGACGCGTCGCCTCCGCTGAGATCGTCGCGGCCGGGGACGACAGCCAGGCGCGCCGCCAGGTCCGCGCCATGGTGGAACGCTGCACGATCGAACTTTGGGAGCGGACCCGGTTCCTCGGCCGCTTCGAGCCCGCCGCGCCGGGGCGAAACTGACCGGGCCGCTTTCTCAGCGGCCGGATGTCTCCGGCATGGCCAGGACCGCGAGGAAGCTGAGGATCGCGGCGCCCGCCAGGTAGAACCCCACGAAGCCGATCCCCCCGACGGCGACGAGTTCCTGGGCGATGTAGGGCGCCCCGGAGGCCCCTAGGATCCCGGCGAGGTTGTAGGTGACGGAGGCCCCCGTGTAGCGGACCCGGGTCGGGAACAGCTC
>CAXTCV010000512.1:0-2147 GCA_964242725.1 uncultured Methylobacterium sp.
GGTAGCGCAGGGCGAAATAGGTGATCGCCACGAAGACCGGCACGGTCAGCAGCAGCGTCAGCACCGTGAAGGCCAGGATGAGCAGGTCCGTCTCGCTCGCGACGGCCGAGACCGCGGCGGGCCAGAGCTGCAGGGAATCGTGGCTCGGCGTCATCGCGCAACGGGCTCCGCCGGGTCGAGGGGGCGGCCGACGATCAGATCCATGGCGCGCCCGATCGGGATCCGGGCCCGGGTGCGGGCCGCGTCGCGGTAGCCGTAGCCCGCCAGATGCGCCTCGGTCGCCGCCCGCTGGCGATCGATGTCGGCATAGGGGTTCGCCTGGAGGTTCGGGGGCGGCGGCGCGAGGCGGGCGGTCTGCTGGGGCGTCAGCGCCGGCAGCGCCCGGCGCTGGCCCGCCGCGAAGGTGCCCATCAGCCAGACCATCGTGCCGATCACCGTCAGGGCCGCGAGCGCGAGGCCGGCCATGACCAGGGCGGTGTTGCGGACATTGACGTCCCGGGTCTCGTGCCCCGGGTCGTCGGGGTCCCGCTGGGTGTTGGCGGGCGGGCGCGGCGGGCGCCCGTTCAGGACGCCGCTGCCGCGCAGGGTCAGACCCGCCAGGATGGCGGGGATCAGGCCGGAGGGGCCGCCCGCGCTCATGCCGGCCTCCCGGCGCGGCGGGAGGCGGAGGCCGCTCCCAGGCGCAGCGCGGGCCGGAGCGCGGCGGCAAGGCAGGCCACGGCACCGGCCGCCAGCCCGTCGCTCGGGCGGAGCACGAACCGATCGCGGATCGCCGGGGTGACGAGCCAGAACATCTCGAGGGCGTGCACAGCCACAGCCGCCCCCGCCAGGACCCGCGTCGTCGGGCGCCCGGGCCGAAGGGTCGCGAGCCCGGCGAGCACCGCGACGGCGCCGGCCGCGATCGACAGGGTCCGCCCGAGCCAACCGCCGCGGGCGAAGTACCACGCCACCTCGGGGGGCAGGTTCGCCGACCAGACGATCAGGAACTGCACGAAGTGCAGGTAGGCCCAGAGGCCGAGCAGGACGACGAGGGGCACCAGCCGGCTGCGCCCCGGCGCCGTGCGGCCGCGGCCCACCGGCTCCGGCTCCTCCCAGGCCAGCAGGATCGCCACCGCGAAGGCGAGGCCGCTCCAGGCGGTCATGACCAGGAGGCCGAGCAGGGTCGAGCCGAGCCGCGGGTCCAGGGAGGCGATCACGTCGGTGACGAAGAGCGTGCCGATCACCGCATGGAGGCCCACCGCCGGGACGGTCCGACCCTCGCCGGGGGCGTCGAAGGGTCGGGCGAAGCGCAGGGCCAGCCAGGTCCAGGCCGCGAGATAGGCGACCACCCGCGCGGCGAAGAACGGCACCGTGAACCAGAGGGCGGCGAGCGGCGTGCGCGCCGGGGCGCCGGCCCACGGATAGAGCAGGGGCGCGGCCGCGAGCAGCGGCAGCGCCAGCACGGCCGCCACCGGCATCAACGCCGTCAGCCGGCGCAGGCCGGCCAGCATCTCGACGCCGCCCCGCGCGCGCTCGCGCTGGCCGAAGCGCTCGGCCACGATGACCACCGGCAGGGCGCCGACCGGCAGGGCGAGGAGCACGAGCCAGGCGGCCAGGTAGGCGGCCGCCGCCCCGCGCCAGCCGCCCGCGAGCCCGCAGCAGGCCAGGAGCGAGAGGCCGGCCGCGCCGAGGAGGGCGGGGCGCCTCATCGGGTCGCCTCCAGCCGGGCCCGATCCGGCTCCGGCAGGCTCGCCACCGGGGCGTCCTGGCTGAGCTGGAGCGCGCGGACATAGGCGACGATCGCCCAGCGATCGGCGGAGGGGATCATCTGCGCCATGCCGAACATGGCCCTCCGGCCGTTGGAGATCGCGTCGTAGAGCTCGGCCGCGGAGGCCCGGCTCACCGGCTCGGCGGCGAGATTGCCGGCTGGCGGGAAGCCGCGCGCCACGATCATGCCGGCCCCGCGCCCGTCCTGGCCGTGGCAGGGGGTGCAGAACACCGCGTAGCGCTGCCGGCCCCGGTCGAGCAGGTCGCGGCTGACGGCCTCCGGCTGCGGCGCCGGCCGGGCGGGGTCGTTCCGCGGCACGGTGCCGGCCACCGGCTGGCGCATGGTGATCTGGCGGGGGAAGAACGGGTTCCGGTCCCAGGTCTTGGCCCGGGCCTGGTCG
>CAXTCV010000513.1:0-2144 GCA_964242725.1 uncultured Methylobacterium sp.
CACATGCTCGTCGCGGCGGGCGGCGTAGCTCATGGCGCGGATCCCCGATGAGGATAAAGCGGCGAAGGAGCCGCACTATGGCTCGGTGGCACCCGGCCGGCCCCCTCCACCACGCTTCGCGTGGTCCCCCTCCCCCAAAGGGGGAGGAGACGCGGCGGATGGGTTCGTCTCCTCCCCCCTTGGGGGAGGGGGACCGGGCGAAGCCCGGTGGAGGGGGCGGACCGGGTGCGGCCACTCAGATCAGCCCCAAGCCCATTCAACGGATCTCGCGTCATTCGGCCCGTCCCGTCTTGAGGGTCATGGATTTCACGTAGGCGACGAGCCGCAGCATGTCGTCTTCGGCGATGACGCCCTTGAAGCTCGGCATCACCTGCTTGAAGCCGGCGATCGGTCGGGTGTCGGGGTAGAGGATCTTGTCGCGGATGAAGCTGTCGTCCGCCACGACGCTCGTGCCATCGACGAGCGGCACGGGCTTGCCGTAGAGGCCGACCAGCGACGGCGCCCGCACGGTCGACGTGCCCTGGTGGCAGCCGGCACAGCCATAGGAGGTGAACAAGGCTTCGCCGCCGGCCGCGAGCGTCTGGTCGGATCCCGATCGGTCCAGCCACTGCTGATAGTCGCTGGGCTCCATGATGGTGATCGAGCCGCCCATCACCGAATGGTCGGTGCCGCAATATTCGGAGCAGAACAGGTGGTAGGCGCCGGGCCTGTCGGCCTTGAACCACATGTCGGTATAGCGGTCCGGCAGCACATCCATCTGAATGCGCAGCGCCGGAATGTAGAGCGCATGGATCACGTCCTGCGAGATCATGTGGAGAATGACGTTCTGCCCCATGGGAACGTGCAGGTCGTTGATCTCCGCCTGCCCGCCCGGATGCTGGAACTTCCACATCCATTGCCGGCCGATGACGTCCACCTTCAGCCCACCCGCCGGCAGGGTCTTGTGGCCGAGGAACATCGTGGCGCCCCAGGCGAAGAAGAACAGCGTCAGCAGGAAGGGACCGATCATCCAGGTCAGTTCGAGGGCGGCGGACCGGCCCTCGCTGTGAGTGCGGTCGACCCTTTGGCCCTTGCGATACTTGATGGAAAACCAGGTGAAGCCGAGGAAGATCGGCACCGTCAGCAGCAGGGTCAGGACGGTGAAGGAGAGGATCAGGTGATCCGTCTCGACAGCACTGGCCGAGGCCGCCTGGGGCCAGATCGAGAGAGGATTGGCGACGCCGTTCATGCTCGGTGCCCTTCCGCCGTCACGGCCGGGAGACCGGCGGAGCCGGCGCGATAGGGGCGACGGGCACCGGTGCCGCAGCAGCGTCGGCTGGCAGCGGGTCGAGCGGGCGCCCCGTCACCAGCGCAACGGCGCGCGCGATCGGAATACGGGCTGTCCGATGCTGCGGATCGGTCCAGGCATAGGTGGTCAAGAGATCACTGTCCCGCTTCCGCAGCATGGCGATGTCATAGAGAGGGTGGTCCTGGAGCCGGGGTTCCGGCGGCACGATCACGGCGCGTTGCTGCGGCGTCAGCGGCGCCGCCGCCTCGTCGCTGCGATGAACCACGCCGATGAGGAAGAAGAGCCCCGCGATCGCACCGATGACCAGCGAGACGCTGACCAGCATCACGGTGACGATCACCCCTGGCCTGGCATCGTGGCGCTCGAAGCCCAGCTCCACCGACTTTGGGTCGACAGGCCCGGCCTCTGTCTCGCCGTCGGTGGCGTCCTCGATCGGCTTCGGCACGGGCGGCGGCCAGTAGCGCGTCCGCATCGGCGGCGGCTCGGCCTCGGGCTTGGTGCGGACCTTCGACACCGGTGAGCGGGACGGCGGCTTTGCCTCACCCTTCGCGGCAGCCGGGCTGGTCTTCCGGCCCACGCCGACGAGCGCACCACCGAGGGCCACCAGCAGCCCGCCGACCGCCGCCTGTGCCCAACGCTTCGGCTCACGCGGCGCCATGGCCGACCCTCCCGCGCGCGGCGCGCTCGTCGAGAACCAGCACCGTGCCGATCCCGAGCCCGGCGGCGGCGGCCAGCGCCGCCAGATCGGCCCAGGTCAGGCTGAAGCTTGCCCGGAAGGCCGGTGTCACCAGCCAGAACATTTCGAGCCCGTGCATCACGAGCAGCGCCGCCGCCGCCCAAGCGAGGAGGCCGGCAT
>CAXTCV010000514.1:0-2141 GCA_964242725.1 uncultured Methylobacterium sp.
GGGGCGCCGCTGGTTCTACCGCCACCCGCTGGTGATCCGGCTGGCGCACTGGATCAATGCCGCGGTGCTGCTGGTTCTGCTCATGAGCGGCCTTCAGATCTTCAACGCCCATCCGGCCCTGTACTGGGGGGCGGTCTCGACCTTCGACGATCCGGCGCTCGCCATCACCAGCCAGCAGGGCCGCGACGGCAAGACCCGGGGCCTGGTGACGGTCGGCGCGCACAGCTTCGACACCACGGGTGTGCTCGGCCTGTCGCGCGAGGATGGGACCGAGGTGGAGCGCGCCTTTCCGTCCTGGGTGACGCTCCCGGCGGATCAGGACCTCGCCACCGGGCGGCGCTGGCACTTCCTGTTCGCGTGGCTGCTGGTGATCAACGGCGCCGTCTACCTTCTCTACGGGCTCGTCTCCGGCCAGCTCCGCCGACGGCTGATCCCGGACGGCGATCAGATCCGCGACTTCGGCGGCTCGGTGAAGGAGCACCTCCTGCTGCGCTTCCCCGAGGGCGAGGAGGCCAAGCGCTACAATGTCATCCAGAAGCTGACCTACCTGGTGCTGGTCCTGGGCCTGCTGCCCGCCATGGTGCTGGCCGGCCTCGCCATGTCGCCCGGTGTCGACGCCGCCTGGCCCTGGCTCACCGAGCTGTTCGGCGGGCGCCAGTCCGCGCGCAGCGTCCACTTCATCGCCGCCGGGCTGATCGTGCTGTTCGTGGTCGTGCACGTGCTGCTCGTGATCGTCTCCGGCCTCGTCAACAACATGCGCGGCATGATCACCGGCTGGTTCAGCCTCGGCCGTGACCGGGAGACCGCGCGATGATCCTCCCCCGCCGCAAGTTCCTCACCGCCGGTGCCGGCCTGATCGGCACCGCCCTGCTCGGCGGTTGCGACAAGTTCGCCGGCACCGAGACCGGGCGCCGCACCCTCAAGGTCGGCGAGGACGCCAACCTGTTCGTCCAGCGCCTGCTGATGGCGCCCGCGTCCCTGGCCCGGGAATTCCCCGCCGCGATGATCTCCCCCTGGTTCAAGCCGAACGGCACGATCGACCCGCCGGACCGGTCGTTCCGCGCCCTGGCGGCCAAGAAGTTTTCCGACTTCAAGCTCACCGTCGACGGGCTCGTGCAGACGCCGCTGGCGCTCAGCCTCGCGGATCTGCGCGGATTGCCGGGCCGCACCCAGGTGACCCGCCACGATTGCGTCGAGGGGTGGAGCTGCATCGGCCAATGGTCCGGCGTGCCGCTGGCCGAAATCCTGAAGCGGGCCGGGCTGAAGCCGCAGGCGCGCTACGCGGTGTTCCAGTGCGCCGACACGCTCGAATATGCCGGCGGCGGTCTGGAGGGCGGAGACGGCGCGTCCCTGTGGCGGCCGGAGCATCCGGGCAATGTCCGCGACGGCCTCATCCAGCTCGCCGCCGCCGAGGATTGGGGCGGCGCCCCTTCCAAGGACGACGCGCAGAAGGACGATTGGGGCCAGGGCGCCCCGGAACCGGAGGCGCCGGAGGAGAAGCGCACGCCGATCCGCTATTACGAGAGCATCGACCTCTACGACGCCTTCAACCCGCAGACGATCCTGGCCTACGACCTCAACGGCAAACCGCTGCCGGTCTCGAACGGCGCCCCCCTGCGCCTGCGCGTCGAGCGCCAGCTCGGCTACAAGCAGGCCAAGTACGTGATGCGCGTGGAACTGGTGGAGTCGCTGTCGGGCTTCGGCCAGGGCCGCGGCGGCTACTGGGAGGACCGCGGCTACGAGTGGTACGCGGGGATCTGAGCCCCCCGGTCGGGCCGCCTCGCCATTTGACAACCCGCCCCTCGTAACCCACTTGTCCCCGGCGCGCGGCCCCGGCCCGACGGCGGGCACTTGTCCCACGCGAATTTCGAACAGAATTCGTCCGTCGCGCCAGGCTCCGTCGAGGGGCAGAGGTCTGAATGAAAGTCGTCGTCGTCGAGTCGCCGGCCAAAGCCAAGACGATCAATAAGTATCTTGGCCGCGACTATGAGGTCATCGCCTCCTTCGGGCATATCCGCGACCTGCCGGCCAAGGACGGCTCGGTCGATCCCGAGCAGGACTTCCACATGGTCTGGGAGCTGGCCGACCGGGGCGCCAGCCGCGTCAGCGAGATCGTCAAGGCGGTCAAGGGTGCCGACAAG
>CAXTCV010000515.1:0-2141 GCA_964242725.1 uncultured Methylobacterium sp.
TCTGAATACCGGGTTAGTACCTCGATAACGCCGACGTCCCGATTTGGTTCGCCCCGGATGTTGCATCCTGTTCAGGCCAGGATCTCGGCCCCGAGTTGCTGAATGGCGATGTCCAAGACCGCGAGGCCGACGGCATCGACCAGCAGCAGCGCCATCATGAGACATTTGAGATGAGGCGAGAAGGCCTGCTCCCGCAGGGCCTTGATCCCATCCGCGAGCGCCTTCTTGCGGTCGTCGGGAACCGCCTTGGCGAGCGCGAAGCAATAGGCCGGCAGGGCCAAAGCCGCCTTGTCGAAACTCACGCCTCGCGTCAGATCGGCCGCGAGCAGGACCTGCACGTCGATTCCGGGAGGCACGGAGGTCGCCTGTGTGATCTCGCGGCCCAACTGGCGAACGGCGATCTCCAGCGTGGCGCGTCCAACGAGCCGCGTCAGCACCAGCCCGAGCCGAAGCGCCTCGAAAGGCTGAGTGCCCACCGGCGTCCAGAGCGACGCTATCTTGGCCTCGAACGTCTCCCACTCCTTCGCGCGTTCGGTCGGCGTCAGCTCCCGGGAGGGGTCGAGGCCCAGCGCGAAACAGAGCCGCGGCAACAACTCCGCCGCTTTGACGACGTCGACGTGGCGCATGAGATCGGCGATGCCGGGGATGTCGAGGTCGGGTGGCGGCGGATCGGCCCGGATCGAGGCGCCGAGATCCTTGACAGCGCTCCGGAGCACGGAATCGCCCACGACGTTCAGAAGGACGAGGCCCACATTGAGGGACCGCTCCCTGTCAGTCATTTCGGCAGCGCTCAGGTTCGCTATCTGGCTGGCCACGGCCTGCTGCTCCTGTTGCGACACGTTCTGCATCACGGCGAAACAATAACTCGGCAGGGCCGATTTCGCCTTGGCGAAGGAGACCGTTTCCATGATGGCCGACACCCTCGTGCCGCGCGGCGACGCCAGGATCCTGTCCACGGCGCGATCGGACGCCTGAAGCAGCGTGTCGAGCACGACAGCGGGCCCGACCGCCAGTTCGCCGTCCGACGTTCGCACCTTGAAGAGCGAGGAGCGGAACAACGCCACGGCGCCGAAGCCGCCCGTCAGCACGAGGTAGAACGGAAGCTGCCGTGCTCCGGTCTGCTCGAAAAGCCAACTGGGCCGAACGACCTGGAGCGCGCGCAGGGCGAGAAGGCCTGCTACGATATTGATCAGGATGTAGAGCCCCGCGGGCCACGTCCAGAGCGCGCGCAAGGGATTGTCGCGGTAGCGCGCGATGAGTTCCACTCCACCGACAAAGAGACCGATCAAGGCGACCTGAAACCTCGCGCCGGCAACCCAGGCGAGGACGATCGGATGCGCGGCGACCCAGGCAGCACCGAGCCCGGCGGCGCCGAGGCCCGCCAGTCCCCATGCCAGACCACCGCTCCAGCGGCGCCAACGGACGTCTTGCAGCGATTGCAGAGGTACAAGAACGGCGCCGAGGAGAAGCAATAGAAGAAAGAACGAATTGTCGAAAAATTGCGGCTGCATACAGCCTCCGACTTTAAAAGTTCAAATTTTTTGCAAACTCCGTCCGAGAATATCGAGCGGGCTCACCGGGGGCCGAAACGATGGCGAGCAGCTGGTGCTCGACGGCTCGCTGAAGGCCAGCCAGCAGAGTGTCGATGCCGAGGCCGGAGGCATTGGCGAGGCTCACGACCGTCGAGGTCGCGGGCTCCTCCTTGGCGACCTCGCGCAGGATCGTTCCGACCACGTCGGGCTGGGCCGAAGACTCGGCCTTTGCTGTGGGAGCAGGCACATCGCCGGCTACGCCCTGCGGTGCCTTTGGCTGCAACGCGAAATCGAGGGCGGCCGAGAAATCGGCGGAGGACAGCGCCGAGGACGAGGACGGCGACCCTCCCCCGGACTTGTGCAGCTCGTCGAGAAAGAAGCCGAACATATTGGCGGATTTCGCCATCGCGACCTCCTGTGCCGCAGCCGACGCGACTCCGGGATGCAACCCGAGTCTCCCCTCGTTCTACCACGCATCGCCGGCCGATCGGAAGAGTTTGCCGGCGCCGTTTGCGCGTCAACCGGCCGTCCAGCCGCCATCCATCGACAGGTTTGCCCCGGTGATCTGGCTGGCAGCCTCCGATGTCAGGAACACCGCGAAGGCCGCCA
>CAXTCV010000516.1:0-2134 GCA_964242725.1 uncultured Methylobacterium sp.
CTGATCGACCCCTACGCCAAGGGGCTCGTCGGCTCGATCACCTGGAACCCGGCCCTGTTCGGCTACACGATGGAGACGGGCGACGACCTGACCTTCGACGAGCGCGACAGCGCGCCGTTCAACCGCCGCTCCCGGGTGATCGACCCGGCCTTCACCTGGGGCCGGCACCGCAAGCCGAACGTGCCGTGGGAGAAGACGATCTTCTACGAGACCCACGTCAAGGGCATGACCAAGCTCGACCCGCGGGTGCCGGAAAAGCTGCGCGGCACCTATGCCGGCCTCGGCACCCGGGACGTGCTCGACTATATCAAGAGCCTCGGCGTCACCTCGGTGGAGCTGCTGCCGGTCCATTCCTTCGTGCAGGACGACTACCTGCAGGAGAAGGGGCTGGTGAATTACTGGGGCTACAACACGATCTCGTTCTTCACCCCCGCGAGGCGCTACGCGGCGGTGCCGGACTTCGCCTTCTCCGAATTCAAGGAGATGGTCTCGCGCTTCCACGGCGCCGGCCTCGAGGTGATCCTCGACGTGGTCTACAACCACACCGCCGAGGGCAACGAGAAGGGCCCGACCCTGTCGTTCAAGGGGGTCGACAACGCCTCCTACTACCGGCTTCTGCCCAACGAGCCGCGCTACTACATCAACGATACCGGCACCGGGAACACCTTCAACCTGTCGCATCCGCGGGTGCTGCAACTCGTCACCGACTCCCTGCGCTACTGGGCCACCGAGATGCGGGTCGATGGCTTCCGGTTCGACCTCGCCACGATCCTCGGCCGCGAGCCCTACGGCTTCGACGAGGGCGGCGGCTTCCTCGACACCTGCCGTCAGGACCCGGTGCTCAACGGCGTCAAGCTGATCGCCGAGCCGTGGGATTGCGGCCCCGGCGGCTATCAGGTCGGCGGCTTCCCGCCCGGCTGGGCCGAGTGGAACGACCGGTTCCGCGACGACGTCCGTGCCTACTGGAAGGGGGACGGCGGGCTGCTGCCGGATCTCGCGGCACGGCTCGCAGGCTCGGCCGACAAGTTCAACAAGCGCGGGCGCAAGCCCTGGGCCTCGGTGAACTTCCTCACCGCCCATGACGGCTTCACCCTGCACGACACGGTGGCCTACAACGAGAAGCACAACGAGGCGAACGGCGAGGGCAACCGCGACGGCCACTCCCACAACCTCTCGTACAATTACGGCGCCGAGGGCCCCACCGACGACCCGGCGATCCGGGCGGTGCGGCTGCGCCAGATGCGCAACATGCTGGCGACGCTGTTCCTGTCCCGGGGGACGCCGATGCTGCTCGCCGGCGACGAGTTCGCCCGGACCCAGAACGGCAACAACAACGCCTATTGCCAGGACAATGAGGTCTCCTGGCTCGACTGGGCGGCGATCGGCGAGGAAGAGCGGGATCTGGCCGAGTTCGCCCAGCGCCTGATCATCCTGCGCAACGCCCTGCCGATCCTGAGCCGTGGGCGGTTCCTCACCGGCCGGTACGACGAGGAGTTCGGCGTCAAGGACGTGGCGTGGCTGCGCCCGGACGGGAGCGAGATGACCCCCGAGAACTGGACCGACGGGGGCGCCCGCGCCTTCGCGGTCCAGCTCGACGGCCGCGCCCAGGCCACCGGCCTGCATCGCCGGGGCGGCGACGCGACCCTGCTGATCATGTTCAACGCCCACCACGACCTCGTGACCTTCACGCTGCCGGAGTCGGTGGGCGGGATGGCCTGGACGCGGCTCCTCGACACGAACCTGCCCGACAGCCAGGACGTGGAGAGTTTCCGGTTCGGCACCGGCTACGCCGTGACCGGGCGGTCGCTGCTGATGTTCGTTCTGAAGCCGGAGGACAGCCCCGGCAGCGGCGACAACGCCATGGAGCGCTCGTACCAGCACGTGATGCAGGCCTTCGAGCGGGCGAACGTGGAGCATGTCCGCTTCCACCTCGACGACGAGGCCTGAGACCGGGGCCGGGCGGTTTTCACGCCGTCCGCGCCTTGCGCGCGGCGGCGCACCCGGCTAACAGCACGGCACCGCGCGGCCCAGGCCGCGCCCGGCGCCCTGCGGGCGCGCCCGGGCGCCCGGTTCGCGGCCGGAGGGGTGGCCGAGTGGTTGAAGGCGCACGCCTGGAAAGTGTGTATACGGGAAA
>CAXTCV010000517.1:0-2123 GCA_964242725.1 uncultured Methylobacterium sp.
AGCCGATGGGCGCGCAGAAGGGCAAGGACCTGCTGATCCGGGCCGGGGACGGCGCGGGCGGCTTCGTCGCGGTGGCGGGCCTGCGCAGCCGCCAGATCACCCTCAACGCCGAGGCCGTGGACGTCACCAACGCCGATTCCGCCGGGCGCTGGCGGGAACTGCTGGCCGGCGCCGGGGTGCGCCGGGCCGCGATCGCCGGCTCCGGGGTGTTCCGCGACCAGGCCTCGGACGCGCGCCTGCGGCTGATCTTCTTCGAGGGGGCGATCGAGACCTTCCAGATCGTGGTGCCGGCCTTCGGCACTCTGGAGGGGCCGTTCCAGATCGCCAGCCTCGAGTACCGGGGCGACCATGCCGGCGAGGTGACCTTCGACATGAGCCTCGATTCGGCGGGCGCCCTCGCCTTCACGGCGGCCTGACGCCATGGCGAACCGGATCCGCGGCGCGGTGCCGCTCGACCTCGGCGGGCGGCGCTACACCCTGTGCCTGACCCTCGGGGCCCTCGCCGAACTGGAGAGCGCGCTCCGGGCGGGCGACCTCGCCGGCCTCGCCGAACGCTTCGCCGGGGGCCGGGTCTCGGCCCGCGACCTGATCGCCCTGCTGGGCGTCGCCCTGCGCGGCGGCGGCCACGACCTCGACGACGCGGCGGTCGCCCGGCTGCCGCTCGCGGGCGGGCTCGACGCCGTCTCGGCGGCCCTCGGTGCGGTGCTCGCCGCCGCGTTCGGGGAGGCGCCGGGCCCGGCTCACCCGCCTCAGGGCTGCGCCCGATCATCCTGCGACAGGGTCCCCGACAGCGGCGCACCGACGCGCTTGGCGGCCGCGACGGGCTCCCGCTCCCGAGCGGAGGCGGGGTGGGGTGCGGGCGGAGAGGCATCAGGACAGAGCGCGTCGTCGACGCGCGGGACCGGCGCGCCGCCGCCGGACGGACCGGATCCCTCTCCCGGCTCTCTGCGCGCGCGGACCGCGCCCGCACGCGAGCGGGGACCCGCGCCTCGTTCGGACGAGACGGCATCCCCCTTGGCGGAGAGCGGTCCAGGGTCGGAACCGGATGTCCCGGTCCCGACCCAGGTTCCGAAAGCCTTCCCCTGGGACGACGCCCTGGCCCTCGGCCTCGGCGCGCTCGGCTGGCGCCCCCGCGACTTCTGGTCGGCGACGCCCCGCGAGTTCGCCGCCGCCCTCGGCCGGCGCGCCGGGCCGGAGCCCCTGACCCGGGCGGATTTCGAGCGCCTGCTCGCCGCCCATCCCGACCCGACGTGAGGCGCCGCCATGGCCGAGACCGGACCCGACACCCAGGACGACGCGCGGATCAAGCAGCTCGAGACCCTCGACCGGCTGGCGCAGAATTTCGGCCGGAGCCTCGAGGCGGCGCTGACCCGCGGCGCCGCCTCCGGGCGCAGCCTCGACGGGGTGCTCGGCCTGATCGGGACCCGGCTCGCCGGCGCGGCGACCCGGGCGGCGGCCGGCCCGATCCAGTCCGGGATCACCGGCCTGCTCAACGCCGTGCTCGGGGCCGGGTCCGAGCCCGGCTTCGCCCGGGGCGGCGTCGTCCGGGGCGGGCGGGTGCAGCCCTTCGCGGCGGGCGGGGTCGTGGCGGCGCCGACCTACTTCCCGATGGCCGGCGGCGGCGCCGGGCTCATGGGCGAGGCCGGCCCGGAGGCGATCCTGCCACTCGGCCGCGGCCCCGACGGCCGCCTCGGCGTCGCGGCCGGCGGGGGGCCGGCCCGGCCGGTCTCCGTGACGGTCAACATCGCGACCCCCGACCCGGCCGCCTTCCGCCGCTCCGAGGCCCAGGTGACCGCGAGCCTCGCCCGCGCGGTGGCGCGGGGCCAGCGGGCGACGTGAGCGCCCGGGCCCCCCCCTGCCTCCAACCACCGGGACCGCCATGGCCGACGATTTCCACGAGGTCCTGTTCCCCCTCGACGTGTCGCTGCGCGCCGGCGGCGGCCCGCAGCGGCTGACCGAGATCGTCACCCTGGCCTCCGGCCGGGAGCACCGGAACGGCCGCTGGGCCGATTCCCGCCGCCGCTACGAGGCCGGGTTCGGGCTGCGCGGCCTCGACGCGCTCCACGCGGTGCTGGCCTTCTTCGAGGAGCGGCGCGGCCGGCTCTACGGCTTCCGCTTCCGCG
>CAXTCV010000518.1:0-2116 GCA_964242725.1 uncultured Methylobacterium sp.
ATGGGCGTGCCCGAGCGCGAGAGCCGGATGCGCGCCGGCCAGATCTGGCACTGGGTCAATTTCCGCGGGGCGAGCGACTTCGCCGCGATGACCAATGTCGGCAAGGCCCTGAAGGCGCAGCTGGCCGAGCACTTCACCCTGGAACGCCCCGAGGTGGCGAGCCGCCAGGTCTCCCGCGACGGCACCCGCAAGTGGCTCCTGCGCATGGCGCCGACCAACCCGCAGGAGCACAACCGCGGCGCCGAGATCGAGTGCGTCTACATCCCGGGCCCGGACCGGGGCACGCTCTGCGTCTCCTCGCAGGTCGGCTGCACCCTCACCTGCTCGTTCTGCCACACCGGCACGCAGCGCCTGGTGCGCAACCTCTCGGCCGCCGAGATCGTGCAGCAGCTCGTCACCGCCCGGGACGAACTCGGCGACTGGCCCGGCCAGATGCCGAGCCGCGACGCCTCCGGGGCGGGCGAGGCCGGCCGGCTCGTGACCAACGTCGTGTTCATGGGCATGGGCGAGCCCCTGTACAACCTGGACGCCGTGGTCGACGCGGTGGGTGTGATGTCGGACCAAGAGGGGCTCGGCCTGTCCCGGCGGCGGATCACGGTCTCGACCTCCGGGGTGGTGCCGCAGATCCCCCGCCTCGGCGAGGCGGCCAATGCCATGCTGGCGATCTCGCTCCACGCGGTGCGCGACGACCTGCGCGACGAACTCGTGCCGCTCAACCGCAAATACCCGATCGCCGCGCTGCTCGAGGCCTGCCGGACCTATCCGGGGCTGAGCAACGCCCGCCGGATCACCTTCGAGTACGTGATGCTGAAGGGCGTCAATGATTCGGACGCGGATGCCCGCGAGCTGGTCCGCCTGCTCAAGGGCATCCCGGCCAAGATCAACCTGATCCCGTTCAATCCCTGGCCGGGCAGCCGCTACGAATGCTCCGACTGGGACCGGATCGAGCGCTTCTCCGAGATCGTGTTCAACGCCGGCTACGCCTCGCCGGTGCGCACACCCCGGGGCCGGGACATCCTGGCGGCCTGCGGCCAGCTCAAGAGCGAGACCGAGAAGCTGCGCGCCCGCGCCCGGCTGATGCAGGAAGAGGGCCTCGGCGTGGAGAGCTTCTACGCCGGCGCGGACGACTGAACCGGTCCCGGTTTCGGAACGTCGAGGCCTTTCGTGGGTGCAGGGCACAGACCTGCTGCCGGTCATCGACCGGTGTCGGGCTCCGCCCCGACACCCAGCCAACAGGGCGCGCCCCTTGGAAACCCGGACGGGCGTGGCGGCCCCGGAGCGGGTCCGTGCGGGCCCTACTTCACCGCCCCGACCGTCACGCGCCCCGAAGCGGTCCGGCCGAACCGCGCCGGGCGGTACATGTCCTCCACGGTGGCACCCGGATGCACGTAGGTCCCGGGTGAGACCGCCCGGACCGTATAGGCCACGGTGAAGAAGGCCGACTGGCCCGGGTCGCGGTCGTAGGCCGCGACGAACCGGTCGTCGCGGAACTCGGTGTGGACCGGCTGCACGTCGGATTTGGCGAAGGCCAGCCCCTGGAGCACGTCGGCATCGAGCAGCTTCGGATTGTCGATCTCCAGGCCGGCCGGCAGGGGATCGACCAGCAGGAGGCGCGCGGCCTCCGCCTTGGCCTCGGTGACCTTGAGCACCACCACGAGCCGGTCGTTCTGGCGCAGGCCGCCCGCCGGATCGACGGGGCTGCCGTCGAGGCGGTGGAAGCTCCGCTCGATCGCGTAGCCCTGCGCCGCCGCCGGCTCCGGCGCCAGGGGGCTGCCGTTGACGGTCACGGCCACCTGCACGGGGCCGCGGCCGGTATTGACCAGCTGCACGCCCCGGTCGCCCAGGGCCGCCTCCCGGTAGACCCGGGCGAGCATCCCGGCCTGGGGCGCGCCGTCCAGGGTGAACGACAGGGCGCCACCCTCGTCGGACAGGCTCTCGGCGGCGAGCACCAGCCAGGCATTCTCCTGCGTGCTCGTCGCCCGCTCGCCCTGCTGCTCCTCGCCGAGCACCGCCACCACCGGGCCCAGGGCCGCCTGGGTGAGCCCGCTCTCGGCCGCCAGGGTGATCAGCCCGGCCCCGTCGCGCAGGCGGGAGCCGTAATCGGCGCGGTACAGGC
>CAXTCV010000519.1:0-2113 GCA_964242725.1 uncultured Methylobacterium sp.
TCGGGCAGCACGGTCGGGTCGTAGTTGATCTCGCGGCAGGGGCCGTCGGCCTCGGGCACGACCCGGTCGGCCGTCAGCGTGCCGGCATCGACGGAGCGACGCCCCTCTGGCCAGGCCTTGCTCGGATCGGCGGTTGGATCGCCGGGATCGGCCACCGTGATCATCAGTTCCCAGTGCTGCGGCCCGGCGGAGACGCGCTTGGCGATCTCGGTCTCGAGGTAATCCGGGCCGCGCGCCTTTAGCGCGTCCATCGAGAGGTTCTCGGGCTGAGCCGCGGGTACGAAGGACCAGCGCACCATGTGGTCGGTGCCCGACCCGTCGGTGAAGATGAAGCTGTTCAGGCTGTTGAACCGATCCTCGGCGTAGCTCGCGGTGAAAGGCGTGCTCTGGGCCCAGGCCCCGAAGGCGCCGATCTCGGGATGGGCGGCCGCGAAGGTCTTCATGGCGTCCGGGTCGTCCTTGCGGCCGGAGGCGACGAGCAGCTCGTAGAAGGCCTGCGGGGTCGAGACCGGGAAAAACGGCGGCGAGATCATCGCCGAGCGCCACTGCTGCCCCTGCGGTGTCGTGATCTCGACGCTGAGCCCGCGCACCCGCACCTCGCCGTCGGGCGTGCCGGGATTGGGCGTGCCGAGATTGAAGCGACCCACGACCGGATAGGTGCCCGTTGCGAGGACCTGCGCCTTCGACAGGGCGGAGCCCGCTCCATTGGCCGCGAAGGAGCCGAGGAAGCAGATGCCCTTGGCGTGATTGCGCCGGTAGCCCAGGACCGGGCCGGTCGGCGGCGCCAGCGCACCGACCAGCCGGCTCGGCGTCAGACGGTCGGGGGTCAGGAACCCGCCCGTATAGGCGAAGGCGGCGGCGCTTCCCGCCACCACGGCGCCGATCAGGACCAGCGATCCGATCTGGCCGCCAAGAGAGGAGGAGCGTTGCACGAAGTCGATCACCTCATCAGTCGGAGGGTAGCAGACGGCTGCACCCTCATCGTCTTCGATCCGCTCATGCCCGCGGAGCGTGATTCTTATCGTAGGTTAAGCTGCCGAAGCGGAAGGCCTGAGTCAAACAGGAGAGAGGTCAGGGCAGGGTCGTCGTAGACATGCTGGCGTCAAGAAGCGCTGCCCGGGTTTGCGCGTCCTCCGGAAAGCCAGCGTCGCGATAGGCGTCGCGGAACCGGGCCAGGGTCTCGCCGATGGCCGGCCCCTTGAGGCCACGGGGCAGGAGGTCCCGGCCCGAGAAGGGCATGGGCGGCACGGCTTCGGTGTCGATCTTGTCCAGGGCCTCGGCCCAGCCCGCTCCGTCTCCGACCTCGGCCCGCGCCAGGAGGACGGCATCCCGCGCCGTCTCGCGCCCCAGCGTGAACAGGAGGTCGAGAACCCCGTGCCGGTCCGGCGGTGCAGGCAACGCCGCGGCCGCAGAGACCGCGGCCAGCATCCTGTCCCGTTCGGCATTGGAGAGTCGCAGCCCCTCGCGCAGCCGCTCGACGTCGGCGGGCGCGCGGGCCGCCAGGGCGAGAAGCCGCAGCACCGGATCCGTTTCACCGGACGCGGCCATTCGCGCCATCCGGGCGACATCGGCCGGGCCGCCGAGCACCTGATGCAGCAGGCCCGCGGCGTCGAGCGTCTCGAGCACCGTGACGGCGCCCGGTGCCGCGAGCAGCTTCAGGATTTCGGCCCGCACCCGCTCGCGCGACAGGCGGTCGAGCCCTTCCCGCTCCGCCACCGCGGCGGCGAGCCCCTCGGCGTCGAGCGGGCCGATGCCATAGGTGGCATGGAAGCGGAAGAAGCGCAGGATCCGCAGGTAGTCCTCGCGGATGCGGGTCGCGGCGTCGCCGATGAAGCGCAGTTGCCCCGCCGCGAGATCCGCGACGCCGCCCGTCGTGTCGTGCAGCCGCCCGTCCCGTCCGGCCGACAGGGCGTTGACGGTGAAGTCGCGGCGCTCGGCATCGCGGGCGAAATCGCGGCCGAATTTCACCACCGCGTGGCGTCCGTCGGTCTCGATGTCTTCGCGCAGGGTCGTCACCTCGACCGGCAGGCCGGAGCTCAGCAGCGTCACGGTGCCGTGGTCGATGCCGGTCGGAATGGCCCGGATCCGGGCCGCCTTGGCGCGCGCCAGGACG
>CAXTCV010000520.1:0-2112 GCA_964242725.1 uncultured Methylobacterium sp.
CGGCGCGGGCGTCCACCGCAGCGACGGCGGCGAGGTGACGGGGGAGGCTGTCGATCATCGAGGCGCACATCCGATCGTGGCGCAGCTCGGCGACGAGCAACGCCGTCCGGTTGTTGAGGGCAAGAGCCGCGGCCCGTTCGGCATCGCGGCGGGCGCACCAGCTCTGAGACTGGGCGGTCGACCATGCGGAGCGGAGCGCGTCACGCAGGGCGATCTTGTAGGGACGGACCCAGCCCTGGCGGGTGGCGTCCGCGACGTCGGCGCGGGCCAGATCGTGGGCCAGGGCCATGATGGCGCGACCGTCATAGCGACCGGCCGCCGTCAGGAGCAACGGCCGGGGAGCCGAACGGGTCGAACGTCCGGCGGGGGGTAATAAGCTCAGGGGAGAGACGGAGGTGGAGGTTGTCATTGTTCCTGTGGCCTCATTCGTGATACCTTCTGCATCATAGGCGATGCGAAACGCCTGTCAATGCCTTTAGCATCAGAATTGAGACCATGAGCATCATAACGAGGTCACAGCTTAGGGCCGCTCGGTCTCTCCTCGAATGGTCTCAGGACCGGCTCGCAACAGCGTCAGGCGTGTCGCTGCCAACCATCAAGCGATTGGAGCCCGGCACTGGACCGCTTATGACCCGCGTCGATACGCTGCAAAAACTGACGGGCGCCCTCGAAGCCGCTGGCGTCGAGTTCATCCCCGAGAACGGCGGCGGGGCGGGGGTGCGGCTGCGGAAGGTCGAGCCGTGATCAAGCCTGGCCCTGACCCATCGCTCATCGCCGGCAATCTCACACTCCGTTCCTTCACCATGGGCGGGTTCGAAGGTGCCAGCATGGTCCTGGACACCGGGCGTCGCGTCGACGTGATCGCTGGAAGCCGTCACGATGCGGAGGCCCGGACCGACTATCGCCTGCTCGGGGAGCTCGGAATTCGAACGGCGCGTGACGCCCTTCGCTGGCACCTCATTGAGCGTGTTCCGGGCCTCTATGACTGGTCGAGCGTGCTGCCGATGATCCGAGCCGCCGCAGACGCGAGCGTCGAGGTGATCTGGGATCTCTGCCATTTCGGCCTGCCCGACGGGGCCGAGCCGTGGTCTCCCGCACTGCCCGAACGCTTCGCAGCTTTCGCCCGCGCCGCTGCGATCTTGATGCGCGAGGAGAGCGACGCGGTTCCGCTTTGGTGCCCCATCAACGAAATCAGCTACTGGGCCTTCGCTGGCGGCGAACGCGGGCACTTCGTCCCCTGCGCTCGAGGCCGTGGAGCGGAGTGGAAGCGGCAACTCGTCCGCATGGCCGTTGCGGGGTCCCGTGCAGTCCGCGAGATCGATCATCGAGCCCGGCTGATCCACGCCGACCCTGCCATCCACATCGCCTCCAACGCGACCGGCGGAAACGACGTGGCCGAGCGCCTGCGCCATTCGATGTTCGAGGCCTGGGACATGATCGCGGGTCGGCGCGATCCCGATCTCGGCGGTTCGGCCGATCTCCTCGACATCGTGGGGATCAACTTCTACTCGGACAACGAATGGGTCCACGAGGGGCCAAGGCTCGCACCTGGAGTGCCGGGCTACCGGCCGTTGAGGGAGATCCTCGCCGAGAACTTCGCCCGCTACGGACGGCCCATCATCATCACCGAGACAGGGGCCGAGGGCATCGAAGGACCGGGCTGGCTGCGGGCGATGAATGCAGAGGTGCAGGCCGCGATCAAGGACGGAGTACCTGTGATAGGCTGCTGCACATATCCCGTGATGGACTATCCGGGCTGGACCGATGATCGGCATTGCCGCTGTGGTCCAATCGCGGTTGATCCGGACTGGGTCGGTCGGCACATTGATCCGGTGCCGCACGGATACGCGGCCTGAAGAGGGCTCTTCCTGTAGCGTACTGCTCGACTCCCTGCTCCCTCCACGTAGATTGAGGGCGCGGCCGAGATCATTCTCGACGTGACGGCCCGCATCGTTTGAAGCCCTTACCGCCTCAGCCTCGTACCGGTGCTGCCGGCGCCGACGAGTGGTTCCTCATGCGCTGCGAGATGCCGTCGCGCTTGGCCTATCATAACGTCAGCGCGGAAGCTGTCGCGGCTGAGTTCCACGCAGACGAGCCCCCCGAAGTCCACCG
>CAXTCV010000521.1:0-2109 GCA_964242725.1 uncultured Methylobacterium sp.
ATTTCTCAACGGTTTCAAGGCGCCCGCCGGTGTAGCACAGCGGTAGTGCAGCGGTTTTGTAAACCGAAGGTCGGGAGTTCGATCCTCTCCACCGGCACCAGCGTCCGCCGCGGATGCGGGCAAGTGACCGATCGCACCGCGGATGGAGCGGCCCACCGCTGCACAGGGGCGGCCGGGCCCGACGCGCCCGTCCGGCGCCGGCGGGCCCGGATCACGCGGGGAGCGCGTTCGCGGGGGCCCGTCCCGTCACGGTGGACGACCCGGGCGACGACGCGGACGCAGTCCCCTGCCGGCTGCCGGGCCGGCGACCGGAGAAGGACATCCCATGCCCAAGGTCGTCATCAGCGAGTTCATGGACGAGGCGGCGATCGCCGATGAGCTCGCGGGCTTCGACATCCTGTACGATCCCGGCCTCGCCGACCGCCCCGCGGCGCTGGCGGCGGCCCTCGCCGGTGCCGACGCCCTGATCGTGCGCAACCGGACCCAGGTGCGCGGCGCCCTGCTGACCGCGGCGCGGGCCCTTCAGGTCGTAGGCCGCCTCGGCGTCGGGCTCGACAACATCGACGTGGCGGCCTGCCGGGACCGCGGCATCGCGGTCTACCCGGCGACCGGCGCCAATGACGGCGCGGTGGCGGAATACGTCGTGGCCACCGCGATGCTGCTGCTGCGCGGCGCCTACGGGGCCACCCCCCGGGTCGCCGCCGGCACGTGGCCGCGCACCACCCTGATGGGGCGCGAGATCGGCGGCAAGCGCCTCGGCCTCGTGGGCCTCGGCGCCATCGCCCGGGAGACCGCCCGCCGGGCCGCCGCCCTCGGCATGACGGTCGCGGCCCACGACCCGTTCCTCGCCCCCGGGGACCCGGCCTGGACCCCGCCGTCCGGCCCGGTGGCGCGCCGGGACCTCGACGCGCTGATCGCCGGGAGCGACGTGCTCTCCCTGCACGTGCCGCTCACCGACGCCACCCGCGGCCTGATCGGCGCGGACGCCCTCGCCCGGATGCCGCAGGGCGCCGTGCTGATCAATGCCGCCCGGGGCGGGATCGTGGACGCGGCCGCGGTGGCGGAATCCCTGCGTTCGGGCCATCTCGGCGGCGCCGCCCTCGACGTGTTCGACCGCGAGCCCCTCGATGCGGAGGCCGGCGCGGTCTTCACCGACGTGCCCAACCTGATCCTGACGCCGCACATCGCCGGGGTGACCCGGGAATCGAACGTGCGGGTCTCGGCCGTCACGGCGCGGGCCGTGGCCCGCCACCTGACGGAACGCTGACCTTTGCCGTCCCGGGGCCGAGGCCCTGCGGCCTGGCAGGGGGCCGGTTTTCCTGTAGGCTTTGCCGGCACGAGGGTGATCCTCGACCCCGAGGCTGGAGCGCGATGCGATGACCCGAGACCCGGACGGTCCGCCGGCGCGGCGGCGCTTCCTCCTCCAGGGCGCGGCCGCGGCCGTGGGCGCGCTGGCCGGCGGCGCCCGGGCGGAGGAGGCGATGCCCCCCGGCACCCCGGAATGGATGACCGTGCCGGGCGCCGATGTCGGCAGCCAGACCTACGGGACGCCCTCGCGCTTCGAGGCGGACGTGATCCGCACCGTGCCCAAGGGCCTCAAGCAGTACATCTCCGCGTCGAGCCGCACGCCGCTCCAAGATCTCGACGGCATCCTCACGCCCAACGGCCTGTTCTACGAGCGCCACCACGGCGGCATCCCCGACATCGACCCCGCCCGGCACCGCCTGATGATCCACGGGCTCGTGGAGACGCCCCTGGTCCTGACCATGGACGACATCCGGCGCTTCCCGTCGGAATCCCACATCCATTTCCTCGAATGTTCGGGGAATCCGGGCTTCGAGGCGATCAAGGGCCAGACGGCCTCGGACCTCGTCGGGCTGGTGAGCTGCGCCGAGTGGACCGGCGTCCGGCTCGCGACGGTGCTGCGCGAGGCCGGGCTCAAGCCGGAGGCCAAGTGGGTGGTCGCGGAGGGCGCGGATGCCGCCGCCCTCACCCGCAGCATCCCGGTCGAGAAGTGCCTCGACGACGCCCTGCTGGTCTACAGCCAGAACGGCGAGCGGCTGCGCCCGCAGCAGGGCTACCCGCTGCGGGTGATCCTGCCCGGCTTCG
>CAXTCV010000522.1:0-2106 GCA_964242725.1 uncultured Methylobacterium sp.
CCCGGCCGAAGACCAGCGGATCGCCGGATTTGAGCCGCACCACCTGCTTGCCCGATCGGGCGAGCTGCACCATCAGCGTGTTGATGTCGTCCTGGCGGCAGGACGGGCCGTGACCGGTCTTGCCGACGAGCATGGTCCGCGCCTCGCGACGGGCGTAGTCCAGGATCTCGGGGGCGACGAGGTCGTCGTACAGGATCACGTCGGCGTTGCGGAGCGCCCGGAGCGCCTTGAGGGTCAGCAACTCCGCATCGCCGGGACCGGCTCCCACCAGCGTCACCGCGCCGCCCTTCGGTGCGGCCTCGGTCTCCCCGAGCAGCTCGGCGAGGTCCTGCTGCGACGGCGCCCGGTCGGGCTCCGCGAAGGCCCGGTCGGTGAAGCGCTCCCAGAAGACGCGCCGCTCGGCGAACCCGTGGAAGCGCGCCGTGACGCCGTCGCGCCAGTCCCGGGCGGCCGCGACCCAGCGGGCGAAGCCCCGGGGCAGCATGGCCTCGATCCGGGCGCGGACGGTCTGGCCGAAGACCGGGGCGGCGCCCTCCGTGGAGATGCCCACCACCAGCGGCGAGCGGTTGACGATGGCGCCGAACTTCACGTCGCAGAGATGCGGCCGGTCCACCGCGTTGACGATGGCCCCGGCCCCGCGGGCGGCCACGACGAAGGCGACGCATTCGGCCTCGTCCTCCAGGGCACCGATGCAGAAGGCCGCGCCCCAGAGGTCGTCCGGGGTCCAGGCGCGCTCGTGCAGCACCACCTGCCCGTCGACGATCTCGCCCGGGACCGCGCGCAGCTCCTCGGTGGGCTCGGGGGCGTAGACATCGACATGGGCGCCGGCGGCGGCCAGGACCTTCACCTTCCAGGGCGCCCCGCCGGAGGCGCCGGCGAGCACCACGCGCTTGCCGCGCAGGGGTACGAAAACGGGCAGCACCGCCAGCGGCTCCAGGCCGGCGGCCTTGGTCTCGCGGGGGGCGCGGGCGGCGCGCAGGGGGGTATCGGTCACGGGTTTGTCCTGAATCGTCCTGCCCCGGCCAGTCCCATCGAACCCGCTCATCCTGAGGTGCCGGAGCGCAGCGGAGGCCTCGAAGGAGGGCTCCAGGGATCGCAAGGCCTGCTGGAGGGCTCCTTCGAGGCGGTCGCTGCGCGTCCGCACCTCAGGATGAGGGGGCTGGTGGGACGGGCCGATCGGTCCTCACCGGTGAATATACCAAAAAATCACGCCGCGCGGGCGGTCTGCCCGGCCAGCATCTTGCGGATCTCCGGTATGCAGGAGCCGCAATTCGTGCCGGCCTTGCAGGCGGCGCCCACCGTCTCCACGGTGCCGGCCCCCGCGGCGATCGTCGCGGTGATCACGTCGGCGCCGACCCCGTGGCAGGCGCAGACCACCGGCCCTGCCGAGGCGGTCGCGGCCCGGCCGGAGAGCAGCGCCCGGCGCTCGGCGGTCTCGGGCTCTTCGGCGGCGAACAGGGCTTTGGCCGCCTCCCAGTCCGGCCGCTCCGCCGCGGGCGCGTAGGCGAGGCAGGCGACGAGCCGGGCGCCGTCGTAGACCGCGCAGCGGTAGCGGTCCCGGGTGTGGTCGGCATATTCCGCCAGATCGCAGCCCGACAGGGCCTCGCTCTGGATCAGGCCGCGCACCATCAGCGCCACGGCCCGGGAGCTGTCCTGCGTGGCGAACTGCAGGCCCCAGCCGCCGGTGATCGCCGCCCGCGCCCACCACCAGCCCTCGGGGAGCTCCACCTGCCGGCGCGTCATCAGGAAGCCGCGGGCCCGGTAGGCCACCGGCGCGACGGCGGCCGGCGTCGCCTTCAGCTCGGGCTGGCCCGAGACCGGATCGGGCACGCCGCGCACCAGGGCGCCGACCCGGGCCCGCGACGCGAAGGCGCCGCCCCAGTGCATCGGCATGAACAGGTTGCCCGGCACCACCGTGTCGGTGACCGTCACCTCCAGCTCCGCCTCGCCGTGCTCGGTGGTCAGGCGCGCGATGGCGCCCTCGGCCAGGCCGTAAGCCGCCGCGTCGTCCGGGTGGACCTCGACGAATGGGACCGCGCGGTGCGCCGACAGGCGCTGGCTCTTCCCGGTGCGGGTCATGGTGTGCCAGTGGTCGCGCACCCGGCC
>CAXTCV010000523.1:0-2095 GCA_964242725.1 uncultured Methylobacterium sp.
TCGTCCATGCGGTGGAACGCCTTCAGGTTGCCGCCGGAATCGACCACCGCGATGCACATCTGGGTGCCGAGCTCCACCGCCTTCGCCCGGGCGGCGGCGATGGCACGGTCGGCCTGTTCAATCGTGACGTGCATCGGACACTCCCCTTCGCTTTGTCTGCGCGACAGGCTGTGACGCTTTGAAGCGCCCGGCGCAAGCTCAGCCGGCCCGCTCGCGGGCCGTGCGGACGCGGTCGAGGAGGTCGGCCGCCAGGGCCGCACAGGCCGCCGCGTCGGGACAGGGCCGCTTCCAGACCACGCGGCCCTCGCGCAGGACGATCCCGTTCGTCACCGCCAGCGCGGCGAGGGGACGGTCCGGCCGGAGATCGGCCGCGACGCCCTGCGGGCCGCCCCGGAGCCGGGCCACGCCGAGTTCGCAGCAGGCCGCCCGCAGCCGCGCGAGGTCGAACAGGGCGAGCATCGCCGCCGGCGGCGCCCCGAACCGGTCCTCGACCTCGCCGGCCAGCGCCTCGATCGCCTCGGCGTCGCGCAGGCGCAGCAGCCGCGTGTAGAGGCTCAGGCGGATCTCCGGTTCCGGCACGTAATCCTCGGGGATCCGGCTCGGGAGGCCGAGGGCGATCTCCGGGCTCCAATCCTCCGCGCGGCCGCCCTTGGCGTCGGTCAGCGCGAGCTGCAGCAGGTGCTGGTAGAAACCGAGCCCCACGAGCTTGGCATGGCCGGCCTGGTCCTCGCCCACGAGGTCGCCGGCGCCGCGCAGGTCGAGGTCGCGGGCGCTGACCGCGAACCCGGCCCCGAGGCGGTCCAGGGCCTCCAGGGCGCGCAGGCGCTGGAGGGCCGCCGGCGGCGGGGGCGCGGCCGGGTCGCTGAGCAGGTGGACGGTGCCGCGCCGCTGGCCGCGGCCGACGCGCCCGCGCAGCTGGTGGAGCTGCGCCAGGCCGAACCGGGCGGCCTCCCAGACCAGCATGGTGTTGGCCCGGGGCACGTCGAGCCCGCTCTCCACGATGGCGGTGGCGAGCAGGATGTCGCCGTCCCCGTCGGCGAAGCGGACCATGACCTCGTCCATGGCCGAGGGCTTCAGGTCCCCGTGCGCCACCAGCACGTCGAGGCCCGGCACGAGGCCGCGCAGGCGTTCGGCCATGGGGGCGATGTCCTCGATGCGCGGGCAGACCACGAAGCTCTGGCCGCCCCGCCGGTGCTCGCGGATCAGCGCCTCGCGGACCGCCTCGGCGTCGAAGGGCGCCACCACGGTCCGGACCGGCTGGCGGAGCGCCGGGGGCGTGGCCAGCACGCTCAGGCTCTGGAGCCCGACCAGGGCCGCCTGGAGGGTGCGCGGGATCGGCGTGGCGGTAAGCGTCAGCACGTGGCCGCCCGCCGAGAGGCGCCGCAGGTCGGCCTTCATCCGGGCGCCGAAGCGCTGCTCCTCGTCGATCACCGTCAGGCCGAGATCGGCGAAGCGCACGCTGCTGCCGGCCAGCGCCTGGGTGCCGACCACGAGCCGGACCGTGCCGTCGGCGAGCCCCGCCTTGACCCGCCGGGCCTCGGCGGGCGCCACGAGGCGCGAGAGCTGCGCCACCTCGACGCCGAAGCGGCCGAAGCGGCGGCGCAGGGTCTCGGCGTGCTGGCGGGCCAGGACGGTGGTGGGGGCGATCAGCGCCGCCTGCTTCCCCGAGAAGATCGCGGCCGCCAGCGCCCGGAGCGCCACCTCGGTCTTGCCGAACCCGACATCGCCGCAGACGAGCCGGTCCATCGGCCGGCCGGAGGCGAGGTCGGCCATGAGCGCGTCGACGGACGCGGCCTGGTCGGGAGTCGGCGCGAAGCCGAAGCCGGCGGCGAAGCGCTCCATGTCCCGGGGCGGGGGCGCCAGCACCGGCGCCTCGGTCTCCCGGCGGGCCCGGGCGGCCTCCAGCATGAGCCGGGCGGTCCGGGCCATCGTCGCCTCGGCCTCCAGCCGGCGCCGGGGCCAGGTGCCGCCGTCGAGCTTGTCCAGGGTGACCGCGTCGGGCTCCGGCCCGTAGCGCCAGATCCGGTCCGCCTGGGCCACCGGCACCATCAGGATCGCGTCGCCGGCAAAGCGCAGGCGCAGGGCCTCGGAGGGC
>CAXTCV010000524.1:0-2095 GCA_964242725.1 uncultured Methylobacterium sp.
GGTCTCCCTCGGCGGCGTCACCTCCCCGGTCACCACCGCCAACCGCTGAGCGGGGACCGGTTCAGGCCGCGCGGTTCAGCGGGGCCGGCGGGAGCTTCGCCACGTAGGCCTCGACCCGGCCGATGAAGCCGGCGAGGTGGGGTGCGACGCCCCGGAGGCTGGCGAGGTCGCGCACCAGGATATCCCGGGACAGGGCCCGGTCGCCCGCGCTCGGCGCGTCGGCGAGGTAGGACTCCACCGCGTGTTCGGCGATGTTGATCGCGCCGGCCCGACCATCCTCGGCGAGCGCTCTGATCACCTGCTGGATGGCGGGCTGCATCACGATGTCCTTGTCCTGCCTGTGGCCCGCGTCCCGAAGGGGTTGGCCGGGGCCTTGCTACGATCGATCGACCCGCCGCGATTCCATCGCGGGGGCTCTCTTTGACAAGCCGGCAAAGCGGCCGCGAAGCAAGGGCTTCGGACGGCGCGCAGATCGGGCATTCCGGCACTGCATGCTGGGGTGCGGCGTTCTGCGGGCGCAACACCCCCTCGAAACGGAACCCTCGGCGAGGTCCGGCCGTTGTCTTGCCCCTCCGAGC
Source organism: uncultured Methylobacterium sp. (assembly GCA_964242725.1). GTDB lineage: Bacteria > Pseudomonadota > Alphaproteobacteria > Rhizobiales > Beijerinckiaceae > Methylobacterium. The sequence continues at coordinate 579 of CAXTCV010000524.1, forward strand.
CCATTGTGCGCCGCGGGAAGGCGTGTCACCTTTCCGTCATCATCGGGCGGCGGGGGCTTGGACCATGCGGCACGCGGATGGCGGACTCACGTGCCAGACCTTCGGGCTCCTGCGATGGCGGGGCTGGACGGATGCGGTGTGCCGGACGCGTCAAGCCGCGAGCTTCGCCCTGGTTGGGACGTTGCTGACCCTGGGTGGCGCCACGACCCACGCGCATGCCCGCCTCGTCCTGCCTGGCGAAGCGTCCCCGGCGGAGCCCGCCGGATCCGTGCGCGCCATCGCGGGCTGGACCGATTTCTGCGCGCGCGTGCCCGAGGAATGCACCCTCGACACGGCGGAGCCGCCCGTGATCCCGCTCACCGTGGCGGTCTGGCGGACACTGCTGAGCGTGAACCGTCGGGTCAATGCCCGCATCCGGCCGCTCACCGATCAGGCGCATTGGGGCGTGGTCGACCGTTGGGACTTCCCCGATGACGGATCCGGCGATTGCGAGGACTACCAGCTCCTGAAGCGGCGGATGCTGGTGGAACGCGGCCTGCCGCGGCGTGTCCTGCTGATGACCGTTGTCATCGACGAGACCAATGCGGGCCACGCGGTGCTGACCGTGCGCACCGATCGGGGCGACTTCATCCTCGACAACAAGACCGACGCGATCCGCCCCTGGCGGCGCACCGGCTACAGCTTCATCAAGCGCGCCGGCCAGGACGGACCGGCCTGGGTCTCCCTGGAGGGGAAGGACGGCGCCGCCCAGGTGGCGACCGCGGAGCCGTAGCGCCGGTCCTCGGCGGATACCGATGCGCCGATGCCGTGGCCGCTCAGGCGCCGACCAGCATCGCCGCGAGGTCCAGGGCGACCCGGCCCGAGAGCAGGCTCCAGCCGCAGGCGATCACCGTGGCGAGCATCACGAACGGGATCGGACGGCCCTCGATCCGCCGGCCGCGCACGGTGTTGCGCAGGATGATGAACGGCGCCGAGAAGGCCAGCATGGGCAGAGCCGCCACCGCCGGCAGGCCGCCGCGCTCCAGAAGGCTGAAGCTCGCCCGCCGCGCCGCGAACAGCTCGAACGCGCTTGCGATCAGCCCGGACAGCGCGAGGCCGATGCACAGCGTCCGGATCGAGTCGAGTGCGGCGGGCGTGAGGACCATTATTCGCGCTCCTGTACAGGTTGCGCGCAGTTTAGCCACGCCGTTTACCGCCTGTTAAGAAATACCGCCGGTTAGCGTTAACCCATGCACAGGTAGCTGCAGGCAGAGGCCGCCTCGCATGGGGGTTGGGCCGCGGGCGTCTCAGGCCTCTTCCTCGAGGTCGATATCCAGGATCGCCATCCGGAAGACGAAGGAATCGTCGCCATCCTCCTTGTCGTCGGCGATCACGCCGATCGACTCCTCGCCGATGAACACCTCGGCGGAATCGCCGGTCTTCATCGCCGTCAGGCGAATGTTGTTGTTGGCGAACTTGCGGCGCAGGTAGTCCTGGAGCTTCGCGGTCTCGGCTTTGGTCACGCTGTCTGGTCTCCC
>CAXTCV010000525.1:0-2092 GCA_964242725.1 uncultured Methylobacterium sp.
GCGGCGCGGCGCGGCAGGTCGGCGGCCGAGGCGGCGCCGGTCAGGAGGGCCGTGGCGGCGCTCGCGAGAAGAAGCTTCTTGATCATCTGGTCCTCTGTCTCCCGTTGGGCGGGATGTGTACCCGATCACAGAACGACAGGTTGCGGCCGCGCGATAGTGCAGCGCTGCAACAGCGCGAAGTGATGTTTCGGGGCGACCGATAATCCAGTGCGCTGCGGCACATTCCCCATGAAAGTGCCGCGATGCCGGCACTGCAAAAGTTTCCGTGAACAAGAAGCCCCGCCGCGCGACGGCGGGCGGGGCTTGAGTTCGCTCGTAAACGTTCCCAGGACCAACCAGGAGGCTTCTCGATGCGTTAGATCGCACCGGGTGACGGCCCGCAAGCCCAGGCCGCGCGGCAGACGGCGGTTAACATTACCTGAGGCCCGGGTCCGATCGCCCCCGCCGCCGGACGCCCGGAGGCCCGGCGGGTCGCCGCCCCGTTCCGCCCGGACCCCAAGTCAATCTCCCGCGGATCGGAGCGGCCGACCTCCGGACATGACCAATGATCGCCGGGGCTCGTCCGCCGCCGCCGACGGCGGTCCATCTCGGCTGCACTTGGTTTCTGCCGTTGGCTGACGGGTTTCTACCAGTGTGGCGCGCGCCGATACGACGAATCGCGGGGTGGAGCACAAGACCTCGCACGGTCTGTCCCCGGCGCAGCCCGCGCCGGGGCGGAGCGACCGGCCTGTGGAGAAGCGGCAGATGTCGCGGGTGCGCGAGCGGACCGCCCGGCATCAGCGGATCCGGGCGCCCCTCCCCGCCGCGGCGATCCTGTTCGGCCTCGCCGGCCTGCCGGTGGCGGTCTGGCTCGACCTGCCCGGCCTGTCCGAGCGGATGCTGGAGACGCAGGCGGGGGAGACCGGCCGGATCATCGACGCGATGCGCAGCTTCTACGCCGGCGACGGCGTCCGGGCGGTCAACGGCGCCACCGGCCGGGCGATCACGACCCACGCCTGCAACGGCGTGCCGAACGCCATCCCGAGCCCCGCGGCCCTGGCCGGCATCCGCCGCTGGGCGCCCACGGCCTTCGTGCCGGCGCAACCGCCCGCGCCGTGAGGGCCTGGCGCTCCGGTCCCGATCCCGGGACACGCGCTCGGACCCGGCCGCGCTGCCGTTGCTGGCGGCTTGCGCGCGGGGGCCGTCCTGTGGTGACCCTGTCGGCATGGTGCCGTCGCGATCCCCCGCCCCCGTCCGAGCCGGTTCCGGGCGTGGCCCGGGTGTGACGTGCCTGCGGGCCTAGCGCGCCGATGTTCGGCTTCTCCCTCAGCGCCACCGAACCCGACAGCATCGCGCACATCATCCAGGTGGCGCTCGCCCCCGCCTTCCTGCTCTCCGCGCTCGCGACGCTGCTCAACGTGTTCTCGACCCGCCTGGGCCGGATCTCCGACAAGGTCGACGCCCTCTCGGCCGAGGCTGCCCGGGCGACGACCGCCGAGGCCGCCCGCCTGTCCCGCCGGCTGACCTTCCTGCGGCGGCGCTCCTTCGTGCTCGACGTGGCCGTCGCCCTCGCCTCGCTCGGGAGCTGCCTGATCGGCCTGGCCGTGCTGACGCTGTTCGTCGGGGCGCTGCGCGACGGCGCCGCCGCGTCGATCCTGTTCGCGTGCTTCGGGGCGGCCCTGGTCTGCACCGTCGCGGCGATCACCGCCTTCATGACCGAGATCCTGATGGCCGGTCGCGGCGTGCGCGACGAGGTCGACCGCCATCAGAAGCGGGCGCACGCGCGGCGGTGACCCCGCCGGCCCCGCACCCGGCCCCGTCGGCGCTCCGATCCCGTCCGCGCCGCGGCCCGCCGCGTTCCGATTGCATCGTCGTGGGAACCGGGCCTTAATCGGCCCGGTGCTTCATGGCGCCGCACGCGACGTCCGAGGGGTCCGTCAGGACGATCGCGATCCTGGTGGCCCTCCGGGCCGGAGCTCTCTCCCTCGGCGTCCTGTCGTCGGTCGCGCCGTTCCGGCGTCGCGAAGAGCTCGAGCTGGACGACGGGGAGCCCTTCGACGACGCGATCTTCGATCCGGCCGGTCCGGTGATCGATCTGGAGCCGCATCGCTAG
>CAXTCV010000526.1:0-2086 GCA_964242725.1 uncultured Methylobacterium sp.
TGCCGGTCGCCTCCCCCGGCGCGCGCATGAACAGGGGCGTGCCGGTATCGAGCCGTACCGCCTCGTGCCGGATGGCGATGGCGGGGCTGGCATAGAGGGTGCTGGTCGCCCGTCCCGCCGGCTCGAAGAAGTCGTCGAAGCTCGACGAGGCGGTGAGGATGTGGTGGTCGAGCGCCGTGAGCTTGCCGGCGGCATCGGTGCCGAGGCGCAGCGTCTGACGGGTCGGGCCGCGATGGCCCATCGGCCCGTACATCTGGGTCCGGGTCGGCACCAGCTTCACCGGCCGGCCCACGAACTTGGCCGCCATGCAGGCGAGCACCTGCGGCCCGGCCGGGACACCCTTCGAGCCGAAGCCGCCGCCGAGATAGGGGCTCTCGATGTGGATGTCGTCGGGGCCGATGCCGAACAGCCCGGCGAGCCGGGCCTGCGACATGGCGAGCGCCTGGGTCGGCATGTGCAGCGTCAGCCGGTCCCCGTCCCAGCTGGCCACGGCCGCGTGCGGCTCCATGGCGTTGTGGTACTGGGCCGGCGTCTCGTAGGTAGCCGCGATGGTTTTTGCCGCGGATGCGAGCCCCGCCTCGACGTCGCCGTCGCTCTCGGTCGCCGGCGCGCCGACGCCCACGGAGGGCGGGGTGAACACGTCGCCCGCGTCGAGGCCGATCCGCGGCGTCTCGACCGCGTAGGTCGGAGCGAGGAGCCGGGCGCCTTCGGTGGCCGCCTCCAGGGTCTCGGCGATCACCACGGCGATCGGCTGGTTGGCGTAGCGGATCGCGTCGTTCTGCAGGAGGTCGAGGCGGAACGTGAACGGCCCGTCCTTGGCGTCCGGGTCCTTGGCGAGCGCCGGGGCGTGGCCCGGACGCATCACCGCGACGACGCCCGGATGGGCCTCGGCGGCGGCCACGTCGAGGCCGGTGACGCGGCCCTTGGCGATCCGGGCGACGCAGAGCGCCGCGTGGAGCGTGCCGGGGGGCAGGTTGTCGGCGGAGAAGCGGGCCTGGCCCGTCACCTTGAGGGGCCCGTCGCGCCGGGTGAGCGGCTGGCCGATGCTGGAGCCGTGCCGGACCGAACCGGCGGGGGGGTTGGAAGGCAGGGAGGTCGCGGTCATGCGGGTCTCCTCAGACGATGCCGAACGGGGAGGCGGGGAGCGCCGGGATCCGGGCGGGCGTCCCGGCGGCGGCCTGGGTGAGCGCGCGGACCGCCACCCGGCGGGCGAGTTCGATCTTGAAGGCATTGGCCTCGCCGGTGGGCTTGGCGCCGGCGAGCGCGGCCTCGGCGGCCCTGGCATAGGCCTCGGGGGAGGGCGCCTGTCCGGCGAGCGCCGCCTCGGCCTCCGCCACCCGCCAGGGCTTCAGGGCCAGCCCGCCCAGGGCGAGCCGGGCCCGGCCGATCCGTTCGCCGTCGAGGGTGAGGGCGGCGGCGGCCGAGACCACCGCGAAGGCGTAGGAGGTGCGGTCGCGGACCTTCAGGTAGCGGGCATGGCCCCGGAAGGCGGCCGCCTCGGGGGGCAGGCGCAGGGCGGTGATCAGCTCGCCGGGCCGCAGGTCCGTCTCCCGCTCCGGATGGTCGCCGGGCAGGAGGTGGACCGCGGTCAGCGGCACCTCCCGGGCGCCGTCCGGCCCGGCGATCTCCACCACCGCGTCGAGGGCGGCGAGCGGCACGCAGAAATCGGACGGGTTGGTGGCGATGCAGTGCTGGCTCCAGCCCTGAACCGCATGGATGCGGGTGGCGTGCCCCAGAGCCGCGCAGCCCGCGCCGGGCTCGCGCTTGTTGCAGGGGGAGACGGCGTCGGTGAAGTACGGGCAGCGGGTCCGCTGCATCAGGTTGCCGCCGACGGTGGCGGCGTTGCGCAGCTGCGCCGAGGCCCCCGCCAGCAGGGCCTCGGCCACCATCGGGTAGGCCCTGGCGAAGGCCGGGTCGTGGGCGAGGTCGCTGTTGCGCACCAGGGCGCCGATCCGGGTGCCGCCCTCCGGCAGCGGCTCGATCGACGAGAGGCCGGGCAGCCGGGTGATGTCGACGATCCGGGCCGGGGCTGTGACGCCGCCCTTCATCAGGTCGACCAGGTTGGTGCCGGCGGCCAGATAGGCGG
>CAXTCV010000527.1:0-2083 GCA_964242725.1 uncultured Methylobacterium sp.
GCTCCGAGGCCGCCCCGTAGAGGCCGACGCCGAGCGCCTCGGCCTTCTGCTTGAGCGCAGAAAGCGAGAACTGCGTCTGCATGCTCGCCTTGACGGTGGGGCCGGCCGCCGCGAACAGGTCGAAATCCGGATCGAGGTGGCGCATGACGCCGTCGGCGGTGACCAGACCCTTGAACAGGATGGCGAGGTCGGTGGGCATCGCGAGGTCGTTCTCGCGGGCCATGTTCATGAAGTCGGTGAGTACCAGCCCGAGGTTCAGCGGGATCGAGGAATGGCTCTCCACAAAGGACGTGGCGGAGACCTGGAGCCGCGTAAGGTCGGGGTTGCTGGTTCCGGTCCAGTCGAGCAGCACCGCCATCAGGCCGTCCGCATCCTGCTTGAGCATCGCGCCGATGAGCACCAGCAATTGCGAGCGCCGGCGCTGCGACAACCGGCCGATGATGCCGAAATCGATGAAGCCGATCTTGTTGCCCGGCATCGCCAACATGTTGCCCGGATGCGGATCGGCGTGGAACACGCCCTCGATCAGCGCCATCTGCAGGAACGCGTCGGTGCCCTTCTGGGCGAGCAGCTTCTTGTCGAGACCGGCCGCGCGCAGCGCCGCATCGTCGTTCGGCGGGATGCCGTGGACGAAATCCTGGACCAGAACCCGCTCGGAGCAGTACTCCCAGTGGATCTTCGGGAAGACGATGTCGTCGCGGTCCACGAAGATCTGCGCCAGCAGCTCGCAGTTGCGCGCCTCGTTGAGCAGGTCAAGCTCGCCGTTCAGCCCGTCGGCGAGGTGGCGCATCTGCTCCCGCGGCTGATAGCGGGCCATGTCGGGCCACTCGTTCTCGACGATGCGGGCGCCGTGCGCCATCAGGCGGAGATCCGCCTCGATGATCTTGCGCAGATTCGGCCGCAGGACCTTGACGATCACGTCCTCGCCCGAGTGCAGCCGCGCCCGGTAGACCTGGGCGATCGACGCGGAGGCGATGGGGTTCGTGTCGAACTCGGCGAAGATCTCCGTCGGCGAACCGCCGAGATCCAGCTCGAGCTGCGGCCCGATCTGCTCCCACGTCACCGGCACGACCTGGCTGTGGAGCTTCTGCAGCTCTTCGGTCCAGGTCGGCGACAGCAGGTCCGGCCGGCTCGCCAGCACCTGCCCGAACTTGATGAAGGTCGGCCCGAGCGCCTCGATCGCCCGGCGCAGCCGCTCCGGCTCCGACAGGCGGGTGACGTCGACCCGGGGCTGGCGGCGCGGCAGCAGCGGCAGGTAGCGCAAGCCCAGGCGGTCCACGACGCGGGTGACGCCGAAGCCGATCAGGATGCTCGCGATCTCCGACAGCCGTTGACGGTCGCGGGCGGCAACGAAGGCTGTCTTCAGCATGGAGGGCGCGATCCGTTCGGACGGGATTGGGCGTCCGGACAGCACGAGCATAAGGACTTTTTTGCGGTCGCGAAGTGCCGGAGGCCGCGGCCCCGGACGATATCGGCCCCGCGCCGGATCGCCTCAGCGCGGCGGCGCCGCCGCCGGCAGGGGCGCCGGTCCCGCGCCGCCCCGCGCCGCGCCGAACCGCGCGTTGACGACGAGCAGCGTCACGATCACCGCCGAGAAGGCCAGGGCCGCGAGGAAATACAGCCCGGCCTCGAAACTGCCGCTGCTCTCGCGGATCCAGCCGACGATGGACGGCGCGACGAAGCCGCCGAGATTGCCCACGCAGTTGATCAGCGCGATGCCGCCCGCCGCCGCGCTGCCGCTCAGGAACACCGGCGGGAGCGCCCAGAACGGCGCCTTGCCGCCGTAGAGGCCCGCCGCGGCCACCGCCATGAACGCCACGGCCCAGAGCGAGCCCGTGGCGAAGCCGGCCAGCGCCAGGCCCGCCGCCGTGAGCAGCAGGGCGCCCGCCAGCGTCAGGCGCCGGTCGTCGGTCCGGTCGGAGATCCAGCCGATGGTCAGCCCGCCGACCACCCCGAAGACGTAAGGCACCGCGGTCATCAGGCCGGTCTGCATGTCCGACAGGCCGGTGCTCTTGAGGATCTGCGGCAGGAAGAACGCGAGGCCGAGATTGGCCCCGGTATTGGCGAAGTAGATGAACGACAG
>CAXTCV010000528.1:0-2082 GCA_964242725.1 uncultured Methylobacterium sp.
CGGCGAGGTCGACCACGCGGATCGCCCGGCGCCCGACCTTGTCCTCGTAGGCCGGCCCGATCCCGCGCTTGGTGGTGCCGATCTTGAGGCCGGCATTGGCGGTCTCGCGGAAATGGTCGAGCTCGCGGTGAAGCGGCAGAATCAGCGTGGCGTTGTCGGCGATCCGCAGGGAGGCGGGCGAGACCTCGACGCCCTGGGCCCGGATCCGGTCGATCTCGTCCACGAGATGCCAGGGATCGACAACGACGCCGTTGCCGATCACCGAGAGCTTCCCGCCGCGCACTACGCCCGAGGGCAGCAGCGCCAGCTTGTAGGTCACGCCGTCGATGACCAGCGTGTGGCCGGCATTGTGCCCGCCCTGGAACCGGACGACGATGTCGGCCTGCTCGGACAGCCAGTCGACGATCTTTCCCTTGCCTTCGTCGCCCCACTGGGCGCCCACAACGACGACGTTGGCCATGTCTGCCTGCTTACCCGCGACGGAAACCGGGACGGCGCCATCCACGGGTGCAGGCGGCGCACGTCGTGAGCCGTTTCCGCGATCCAGGCAGCGAAATCAAGCAATCCGGCCGCATGGCGGCCCCCGAGACCGGTCGCAGCGGGCTACTTCGCCTCGGTTCCCGGCGAACGGCCCGGCAGTTCGTTCGGCTTGATCACCGGCATCGACCCGGACTGGTCCGGGTTCACCACGGTCCCGGTCGTTCCGGTCTCGGGCGGCTTGATGACGCCGTCGTTCCGCCGGAGCTTGTCGCTGAGCGACTGGTCCCCGGACGGTGTCTCGGTCGCCGGCGGCCGGGCCGGTTCGGGCGTCTGCGCGCCGGCGGACCCGGCGAGGGTAGTCGCCGCGAGTGCGGCCAGCAGGAGCGTCTTCGGCAAGAGGAGCCTCCCCGTTTCGGGATATGAATCGGGGATGGAACAGCCGGCGCCTGGATCCGTTCCTGCCGCCGACTCGGGCTGCGGCAGCGCCCCGGGGCGGGCTCCGGGCCTCAACTCTGGCGGGCCGTCTCGATGTACAACTCGCGCAGGCGCCGGGTGAGCGGGCCGGGACGGCCCGCGCCGATCGGCCGATTGTCGATCTCGACCACCGGCATCACGAAGGCCGAGGCGCTGGTGTAGAACGCCTCCTCCGCCTCGTAGGCCTCCGCGACGGGGATCAGGCGCTCCTCGATCCGCAGGTCGGCCTCCTGGGCGAGCCGCAGGACCGAAGCCCGGGTGATGCCGGGCAGGAGCGCTGTCGAGAGCGGCCGGGTCACCAGCACCTGCTCGCGGCTGACGATGAACGCCGTGGATGACGAGCCCTCCGTCACCGCCCCGTCCTCGACCATCCAGGCCTCGGCGACGCCGGCCTCGGCGGCCTGCTGCTTGGCGAGCACCTGGGCCAGCAGGGCCACCGACTTGATATCCCGGCGCTTCCAGCGGAGATCCTCGACGGTGATCACCCGGGCGCCGGTCTCGACCAGCGGATTGGCCAGCACGGTCTTGGCCTGCGTGAACATCATCACGGTGGGCGCGACGTCCCCCTTCGGGAAGGCGAAGTCGCGCTCGGCGACGCCGCGCGTCACCTGCATGTAGACCAGCCCTTCGGTGACGCCGTTGCGGGCGACGAGTTCGGTCTGCAGGCGCTCCCAGCCGGTCGCGTCGTGCGGGTTACGGATACCGATCTCGCCCAGCGAGCGATCCAGCCGGGCGAGATGCGCGGCGTTGTCGACGAGCCTGCCGTCGATGATCGCCGAGACCTCGTAGATCCCGTCCGCGAACAGGAAGCCGCGGTCCATGATCGGCACGCGCGCCTCCGCGAAGGGGAGGAATTCGCCGTTGAGGTAGACGATGCGGGGAACGGTCACGGGTAGCCTTCCTCTGTTCGTCGAAGACTGAAGCAGGATTCGTGCAGCCTGCTCAGGCCGCGCCGAACACACGCTGGAAGATCGTGTCGACGTGCTTGAAGTGATAGCCGAGATCGAAGCAGTCCTCGATCTGCTCCGGCGTGAGCGCGGCGGTGACCTCGGGATCGGCCTTCAGCAGCGCCAGGAAGTCGCCCTCCCCGCGCCAGACCGGCATCGCGTTGCGCTGGACCAGCCGGTA
>CAXTCV010000529.1:0-2081 GCA_964242725.1 uncultured Methylobacterium sp.
TCCCAGTACAGGTAGTCGAGCCAGGTGTGGTGGTACTGGCGGTGGTCGAATTCGGGCTGCCGGTGGTGCAGCTCGTAGCGGGTCGGCCGGCGCGGCTCGGTCATCAGCGGCATGTCCGCCTCGGCCGGGGTCCGGTTGGCCTTGCGCAGGTTGCAGGGCGAGCAGGCCGCCACGACGTTCTCCCAGCTCGACAGGCCGCCCCGGGAGCGCGGCACCACGTGGTCGAAGGTCAGGCCGCCCGCGGGCAGCCGCAGGCCGCAATACTGACAGCTGAACCCGTCGCGCAGGTAGATGTTGTAGCGGGTGAAGGCCGGGCTGCGGGCGAGGGCCACGTAGTTCTTGAGCGCCACCACGCTGGGCACCCGCAGGGAGCGCGAGGGCGAGCGCGCCTCGACGTCGTAGCTCGCCACCAGGGTGACCCGGTCGAGGAACAGGGCCGTGAAGGCGTCCTTCCAGGACCAGAGGGAGAGCGGATTATAGGAGAGCGGCCGATAATCCGCGTTGAGGACGAGGGTTTGGAGATCCATCATCGGCGCGACTCTTCAGACTGACTCTGACGCGGATAACGCGCGGGACCAGGCCGACGCCGCACGGGCCCGTCCGAACCGGCCCGGGGCCGATGCGGGCCGGGGCGCGGGGCGTCGGCCTGGGGGGAGAGGCGGAGGAACAACAGGGCGGCGGGCCGGCGCACGGGGGCGCCAGTCGAGGCGGTCAGATCCAGAACGCGGCCGGGCCGGGCCGGCGCGATCACCGGCCATGCCCTTCCGCGTGATGACGAAAAGGCCCTGTCCATAAGGTGTTCATCTAATCCCAGCGTGACACCCTTGTGAAGCTTTTCCGGCCGGGCCCAGAGACGCACCCACAGGACGCACCCACAGGATGCAGACCCGGGCGGGGGCCGCGCCGGATCCGGCCGGGATGGGCGGGAGCACGGTTTCGCCCCATTGCTCGCCCAGAGCGCCGGGTCTCCAGGAGGCCCGCCCGGTCCCCTGTCGCCGCCGATTCGCCGATGCCGGAGCCCGACCGCGCGTCCGGCACGCCCGACGAGAGGTCGCCCATGACTCGTGCGCAGATCCAGGCGCAAGCGCGCAGCCGGAAGCCGGAGGGCGGCGCGCGCCGGTCGCGCCTCCCCGCCCTGCTCGTCGCGCTGATGCTCGGCCTCCCGGCGGCCGCGCCCCTGTCGGCCTTCGCCCAGGCCCCCGCCCAGGCCCCCGTCCAGGCGCCCGTCCAGGCGCCCGCGCAAAACCATGCCCCGGCTCCGGCGCCGGCCGGCAAACCCGCGGAGGCCAGACCCGCGGAGACCAAGCCCGCGGAGACCAAGCCCGCCCCGGCACAGGCCGAGGTCCCGGAGCAGTTCAAGGCGGTGCGGGCCAAGCTCGACGCCGCCAAGGCCGAGCTCGACGCCCGCGAGAAGCAGCTCGGGCATGCCGACCTGACGGTGGCCGACCTCACCGCCATCCGCGACAGCGCCGCCACGGTCACCGACGAGATCCGCACCCTGGTGACGCGGCTCGACGCGCCGCTCGAGGCCGCGCGCGAGCGGCTGGCCCAGCTCGGGCCGAAGCCCAAGGACACCCAGGAGAGCGCCGACGTCGCCGAGCAGCGCACCGAGCGCGAGGCCGCCGTCACCCGGATCGACGAGACCCAGCGCCTGGCCCGCTCCCTGGTGGTCCAGGGCGACCAGATCGTCGACCGGGTCTCGAACCGCCGGCGCGAATCCTTCACCCACGACCTGTTCCAGCGCTCTCAGCCGCTGATCGGCCCCGGCCTCTGGGCCAAGGTGATGGCCGACGTGCCCCGGGATACGCGCGCGCTGCAGAGCGCGGTCTCCGATATCGGCCTGCTGTTCTCCCGCAACGGCAGCCTCGCCAACCTGCTGTTCCTGGGGCTCGCCTGCGGGATCTCGATCGCGCTGTATTTCGGGCGGCGCAACATCGCCCCCCGGGGCGCCCGCCGGGATTCCGGCCGGACCGACCCGTCGCGGCGGGCCACGCTGCTCGCCGCCTGGCGGGTGATCCTGCTCGGGACGGTGCCGGCGGTGGCCGGCTCCTACGCGGTCTACTACGCGCTGGACGCCACCA
>CAXTCV010000530.1:0-2072 GCA_964242725.1 uncultured Methylobacterium sp.
ACCTACGGCCACCGGTTCCTGGCGCCGGAACCGATCGAGGTGCGCCGGTTCGACGATTACATCCAGGCCCTGGAGCGGGCGAAGGTCATCCTCGACCCCGACCGGCGCAAGGACGTGATCCTGCACGACGCCCGCGACCTCGCCTTCGCCCAAAACCTCGACCTCGTGGAGGACGAAGGCCTGCTGGAGGAGGTGGCCGGTCTCGTGGAATGGCCGGTGGTGCTGCTGGGCTCCTTCGACGAAGCCTTCCTCGCCATCCCCGGCGAGGCGATCCGCGCGACGATCCGGGCCAACCAGAAGTGTTTCGTGCTGCGGAAAAGCGGCTCGGAGGACCTAGCGCCCGCCTTCATCCTGGTCTCGAACCTCGTGGCCTCGGACGGCGGACTGGCGATCACCGCCGGCAACGAGCGGGTGGTCCGCGCGCGCCTGTCGGACGCCAAGTTCTTCTGGGACACGGACCGGGCGGTTCCGCTGGAGGACCGGCTGCCGAAGCTCGACGCCATCGTCTTTCACGAGAAGCTTGGGACGCAGGGGGAGCGCATCGCCCGCATCGCCGCCCTGGCGAAGGACCTCGCGCCGCTGGTGGGGGCCGACCCGGCACTCGCCGAGCGCGCGGCGCGCCTCGCCAAGGCCGACCTCGTCACCGAGATGGTCGGCGAGTTCCCGGAGTTGCAGGGGCTGATGGGGCGCAAATACGCGGCGCTCCAGGGAGAGCACCCGAGCGTCTGCGCGGCCATCGAGGAGCATTACAAGCCGGTCGGGCCCTCCGACCGGGTGCCGAGCGACCCGGTGTCCATCGCGGTGGCGCTCGCCGACAAGCTCGACACGCTCGCTGGCTTCTGGTCCATCGATGAGAAGCCAACCGGCAGCAAGGATCCCTTTGCCTTACGCAGGGCCGCCCTCGGCGTGATCCGGCTGATCCTGGAGAACGGAATTCGACTGCCGCTCACTGATTCCGTGCTGCCCGACGCCTTCGACGCACAACCCGCAGGCCGGCAGGTCGTCATTGTCGATCTGTCGGGTGGGATTGAACGCGTCCAAGCCGAGCTCGAGGCTCTGCCCGCCGATACGGATCTGTTCGCGAATCCGCAGGTCGCGGACCTGCTCACCTTCTTCGCCGACCGCCTCAAGGTCTACCTCCGCGACCAGGGCGCCCGCCACGATCTGATCGATGCCGTCTTCGCCCTCCCCGGCCAGGACGACCTGCTGATGGTGGTTCGCCGGGTCGAGGCCCTCGGAAAATTCCTCGACACCGAGGACGGGAAGAACCTGCTCGCGGGCTACAAGCGCGCGGCCAACATCCTGCGCATCGAGGAGAAGAAGGACGGCCGCGCCTACGATGCCGCGCCCGACGCCGCCCTCGCCGCCACGGACGAGCCGGCCGAGCGGGCGCTCGCCGAGGCCCTGGCGAAGGCGCGGGAGACCGCCTCGGCTTCCGTCGCCCGGGAGGATTTTGCGGGGGCCATGCAGGCGCTCTCGACGCTGCGCGCGCCGGTGGACGCGTTCTTCCAGGACGTGACCGTCAACGCCCCCGATCCGAAGCTCCGCGAGAACCGCCTGCTGCTGCTCAACGCGCTCCGCGCCGCGACCCGGGAGGTGGCGGATTTCTCGAAGATCGAGGGGTAAGCCTGAACGCTCCCCTCCCCTCTGCGGGGGAGGGAGCGCGCGTTACCCGTGATCGTGCCCCGCATGATCCTCCGCCTCCGGCAGGGTCAGGCCGAAATGGCTGACGAGATCGGCCACCTGCCCCGGGCTCAACTGCCGCGGGTTGAGGTTGCGGAGTAACAAATACAGCTTGGCGGTCTCCTCCAATTCCTCCGTGGCGAAGACCGCGCCCTCCAGGCTGTCGCCGGCCACCACGGGGCCGTGGTTGGCCAGCAGCACCGAACTGTACTTCCCCGCGAGCCCCCGGATCGCGTCCGCCACCGCCGGGTCGCCGGGGCGGTAATAGGGCACGAGCGCGGTGCCGCCGGTGCGCATCAGGTAGTAGGGCGTCAGCGGCGGCAGCACCTGCTTCGGGTCGATCTCCGGCAGCATCGAGACCGCCACCGCGTGGGTCGAGTGCAGGTGGA
>CAXTCV010000531.1:0-2071 GCA_964242725.1 uncultured Methylobacterium sp.
GCAGCCGGTCGCGCCAGTCGTGGGCGGCGGGGAAGCCGTTGTCGAGGAGCACGAGCAGGGCGCTGCGGCCGCCCCCGGCCCCGACGCCCCCGGCATTCCAGACCGGCCCGGCCACCCCCAGGATCAGGGCGGCGGCGATCAGCAGACGCAGCAGCAGCAGCCAGGGCGGCGTGCGCGCCGGATTCTGCCGCTGCGGGATCAGGTCGGCCACGAGCTTGAGCGGCGGGAACTCGATCCGCCGCGGCCGGGGCGGGGTCACCCGCAGCAGGAACCACAGGGCCGGCAGGCCGATCAGGGCGGCGAGCGCCAGCGGGGCGGCGAAGGTCAGACCCAGCATGGCGCCCTCACTCCGGGCCGCGGGCGGCGATCAGCGTGGCGAGCCGCAGGGCCGCCTCGCTCGCCGGCCGGTCCGTGCGGTGGATCGTCAGGGTCCAGCCCTGGCCGCGGGTGATGGCCGCCAGGGCGGCCCTGTGCGCGGCGATCCGGGCGCGGTAGCGCGCACCCCAGGCATCGGCATCGCCGATATCGAGGCTGAGGCCGCCTTCGAGGTCGTGGAGCACGGCCTGGCCGGTGAACGGGAACGTCTCCTCGATCGGGTCGACGATCATGAGCAGATGCCCGCGGCTGCCGCGGCCGGCGAGGCTCTGGACCGAGGCGGCGATCCGGTCGGGCTCGGTGAGGAAGTCGCCGATCAGCACAACCTCGTCGAACCGGGCGGGATGAGCCTGCGGCGGCAGATCCTGGGTCAGGCCGGCCTTGTCGGCGACGAGGGACTGCGCCATCCGCTCGACGATCCCCCGGGACGCGGTGGCCCGGGTCAGGCCCAGGAGCCCGACCCGCTCGCCGCCCTCCACGAAGGCGTCGGCCAGCGCCAGGCCGAGGATGAGCGCGCGCTCGACCTTGGGCACCGACGCCAGGTCCGAAGCGAAGCCCATGGAGGCGGAACGGTCCATCCACAGCCAGATGTTGTGGGCCGCCTCCCATTCGCGCTCGCGCACGTAGAGCCGGTCGTCCCGGGCCGAGCGGCGCCAGTCGACCCGCGCGGCGGCCTCGCCGGTGACGAAGGGGCGGAACTGCCAGAAGCTCTCGCCGGGTCCCGCCCGGCGGCGGCCGTGCAGGCCGTGGGCCAGCAGGCTCGACACGCGCCGCGCCTCCAGGACGAGGCGGGGCATCGTTTCCGAGAGCGCCGTCGCGCCCTCGCTCTCGCGCCGGCCGGGAATGCGCCTGCCTGCGTCGAGGGCGTGGGTGGCGACCAAGGTCAGATCGTCTCCGCGAGCTTGCCGATCAGGCCCTCGATGGTCTCGCCGTCGGCGCGGGCGGTGTAGCTCAGGGCCATCCGGTGCTTGAGCACCGGCTCGGCCAGCGCCTTCACGTCGGCCACCGAGGGGGCGACCCGGCCCTCGATCAGCGCCCGGGCGCGGGCGGCGAGCGTCAGCGCCTGGCTGGCGCGGGGGCCGGGCCCCCAGAGGAGCTTGTCCTTGACGAGCGCGGCGCCACCCTCGGGCCGGGCGGCGCGCACGAGGTCGAGGATCGCCTCGACCACCGCCTCGCCCACGGGCAGCCGGCGCACCAGCCGCTGGGCGGTGAGGAGCTGCTCGGTGGACATCACGGCGCGCGGGCGCACCTCGTCCACGCCGGTGGTCTCGATCAGGATCCGGCGCTCGGCGGCGCGGTCGGGATAGCCGACGTCGATCTCCAGGAGAAAGCGGTCGAGCTGCGCCTCGGGCAGCGGGTAGGTGCCCTCCTGCTCGATCGGGTTCTGGGTGGCGAGCACATGGAACGGCCGCGGCAGGTCGTGGCGGGCGCCGGCCACGGAGACGTGGCCTTCCTGCATGGCCTGAAGCAGGGCCGATTGCGTCCGCGGGCTCGCCCGGTTGATCTCATCGGCCATCAGGAGCTGGGTGAAGACCGGCCCCTGCACGAACCGGAAGGCCCGGCGGCGGTCGGCATCCTCCTCCAGGATCTCGGTGCCGAGGATGTCGGAGGGCATCAGGTCCGGGGTGAACTGCACCCGCCGCGCATCGAGGCCGAGCACGGTGCCCAGCGTCTCCACGAGCTTGGTCTTGGCGAG
>CAXTCV010000532.1:0-2069 GCA_964242725.1 uncultured Methylobacterium sp.
TCACCGGCCTCGACCTGGGGCTGCTGGCGCCGCGCGGCTCGCTCTACGTGACGCGCCCGACGCTGGCGACCTTCTCGTCGAACCGCGCGACCCTGGAGGAGGCGGCCGCCCGCCTGTTCAAGGTGGTCGGCGACGGCGCGGTGACGATCGCGGTGAACGCCACCTATCCGCTCTCCGAGGCGCAGCAGGTGCACCGCGACCTCGCGGGCCGGGAGACCACCGGCTCGATCGTGATGCTGCCGTAGGGCTCAAGCCGTGACGCCCGGCGGCGCCGACCTGCTCCTCGTGATCGACGTGCAGGTCGATTTCCTGCCGGGCGGGGCGCTGCCCGTCCCGGAGGGCGACGCGGTGGTCGGTCCGGTCAACGCGCTCCAGCAACAGTTCCGGCACGTCGCCCTGACGCAGGACTGGCACCCGGCCGATCACGTCTCCTTCGCGGACAACCATCCGGGGCGGGCAACCTTCGCGACCGTGGCTTTGCCCTACGGTCCGCAGGTGCTGTGGCCCCGGCACTGCGTCCAGGGCAGCCCGGGGGCGGGTTTCGCGCCGGGCCTCGCCACCGACCGGGCGAGCCTGGTGATCCGCAAGGGGCTGGATCCCCGGGTCGACAGCTACTCGGCCTTCCTGGAGGCCGACCGGACCACCCGCACCGGCCTCGCCGGGGCGCTGGCCGAGCGCGGCATCACCCGCCTCGTCCTCTGCGGCCTCGCCACCGATTTCTGCGTCGCCTGGAGCGCGCAGGACGCCCGCGCCGCCGGCTTCGACGTCTGGGTGGTGGACGATGCGGTCCGCGGGATCGACGTGGACGGGTCCCTCGCGCAGGCCTGGGCGCGGATGCGGGCGGCGGGGGTGCACCGGATCGGGGCGGCCGGGATCGGCTGAGCGCCCGCGGAGGCCGGGAGGCGAACCGCCGCACGGGGCCCCGGCGACCGCCCCGGCCCCGACGCGTTGGCCTGGCATCCGAACCCGACAGGAGCCAGCATGTCCGGCAAGCATCCCAAGACCGAGACCCCCACCGACGCCGACCTCAAGGGCAATCCCGGCATCGGCACCTCGAAGGGCATGAGCGGCGCCGATCCCGCCGACCTGCAGGCGGATTCGACCTTCGAGGGCGATGTCGACAACGAGACCAAGCGCGACGGCGGCATCGACCCGGACCACCGGCCGCGCAAGAACGCCTGACGGCGGGCGCGGCGGGGCGGGTTTGGCGTGTCACAGCCCCAGCCCGAGCTGCCGCGGCCCCTCCGGCTCGTCCGGCGCGAAGCCCGACAGGGACACGCCGATCAGCCTTGCGCTGCGCCGCAGGGGGAACAGGCCGGCGAGGAGATCCAGGCCGATCCGCTCCAGATCGGCCCGGTCGGCCACGGGGACGCTGAGCGACCTCGCCCGGGTGACCTGGGCGAAATCCGAGAATTTGAGCTTCAGGGTCACGGTCCGGGCGCGCATGCCCTTGGCGTCCGCCCCGGCCCAGACCTTGTCGAACAGCGGGGCGAGGCGGGCGGCCAGGACCGCGAAGGCGGCGGTGTCCTCCGAGAAGGTCGTCTCCGCCCCGATCGACTTGCGCACCCGGTGGGCGCGCACCGGCCGGTCGTCGATCCCCCGGGCGACCGCGTGGTAATAGGCCCCCGCGGAGCCGAAGGTCTCGCGCAGGCGCTCCGGCGTCCAGGCGCGCAGGTCCGCCCCCGTCTCGATCCCCAGCCGCTTCATCTTCGCCTCGGTGACCGGGCCGACCCCGTGGAAGCGGCCGATCGGCAGGGCGGCCACGAAGTCGGCCCCCATGGCGGGAGTGATCACGAACAGGGCGTCGGGCTTGCGGTGGTCGGAGGCGACCTTGGCCAGGAACTTGTTGTACGAGACCCCGGCCGAGGCGATCAGCCCGGTCCGCTCCAGGATCTCGGCCCGGATCGCCTTCGCCACCGCGGTGGCGGTCGGCAGCCCCAACGCATTCTCGGTGACGTCGAGATAGGCCTCGTCGAGCGCCACCGGCTCGATGAGCGCCGTGTGCCGGGCGAAGACCGCCCGGATCTCCTCCGAGACCGCCCGGTAGACCTCGAAGCGCGGCTTCACGA
>CAXTCV010000533.1:0-2064 GCA_964242725.1 uncultured Methylobacterium sp.
CCGGGAGGAACGACGCGCGTCGCCAGGACGGAAACGGCGAGGCCGGCCGACAGGGCCGCCACGAGCGCCGTCACTCCGCCGCCCACGAAGGCATCGCGCCAGGGGATGGCCGCGCCGTCGAGCGTCCGGATGGCCAGCGCCCGCACCCCGCAGGGCTCCGCGAGGCTCGCGAGCGGCAGGGGACTGCCCGCCGGCCAGCGCCAGGACGCGGCCGCCAGCCAGCGGTAGGGCTCGGTCAGCAGCGTTTCCCCGGATCGGCGGTCGTCCTCGCCCCGCACCACGACGGCATCGAAGGCTCCGTCATCGAAACGATCGAGCAGATCGCGCGAGCTGCCGACGTGGACGTCGAGCAGGAGGTCGGAATCCGCGCCGGCCAGCCCGCCGAGGAGCGAGGGCAGGTCGCTCCCGGCGGCATGATCGCTGATCCCGAGGCCCAGTCGCTTGCGGTCCGGAGCCCCGAGGGTGGCCAGCACGCCGTCCCGCTGCTTCAGCAGGGCGCTGGCGGCGTCGAGAAAGGGACCGCAGCCGTCGGACACGCGCACGAGCCGCGGCGTGCGTTCGATCAGCCGGCGTCCCAGGCTCGCCTCGAGACGCTTCACCTTGAGGCTGATCGCCGACTGCGTGGTGCCGAGCATCTCGGCCGCGCGGGTGAAGCTCCGCAGTTCCGCCACCCGGACGAAAGCCTCCAGGGCGTCGAGATCGAGCGTCGGGGCGGCTTTGACCATTGCGATCCGCAATCACAGAGAGGCGTCAAGATGCGGTTCACGCATGATCGGGAGCGACGTAGGACGGTCTCGCCCAACTCACAAGGGAGACCGACCCATGCCGCTCGTTCGCATTTCTCTGTGCCAGGGCAAGCCGCCGGCCTATCGGGCGGCGCTCCGCGACGGCATCCACCGCGCGCTCTGCACGACCTTCGAAGTTCCCGAGGACGACCGCTTCTCCATCATTACGGAACACGCATCCGACGACTTCGCCTACGACTCCGATTACCTCGGCGTCGCACGCAGCCCGGATCTCGTGATGGTCGAGATCACCGTCAGCCGCACACGCGGTTTTTCGCAGAAGAAGGCGCTCTACGCCGCCATCGCGGAGAACTTGGCGCGGGATCCCGGCCTCAGGCCCGAGGACGTTCTCGTCGTCCTGACCGAGAACGGGCGCGAGGACTGGTCCTTC
Organism: uncultured Methylobacterium sp.; assembly: GCA_964242725.1. GTDB lineage: Bacteria > Pseudomonadota > Alphaproteobacteria > Rhizobiales > Beijerinckiaceae > Methylobacterium. The sequence goes on from CAXTCV010000533.1 coordinate 1,177, forward strand.
GGCCGCGGGATCGCGCAATACGTGGCGTAACCCGGCCCCTCCGACGCTACGCCTTGCCGGCGTCGGATCCGTGCCGGTTCTGCCGCGCGCGCAACAGGGCGATGCCGAGGAGCGACAGGGCGATCACCACGAAACTCACCCCCGTCGTGGTGGTGCCGAGCGCGTAGATCATCGGCGTCGTCACCGTAGTGGTCAGCGCCTGGAGCTGCAGCGGCAGCGTGTTGTCGGAGCCGATCGCCTGGCTCGAACGGGCGATCTCGTCCCAGGACAGCGTGAAGCCGAACAGGGCCACGCCGATCAGCGCGGGAAGGATCAGCGGCAGCACGACGTGGCGGAAGCTCTTCCAGGGCGTCGCGCCGAGGTCGCGGGCCGCCTCCTCGAGCCGCCCGTCGAAGCGGTTGAAGATCGCGAACATGATGAGCAGGCCGAAGGGCAGCGTCCAGGTCAGATGCGCGGCGAGACCCGAGGTGAAGAGGCCGGCACCCGTCGTGTAGGTTTCGCTCAGCCAATCCGGGCCGGCCTTGATCGCCGTATCGATCAGACGGAACAGCAGCGCGATGCCGAGCGAGGTAACGATCGAGGGGACGATCAGGCTCGCGATGGCGACGTAGAACAGCAGCGCCTGACCGCGGAACTTCCGGCGATAGGCGAGCCCGGCCAGCGTCGAGAAGACGACGGTGAGCAGCATGACGACGAGGCCGAGCTCGAGCGAGCGCCAGAAGGCGGCGCCGATGTCGACGATGCCGCCGCCCGCCCACAGCGTCGAGAACCAGTGCGTCGAGGCGCCGTTCATCGGGAAGGTCATGCCGCCCTGCGGGCCCTGGAACGACAGCACGAAGATGACGATCATCGGGCCGTACAGGAACAGCACGTAGAGGCTGAAGAAAG
>CAXTCV010000534.1:0-2062 GCA_964242725.1 uncultured Methylobacterium sp.
ACGGCGGTCACCTCGCCGGAATACAGCGTCCGCTCGGGGCCGACGAAATCGAAGTGGAAGGTGGCCATCGCCTCAAGCTTTCCCGCATCCGAAACAGGCTCTTCGCCCCGTCTGGGGCGGAGGTGAAGGTCGGGATGACGCAGGACCGATCGCCGGGGCGCCCGCTGCGCCATCCCCACCCCTGCCCCTCCCCGATGGGGGAGGGGATGCCACGTCTTACGCGGCCTTCAGCTTCTTGGCCTTCTCCTGGGCCTGCTCGATCGTGCCGACCATGTAGAAGGCCGCCTCGGGCAGGTCGTCGTAATCGCCGTTCACCAGGCCCTTGAAGCCCTTGATCGTGTCCTCCAGCGGCACCTGCACGCCGGGCGAGCCGGTGAACACCTCGGCCACGGTGAAGGGCTGCGAGAAGAAGCGCTCGATCTTGCGGGCGCGGGCCACCGTCAGCTTGTCCTCCTCGGACAGCTCGTCCATGCCCAGGATCGCGATGATGTCCTGGAGCGCCTTGTAGCGCTGCAGGGTCTGCTGGACCCGGCGGGCGACGTCGTAGTGCTCCTCGCCGAGGATTGCCGGCGACAGCATGCGCGAGGTCGAGTCGAGCGGATCCACCGCCGGGTAGATGCCCTTCTCGGCGATCGAACGCGACAGCACGGTCGTGGCGTCGAGGTGGGCGAAGGAGGCGGCCGGCGCCGGATCGGTCAGATCGTCGGCCGGCACGTAGATCGCCTGCACCGAGGTGATCGAGCCCTTGTTGGTGGTGGTGATGCGCTCCTGGAGGGCCCCCATGTCGGTGGCCAGGGTCGGCTGATAGCCCACCGCCGAGGGGATGCGGCCGAGAAGCGCCGACACTTCGGAGCCGGCCTGCGTGAAGCGGAAGATGTTGTCCACGAAGAACAGCACGTCCTGGCCCTCGTCGCGGAACTGCTCCGCGATGGTCAGGCCGGTGAGCGCGACCCGCGAGCGGGCGCCCGGCGACTCGTTCATCTGGCCGTAGACCAGGGCGCACTTGGAGCCCTCGGCCGAGCCGCCATGCTCCTTCGGGTCGACGTTCACCTTGGACTCGATCATCTCGTGATAGAGATCGTTGCCCTCGCGGGTCCGCTCGCCGACGCCGGCGAACACCGAGTAGCCGGAGTGCACCTTGGCGATGTTGTTGATCAGCTCCATGATCAGCACGGTCTTGCCGACGCCCGCGCCGCCGAAGAGGCCGACCTTGCCGCCCTTCGAGTAGGGGGCCAGCAGGTCAACCACCTTGATGCCGGTGACGAGGATCTGCGCCTCGGTCGACTGGTCGGCGTAGGACGGGGCCGGCTGGTGGATGGCGCGGTAGGTGTCGCACACCACCGGGCCGAGCTCGTCGATCGGCTCGCCGATGACGTTCATGATCCGGCCGAGCGTGTTCATGCCCACGGGAACCTTGATCGGCTCCCCGGTATCCGTGCACTCCTGGCCGCGGGTCAGACCCTCGGACGTGTCCATGGCGATGCAGCGGACGGTCTGCTCGCCGAGCTGCTGGGCGACCTCGAGGACGAGGCGGGCGCCGTTGTTCTTGGTCTCCAGCGCGTTCAGGATCTCGGGCAGGTGCCCGTCGAACTGCACGTCGACCACGGGGCCGATGACCTGGGTGATCTTGCCGACCTTGTTGGAGCCGGCGCCGGGGAGTGCGGTGTTGGCCATGATATCCTCGTTGTCCGTGCCGGCGTACGAATCGCGCCGGCCATATCCTCGATCGATCAGATCCGGCTCAAGCGTCCGTCAGCTCGAGCCGTACTTCGACACGGGCCATCCGCTCGTCGAAACGGTCCATGCGCCCATTCATGGTCGCAACCTGCATCTCGATGGCGGTCAGCCACGACTTCACGTCCTTGAGGTCGAGGCGCGCTTCGGAGTCGTCACGCCGGAGGGCGCGCAGGTGCTCCAAAACCAGGTTCTCGACCTCGCTCGTCATCGGGTGGCGCCTCCGGCACGCCCTCTTATCACAACGCCTCGGCGCCGGAGATGATCTCGATGAGTTCCTTGGTGATCATGGCCTGACGCGTGCGGTTGTAGATCAGCGTCTGCTTCT
>CAXTCV010000535.1:0-2062 GCA_964242725.1 uncultured Methylobacterium sp.
CCCACCGCCGCCTCGGCGGCGATCACGGCCCCGCCGATGACGTCGGAATGGCCGTTGAGGAACTTGGTGGTGGAGTGGACGACGAGGTCTGCCCCCAGGGCGATCGGCCGCTGCAGGGCCGGCGACAGGAAGGTGTTGTCGACCACGGTGAGCGCGCCCGCGGCCCTCGCCTCCCCGGTGATCCGCCGGATGTCGACCACCCGCATCAGCGGGTTGCTCGGCGTCTCGATCATCACGACCTTCGGCCCCTCGGCCAGGGCCGCCGCCAGGGCCGCCGGGTCGGTCTGGTCGACGAAGGCCACGCGGTAATGGCCCCGGGCGCTGCGGAGGCTGAGCAGGCGGTGGGTGCCGCCGTAGCAATCGTGCGGGGCGACCAGCAGGTCGCCCGGCCGCAGGCTCGACAGGGCGAGATCCAGGGCCGCCATGCCGCTCGCCACCATGACGGCCCGGGCACCGCCCTCGAGCTTGGCGATCGTGTCGGCGAGCGCGTCGCGGGTCGGGTTGCCGAGGCGGGAATAGTCGTAGGGCCCGGCCTGCTCGAAGGCGGGGAACTTGAAGGTCGTCGACAGGTGGATCGGTGCGATCACCGCCCCGAAGGACGTGTCCTGGGCCACGCCGTTCGCCGCCGCGACGGTGCGGGCCGCAAATCCCTCTGACATCGATTCTCCCTCCGCGCCGGTGCCGGACCGTCCGGCCGAATCCCGACGCGTTCTTTATGGAGAACGGATCAGACTTTCAAGAGAACGATCTCCGGGTCTGGTCCACCCGCTCCGTCGGCGGCGTTGCCCGTCGTGCCGGCAAGGTCGCGTGGCGCAGCCGACCGGGCGGTCGATCCTCCGGCAAGGGGCCTTCCGACGTTCATGGTCCCCCGGCGAAGGGGTGTTTCCCCCGGTGATCCGACGGGACAGGCGGGTGGGACCGGCCACGCCCCGTCCATCCCCCTCTGGGAGCTACGCTGCTGCCAGCTCTCGGGAGGCAGCGCGGGTCCCCTGAGCCCCGCGCACGAACCGAGGCATAGGCCGCCGCGCACGAGGTCCGAACGCGATCTGTGGATCCGCAAGCCCGCCGCGGGCGAGGCGAGGCGAGGGGCGCGGCGAGGGGCGCGGCGATGACGGTCCGTTTCCCCAACCGAGGATCGTGAATCCGGCGGGCCAGTGCTCCGCGACCGGAGGCGTGATCCAGGGTCCGGGGCCGCGATCAGGCGGCGACCGGGTGCGCCGCCTGCGGCTCCCGGGCCGGCGCGCCGGCGTCGAGACCGTCGGCCTCCCGCATCACCGCCTGCGCGAGGCGCCGCGCCCGCTCGGCCCAGAGGTCGCGGGCATCGCGCAGGGCAGCGGCCTGCTCCTCGGCGGAGGCCAGGGCGATCCGGAGGGCGTCGATCTCCGCCCGCAATTCCGTGGTGCGCCCCCGCTCGCTCGCCAGCGCCGCCTTGAGCACGCAGAGGGCGGTCTCGGCCGCCCCCCGGGCCGGAGCGGCACGGCCCGCGACGGCGGGGGAAGCCGGCGGCGGGGCGGCGGCCGGCGCGGGACTGTCCGGGCGCAGCTCGGCGAGCTCCGCGCGGACCTGCACCACGTCCAGCCCGGCGACCGCGTCCGGCGGCGGCGCGATCGGCGGGGCCGGGATGCCCTCCTCCTCCATCACCAGCCCGTGCAGCATGGAGAAGACCCGGTCGCCGTCGAGGCGGCTGAGATCGAACCCGCTCTCGGCGGCGAGGCCGCTGAACCGGGCCTGCCCCCCGGGAGCCTGGCCCACGAAGGCCATCGACCAGGTCGCGAAGCCGCGGCTCTCCGCGGGGCCGCATTGCAGGACCGTCACGTCGCTGTGGCGCAGGTCGCGCTGGATCCGCTCGAAGGTCGCCTCGACCCCGGCGCGGGGGCCTTCCAGCACCTGCGCGAAGGCCCCCGCATTGAACATCAGCGCGCCGGTGACGCCGACATCGCGATTGTTGCGCCGGGAGGCGTCGAGGATCTGGCGGACCTGGGCGGTCACCTCGGTCTCGGGGCCCTGGAGCAGGTTCTTGCTGGCGTAGACGAGGCGGTAGAGGTCGGTCATGGCGGGGCGT
>CAXTCV010000536.1:0-2057 GCA_964242725.1 uncultured Methylobacterium sp.
CCCGGGATGAAGCGCAGGATCTTCGGCAGCTTGCGCACCAGGGCCATCTGGCGGCCGGCATTGCCCTGCTGGCCGGGCTTGCCGCGCAGCTTCTTCAGGAAGTCGAGGGCGCCGCTCTTGGTGCCGCTCATGTCGAAGCGGCCGATCTTGGTCGTCTTCACGACCTCGCTCGCCGACATGCAGCCGACCATCGCGTCGCAGGCGTCGCGCCGGGCCGCGAGCGCCGGCAGGATCGCCCGGACATGCTCGTCCATGAACAGCATGGCCGAGAGCACGATGTCGGCCTGCGCGATGTCGCTCCGGCAGGCGTCGAGGGACGCGGGGTCGTTGTCCCACTCGGCCGCGGCGTGGAAGTCGAGCACCAGCCCCGGCATCTCGGAGCGCAGGCGCAGGCGCGCACGCTCGACCGCGCTCGCCAGGTGGTTGTCGAGCGTGACGATGACGACGCGGATCGGCGGGCGGCGCGTCGAGCCAGCCTCGCGTCCGGGAGAGAGCGCTCTAGCGGCCATAATGCGCCTTGGCGTCGTAGAGGGTTTCGAGGGTGATGAGCGGCAGCCGCCGCTCACGGGCGAACTTCTCCGTGTTGCTGCGCGCTTTGCCGCGCACGAAGAACGGGATCTTTTTGAGTTCTTTCTCGGCCTCGGGTGCCCAGGGCGCGGTCGTGATCACGACAGGCGCATCCAGAAGGATCGGGGCGGGCGCCGGCGATGACGGAGCCGACGATTCCGCGACCTCGGCGGCCTCCTCGGACGAGGCCGCCCGCGCGGCTCCGCCGAGATGCGAGGGGCCGACGCCGTCGTGGAACTCCGGGTCCTCCCGGAACATGCCGAGCAGGTGCTCCTCCAGGCCCATCATCAGCGGATGGACCAGGGTGTCGAACAGGACGTTGGCGCCCTCGAAACCCATCTGCGGGGCGTAGCGGGCCGGGAAGTCCTGGACGTGGACGGGAGCGGAGATCACCGCGCAGGGGATGCCGAGCCGCTTGGCGACGTGGCGCTCCATCTGGGTGCCGAGGACGAGTTCCGGCGCCGCCGCCCGGATCGCCGCCTCGACGTCGAGGTAGTCGTCGGTGATCAGCGCCTCGATCCCGTGCTCGGCCGCCTCGGCGCGGATCTCCCGGGCGAATTCCCGGCTGTAGGTTCCGAGGCCGACGACCGTGAAGCCGAGTTCCTGGGCCGCGACCCGGGCGATGCCGAGGGCGTGGGTCGCGTCCCCGAACACGAAGACGCGCTTGGCCGTGAGGTAGGTCGAGTCGACCGAGCGGCTGTACCAGGGCAGGCGCGAGCCGGGTCCATCGAGGACAGGCGCCGGATCGACCCCGGCGAGGCCCGCCACCTCGGTGACGAAGCGGCGCGTGCCGCCGACGCCCAGCGGGATCGCCTGCGTGAACGGCTGCCCGAAGGCCTTCTTGAGGTACTCGGCGGCGGCCCGGGCGGTCTCCGGGTAGAGCACGACGTTGAAGTCGGCGTCCTTGAGCCGTCCGAGATCGGCGGGTGATGCGCCGAGCGGGGCCACGACGTTGACGTCGATGCCGAGGCTGTCGAGCAGCCGGCGGATCTCGATCAGGTCGTCCCGGTGGCGGAAGCCGAGCGCCGTCGGCCCGAGGAGGTTGCAGAGCGGGCGCCCGCCCGGCTCCCGGGCTTGGCGCGGGGCGGGCGCCCCGGCGAGCCCCCGCACGAGGCGGTAGAAGGTCTCGGAGGCGCCCCAGTTCTCCTTCTTCTGGTAGGCGGGCAGCTCCAGCGGGATCACCGGGATCGGCAGGTCGAGGGCCTTGGCGAGCCCGCCCGGATCGTCCTGGATCAATTCGGCGGTGCAGGAGGCGCCGACGATCATCGCCTGCGGCTGGAAGCGCGCGTAGGCGGCCGCCACCGAGGTCTTGAACAGCTCCGCCGTGTCGCGGCCGAGATCCTGGGCGCGGAAGGTCGTGTAGGTGACGGGCGGGCGCGCGTCGCGCCGCTCGATCATCGTGAACAGCAGGTCCGCGTAGGTATCGCCCTGCGGCGCGTGCAGCACGTAGTGCAGCCCGGTCATCGCGGTGGCGACGCGCATCGCGCCGA
>CAXTCV010000537.1:0-2053 GCA_964242725.1 uncultured Methylobacterium sp.
ACCACCGGGATCCCGGCCGCCAGCGCCTCGTAGACGGTGAGCGGGCCGGTCTCGTACCAGCGGGACGGGGCGGCCAGCGCCCGGGCCCGGGTCCGCAGCAGCGCCCAGACGGCCTCGGGCGCCTGCCAGCCGATCACCGTGACGTCGTCCCGGGCGCGCAGCTCCGCCTCCAGGGGGCCGGCGCCGATGAACAGGGCGGGCAGGCCGGCGGCGCGGGCGGCCTCGGCCACGAGGTCGGCGCCCTTCTCCCGGGTCAGGCGCCCGACATAGGCGATCGCGTCGCCGCGGGCGGGCTCGGCCGCGGGCCCGTCCGCCACCCGGACGGGATTGTCGATCCGGTGGTGCGTGACGCCGGGGCCGCCGAGCAGCTCGCCCAGGCGCCGCCGGCTGGCGTCGCAGACATGGACGACGTGCAGGGGCCGCCCCCGCAGCGCCTGCCGCAGGGCCAGGCTGCGGGCGACGCGCACGAGCTTGTGCGCGCGGCTGCGGGGATCGCAGGGGGCCGCGATGCAGGCCGCCGACAGGGGTGCGAGCCCGCAGGGCTCGGCCCGGTCGAAGCGGTAGTAGACGCCGTTCGGGCAGGCCAGGGCGTAGTCGTGCAGCGTCACGACCAGGGGCACGCCGACCCCCGACAGGACCGGGAAGACCGCCGGCGACAGGGCGCGGGTCCATTGGTGCAGGTGGAGGCAGTCCGGCGGCTCCGGAAGGGCGGCCAAGGCCGCGGCGAGCCGGCGCGCCGCGGCGGCGTGCCAGATCCCCGCCGCCGCCGCCCGGGCGCCTCCCAGGGTCCAGATGTCGGGCAGGCCGAGCACAACCCGCCGGATCCGGCCATGGTCGAGCAACGGGTCGACCGGGCCCGGGACCGCCTGGATGTAGGTGACGGCGAGGCCGGCCTCGGCGAGGCCGCGGGCCGATTCCAGCGCGACCTTCTCGGCCCCGCCGCTGGCGGCCGCGAACTCGGCCAGGATGACGACATGCATGGACGGGATCTCGGGGCGCGCCTCACGCCAACGAGGATGACGGAAACCGGTTTACGCGGGATCAACCGGGGACGGGTACAGATCGCCGTCCCGGATCGGAGCGGCGGAGTTCCTGACGTGCACGTCGTCCTCGTCGCAGACCACGCCGCGATCAACGGCGGCCAGGCCAAGGTGGCGATCGAATCCGCCCTGGGCCTCGCCGCCCGCGGATTCCGCGTGAGCCTGTTCGCCGCCGTCGGCCCGGTGGATCCGCGGCTGGAGGCCGCCGGCATCCGCGTCGTCTGCCTGGAGCAGGACGACGTCACCACGGCGCGCAGCAAGCTGGCCTTCGCCGCCCAGGCGATCTGGAACGGCCCGGCGGCCCGCGCGCTGGCCCGGGAACTCGCCGCCTGCGATCCCCACGACACCCTGGTCCATGTCCACGCCTTCGCCAAGGCGCTGTCGCCCTCGATCGGCCCGGCGCTGCGGGCCTCGGGCCTGCCCTGCCTCTACACGATGCACGAGTTCTTCCTGGTCTGCCCGACCGGCGGCTTCTACGCCTACCCGGAGCAGACGATCTGCCGCCGCACGCCCATGTCGGCCGCCTGCATCGTGGCGAATTGCGACGCGCGCAGCTACCCGCGCAAGGTCGCCCGGATGGTCCGCCATGTCGGGCTCGCGCAGGTGGCCCGGCTGCCGGACCTGTTCGCCCACGTCATCACGATCAGCGACCTCCAGGAGGGCGTCGTGCGGCCGCTGATGCCCGCCGGGACGATGTTCCACCGGGTCGACAACCCGATCGCGGTGGACCAGGCCCCGGTCCACGACGGCGCGCCGGGCGACTTCCTGTTCGTCGGGCGGATCTCCACCGAGAAGGGCGCGCCGATCTTCGCCGAGGCGGCCCGGCGGGCGGGGGCGCGGGCGGTCTTCGTCGGCGACGGGCCCGAGCGGGCCGCGCTCGCGGCGCGCTACCCGGAGGCCGTCATGCTCGGCTGGCGCGAGGCCGCCGCCGTGCAGGCGCTGATGCGGCAGGCCCGGGCGCTGGTCTTCCCGAGCGTCTGGTACGAGGGCCAGCCGCTCACCGTCTACGAGGC
>CAXTCV010000538.1:0-2021 GCA_964242725.1 uncultured Methylobacterium sp.
CGGCCGGGCCAGCGACGAGCGGAACACCGGATGCGTCTGATCCTTCGTTTCTTCGGGATCCTGTTCAGCGCCGCCGCGGTGCTGTTCGTGGTCGGCGCCGCGGCGGGCGGCTACTTCTACTGGAAGTACAGCCAGGACCTGCCCGACCACGCCGCGCTCGCCAATTACGAGCCGCCGGTGATGACCCGCATCCACGCCGCCGACGGCTCGCTGCTCGCCGAATACGCCCGCGAGCGCCGGCTGTACCTGCCGATCCAGGCGATGCCCAAGATCGTGGTCGCGGCCTTCCTGTCGGCCGAGGACAAGAATTTCTACAAGCACGGCGGCATCGATCCCGAGGGGATCGTGCGCGCCTTCCTGACCAACGCCAAGTCGGGCAAGCGGCAGGGCGCCTCGACCATCACCCAGCAGGTCGCCAAGAATTTCTTGCTGTCCTCCGAGCAGACCTATGACCGCAAGATCAAGGAGGCGCTGCTGGCGCTGCGCATCGAGGCGGCCTACTCGAAGGACAAGATCCTCGAACTCTACCTGAACGAGATTTTTCTCGGCACGATCGTGCCCGGCCGGAACCTGCACGGCGTCGCGGCCGCCGCGCTCGATTATTTCGGCAAGTCGGTCCACGAGCTGACCATCAACGAGGCGGCCTATCTCGCCGCCCTGCCGAAGGGGCCGAACAACTACCACCCCTACCGCAAGACCCAGGCGGCCCTCGACCGCCGCAACGAGATCATCCGCCTGATGGCGGAGAACAACTACATCACCAAGGACGAGGCGGAGGCGGCCAAGAAGATGCCGCTCGGGGTCAACCCGCGGGTCGCCTTCCCGAACGCCGCCAACGCCAACTACTTCACCGAGGAGGTCCGCCGCGAGATCTCCGAGCGCTACGGCGAGAAGAAGCTCTACGAGGGCGGCCTCTCGGTGCGCGCCACCCTCGACCCGAAGATGCAGGGCTGGGCCCGCAAGGCGCTGGTCGACGGCCTCGTGCGCTACGACCAGGCCCATGGCTGGCGCGGGCCCGTCACCAAGGTCGACCTGACCGGCCGCGACTGGGGCATGGCGGCGGCCGAGGTCCCGGCGCTCGGCGACGTCTCGCCCTGGCGGCTCGCCGTGGTGCTGGGCAACGGCGCCGGCGGCGTGCAGGTCGGCCTCCAGCCGAGGCGCGAGGCCTCGGGCCAGGTGGGCAAGGACCGCGAGACCGGCGTGATCACCCCGGACGGGATGCGCTGGGCCGGACGCCCGAACCTCCAGGCGGGCGACATGGTCTATGTCGAGGCGAGCGAGGGCGGGAAGGGTCAGTTCCGCCTGCGCCAGAAGCCCGAGGTCTCCGGCGCCATCGTGGCCATGGACCCGAATACGGGCCGCGTCCACGCCATGGTCGGCGGCTTCTCCTACGACGAATCCGAGTTCAACCGCGCCACCCAGGCGATGCGCCAGCCCGGCTCGTCGTTCAAGCCGATCGTCTACTCGGCGGCGCTGGACAACGGCTACACTCCGGCCTCGATCGTCCAGGATACCCCGATCACCATCGAGGCCGGCCCCGGCCAGGAGGCCTGGACGCCCTCGAACTACGACGGCAAGTCCGGCGGCCCGCACACCCTGCGCTACGGGATCGAGCACTCGAAGAACCTGATGACGGTCCGGCTCGCCAAGGATGTCGGCATGCCGCTCATCGCCGAGTACGCCCGCCGCTTCGGCGTCTACGACGACATGCTGCCGGTGCTGCCGATGTCGCTGGGTGCCGGCGAGACCACGGTGATGCGCATGGTCACGGCCTACTCGATGCTGGCCAATGGCGGCCGGCGCATCCGGCCGACCCTGATCGACCGGATCCAGGACCGCACCGGCGAGACGATCTACCGCCACGACAACCGCAAGTGCATCGGCTGCGACGCGGAAAAGTGGTCGGGCCAGGACGAGCCGAAGCTGGTGGACGATTCCGAGCAGGTGCTCGATCCGCTCACCGCCTACCAGATGGTCTCGATCATGGAGGGCGTGGTCCAGCGCGGCACCGCGACCCTGCT
>CAXTCV010000539.1:0-2018 GCA_964242725.1 uncultured Methylobacterium sp.
CGCTCACGGTGGGGACGCTCGACGGCGCCAACATCGAGATCCGCGACCATGTCGGGGCGGAGAACATCTTCATCTTCGGCCTGAAGGCCGACGGGGTGCGGGACCGGCTGGCCGTGCCGGACCATGCGGCGCAGGCGATCCAGGCCTCGCCGCGGCTGGCGGCGGCGCTGGACATGATCGCGGCCGGGCGGTTCTCCCCGGAGGAGCCGGGCCGGTTCCGCCCGCTCACCGACGACCTGCGCCGGCGCGACCAGTACCTGCTCACCGCCGATTTCGACGATTACTGGCGGGTGCAGCGCGCCATCGACGCCGCGTGGCGCGACCCGCGCGGCTGGTGGGCGAAGGCGATCCGCAACACCGCCCGCATGGCGTGGTTCTCCTCGGACCGGGCGATGCGGGAATACGCTGCGGAGATCTGGCGGGTCCGGCTCGGCTGACCGGCACGGGGTCACGGATCCGGCGCGTCCGTGGCCCTGGCTTCGCGCGGATCCCGGGGCCTCACGCTGTGGCCTGTGGCGGCGAGTCCGCCCCTCGTCGCGACGAGCGCCGTGGGAGCGCAGGCCGCCCGGCCCCCGTCGCGGTCGGCGTTCCGCGGAACGCCAAGGGCGGCGGGCGCGGCAGGGGGCTGAAGGCGACAGCGATCGACCCGGCCTCCCCGGCGGCGGCCCCGGCGATCGGCGCGGGACACGCGAAGGCGGTCTCCGAGGCTCCGGGATGCCGGATCGAATTCAATCGTCGTGACGGCTATTCAATAACTTCCGACCGCGCTGAACGGAAATCAGCCGCGAAAACTGTGGCCGGGCGCGCGAACGGTCAAGGTTAAAACACAATTCGGGCCTGCCATGGCGCGCTGCCACGGGAGCGCCCATGACGATCCTCGATCCGACGACCGGCGAGCTGGTCACCATCTCCGTACCGCGGCCCCGTCCCCAGCCCGGTCCCCGCTGACGGGGGAGCCCCGGCCTTATGACGAACGCGATCGATCCAGGGACGGGCCGCCGGAAGGCGCGCGCCGAGGCGGGCCGGATCCGCACGGTGCCGCCGGGCTTGCTGCTGGTCGGATCGGGCCCGGGGTCGAGCGGCGCGCCGAGCGCCGCCGACCTGATCGCCCTCGCCCGGGCGGCGCGCCGGGACGAAGCGGACCGGAACGCCCGAGAGCGCCCGGAGCAGGGCTGAGGCGGTGCGGCTCCGGCGGATCTCTGAGCCGACACGGACGAGATCGGGCCGCCCGTCACGGGATCCGGGTCGGGATGGGCGGTGTCGCCGGGACTGGCGAAGGTGCCGGCGCGTCTCTCAGCAGCCGGAGCAGATCGGCTTGGCGGCACGCCGGCCATCCTGCTCCAGGCGGTCCATCACCACCTCCCGGTTGTAGGTCGGCGCGGCGGCCCTGGCGGCCGGCCGGTCCGCGGCGAGCGCCCCCGTCTCCGCAACGCTCGAGCGCACGAGCGCCCGGTCCATGAAGAGCGGCCTCGTCAGCTCCGCGGGGCGCATGACCGTCCAGGACAGCCGCGCGCGCGCCGAGGCCTCCAGGACATCCGTGGGGTTCACGCCCTGTCCGCCACCCGTCGCGACACCGTGTCCCAGACCCGCACCGGGGATTCGGATGGCCGGCAGGGCCGCTTCCGGAACGGCCGTCACGGCGAGACTCGGCGCGGTGGGGCTCGTCACGGTCCGGGCGAGCTCGGGGGCCGGCGCGACGGGCGGAAGGGAACTGTACGCGGTGGGCACGCTTGGCAAACGCGAACAGGCACTTGCCAGGAGCATGATGAGTCCTAGAACCGCGATCCGCGACACCATATTGCCACCCGAAAGCAATACTCAGCCCTTCTGGCCAAGCTTGATCCCGGTGATATACGAGCCAGTAGGCAGTGTCCAATGACGGCCAAGGCTGATCCACCCCCCGAGGGGATCCGTGCCGGGCTGTGGCTTTCGCGCCGGGGCGCGGACCCGACCCGGGCGGCCGCCGCGATCTGCAGGGCGGGCAGCCCCCTCAACGGCCGGGTCCGCCCCGCGCTGCC
>CAXTCV010000540.1:0-2007 GCA_964242725.1 uncultured Methylobacterium sp.
TGAGCACCCGCGACAGCCGGCACCAGGCCGCCTTCCCGGCCGGCAGGCCGAAGCGGAGGCGCTCCGGGCGCTCGGCGAAGCGCCGCACCGCGATCCCCGCCGCCGCGAGCCGCCGGTAGAGGTCCGGCCCGTCGGGAAACGCCGCGGTCCGGAACAGGCACGTGCCGCCGATGACGGTTCCGCCGCCCCGGGCGATCATCCGGTCGAGGCGGCCCGCATCCGCCGCCCGGGCCTGCGCGGCCTCCGCGCGCCACGCCCCGTCCGACAGGGCGGCCGTTCCGATCGCCAGCGCCGGCCCGGATACCGCCCAGGGGCCGAGCGCCCCGGCGATCCGCTCCGCCGTCCCCGGATCGGCGACCGCGAATCCCAGGCGCAGGCCCGCGAGCCCGTAGGTCTTGCCGAAGGAGCGCAGCACCACGAGGCCCGGCGCCGCGTGCGGGCACAGGCTCTCCACCGGCTCGAGATCCGCGAAGGCCTCGTCGGCCACCAGCAGGCCGCCGCGGGTGCCGAGCGCCGCGGCCAGGGCGCGGCGCGCCGCCAGCGGGTGGGTCCGCCCGTCCGGATTGTTGGGATCGACGATCACAACGACCCGGGCATCGCCGACCCCTTCGGGGCCGGAGATCTCCGCCACCGCGTGCCCGGCCCGGGCCCAGGCGGCGGCGTGCTCGGCATAGGTGGGCCCGAGGACCGCGACCCGGGTCGGGGCCAGGAGCCGCGGCAGGGTCTCGATCAGGATCTGGGTGCCGGGGGCGGCCACGACGTGACCGGCACCGGGGGCGCCGTAGGAAGCGGCGGCGGCCTCCCGCAGGGCCAGGACCTCGGCGGCTTCGGGCAGCCGCGTCCAGGCGCTGGCCTCCACCGGCGGCACGGGATAGGGGACCGGGTTGATCCCCGTCGAGAGGTCGAGCCACGGTTCCGGCGCGTCGGGAAAGGCCAGACGCAGCGCGCCGAGATCGCCGCCATGGGCGATCGGGGCGGGCTCACGCGCGGAAACGTTCCACTTCGAATGGTCCATCTGCCCGGTACGTTTGCCGACACGCTCGCCATCCTCGCCCTCGCCCTCGGGATCGAGGCGGCGGCCGGCTACCCGGACGCGCTCTACAAGGCCATCGGCCACCCTGTCACCTGGATCGGCCGGCTGATCGCCGCCCTGGAGCGTAGCCTCAACCGCGGCGGCGCGCGGCGGCGCCGGGCCGCGGGCTGCCTCGCCCTGGCGCTCCTGCTCGCCGCCGTGGGGCTGCCGGCGCTCGGCCTCACGGCTTTGGCGGGCCTCGCCGGCCCCCTCCCCGCTTGGCTGCTGCTCGGCCTGATCTGCGCCAGCCTGCCGGCGCAGCGCAGCCTGCACGACCACGTGGCCGCCGTGGAGCAGGCCCTGCGCACCGGCGGCCTGGAGGCCGGGCGCCGCGCGGTGGCGATGATCGTCGGGCGCGACCCCGAACGGCTCGACGCGCCGGCCGTGTGCCGCGCCGCCATCGAGAGCCTGTCGGAGAACTTCTCCGACGGGATCGTCGCGCCCGCCGTCTGGATCGGCTGCCTCGGCCTCCCCGGCGGCGCGCTCTACAAGGCGGTCAACACGGCCGACAGCATGATCGGCCACCGGACGCCGCGCTACGCCGCCTTCGGCTGGGCGGCGGCCCGGCTCGACGATCTGGTGAACCTGCCGGCCGCGCGGCTCGCCGGCCTGCTGATCGCCGGGGCGGCCGCCCTGCGCGGCGCCGACGCCCGCGGCGCGCTCCGGGCCATGGCCCGCGACGCAAGCCGCCATCGCTCGCCGAATGCCGGCTGGCCGGAATCGGCGATGGCCGGCGCCCTCGGCCTGCGGCTCGCGGGACCGCGGGTCTACGACGGCACCCCCGTCGCCGACGCCCATATGGGCGACGGCCGGGCCGAGGCCACGCCGGACGACATCGCCCGGGCGCTGGCGCTGTACCGGACGGCCTGCTGGCTCCAGGGCGGTCTCGTGCTGGGGCTCCTCGGCATCGGCCTTGCCCTGACGGCCTGATCCGG
>CAXTCV010000541.1:0-2002 GCA_964242725.1 uncultured Methylobacterium sp.
GGGTCGATCTCCGGCAGCATCGAGACCGCCACCGCGTGGGTCGAGTGCAGGTGGACGATGGCCTTGGCGCCGCTCCGGCTCGCGTAGAGCGCGCTGTGCAGCGGGATCTCCTTGGTCGGCTTGTCGCCGGAGACCAGCCGGCCGGCGTCGTCGAGGCGCGAGATCCGCGCCGGGTCGAGGAAGCCCAGCGACGCGTTGGTCGGCGTCACCAGCCAGCCGCCGTCGGGCAGGCGCAGCGAGATGTTGCCGGACGAGCCCGGCGTCAGGCCGCGCTCGAACAGCGAGCGGCCGTAGCGGCAGATCTCCTCGCGCAACGCCGTCTCATTCATGCGGTCGCTCCCTCGATCAGCGTGAATCCGAGATCGATCTGTTTGGCACGCTCGCCCATCAGGCAGGCGGCGGCCTGCCGGCCGATCTCCAGGCGCGGCGTGCGCACCGTCGACAGGGGCTGGGGCATCGCCGCCGCGAAGTCGAGCCCGTTGAAGCCGAACAGGGCGATCCGCCCCGGCACGGTCAGGCCCGCCGACAGGCAGGCGAAGTAGCCGCCGAGCGCCATGTCGTCGTTGGAGAAGTAGACCGCGTCCAGGTCCGGGCGGCGCGCGAGCAGCGCCTCCAGCCCGGCCCGCCCGGAACCCGGCGAGGACGGCCCGGGGCGGATTTCTTTGCCACAGAGCGCCAAACCTGACTCCGCCAGGGCTTCCTCGAACCCGGCCAGGCGCTTGCCCGCCCGCAGGTCGACCGCGAGATCGTGGCCGAGATAGGCGATGCGGCGGTAGCCGCGCCCCACGAGGTGGCGGGCGCTCGCCGCCCCCACGGCCCGGTTGGAGAAGCCGACCACGGCGTCGATCCCGGCCCCGTCCGTGTCGATCATCTCGACCACCCGCAGGCCCCCGGCCCGCGCCAGGGCCACCGTCCCGGGCGTGTGCTCCAGCCCTGTGAGCAGCAGCGCCGCCGGGCGCCAGGACAGGAGGGCGGCCACGAGGGCCTCCTCGCGGTCCGCATCGTAGTCGCTCACCCCGATCACGCACTGGATGCCCTCGGCATCGAGCGCCGTGGTCAGGCCGCGCAGCAGGTCGGGAAAGACCACGTTGGCGAGCGACGGGATGACGACGCCCGCGAGCCGCGTGCTCGCCCCCGGCCCGGCGAGGCTCCCGGCCAGCCGGTTCGGCACGTAGCCGAGCCGGGCCACGGCCTCCGCCACCCGCTCGCCGGCGCGCTTGGAATAGGAGCCGTGGTTGCGCAGGACCCGCGAGACCGTGCTCTCGCCCACCCCGGCCTCCCGGGCGACGTCGGTGAGGGTCACGAGCCGCCCCGGCGGCTGAACGTCGTCCATGGCCCCGCTTCTCCCGGCGCATATTCTTTCGCGTCGACCGCATCGGTGAGCCGGACCGATCCGGATGGGTGCGGGTCCCCTCTCCCGTGCGGGAGAGGTCTGCTCTCGCAGAGAGCCGGGTGAGGGACCTGCGGCTCCCGGCAGTGGCGCGACCCGAACACGCGTTGACGGCGTGCTCAGTCCTGCACCGTCTCGCCCCGCACCCCAACCCCCTCCCGCACGGGAGGGGGCCGTCGCGCCGGTCGTCAGCGTCGCGCTGACCCGACATAGCGGCCTGCATTATTCCGCACAACCCGGATTGGCAGCGCTGCCAAAAGCAGCTACAGACGCCGCCAGCGCTGCCGAAACGAGCGGCGAAGACCATCGTCCGTCGGCCCCCGCGCCCCGGACCAGGGAGAACGCCGATGCCGGTCCAAGTCGCCCCGCTGGGGAGCGCCGCCGCACCCAGGGACGAACAATCCTTCGTCGACCGCACCTACGCGAAGGTGTTCTGGCGCCTCGTGCCGTTCCTGATGCTCTGCTACGTGGTGGCGTATCTCGACCGGGTGAATGTCGGCTTCGCCAAGCTCCAGATGTCCCAGGAGCTGAGGTTCTCCGAGACGGTCTACGGCCTCGGCGCCGGGATCTTCTTCCTCGGCTACTTCCTGTTCGAGGTGCCCTCGAACGTGA